>DQVI01000244.1 GCA_015661825.1 Novosphingobium capsulatum
AGCGCCCGCCGCGCAAGTTGTGGCGCCGGCCCGCCTCGATGCAGCTGCCGCACAGGGCGCTGCGCAAGGGGAGGGCGCCGCCGCGCTCGACCAGTGGTGGACCGCCTGGGGCGATCCTGCACTCGACAGGCTGGTGGACGCGGCGCTGGCTGCCAATACCGACTTGCGCGTGGCGCGCGCCCATGTCGAGGCCGCGCGCGCGCTCGCCTCGGTGGCCGAGGCCGCGCTCTATCCGACCATCGCCGCGCAAGGGGCGGGCTGGGGCAATGCCGGCGATACCGGGATCGATGGCACGGCAGGTTCGGTCCTGTCGCCCTTCACGCGCGGCGCGACTGGCGGCGGCTATCTGGTTGGCCTTGGCGCGCAGTGGGAGCCGGACATTTTCGGCGGGCGCCATGCCGATGTCGCTGCCGCACAAGCCATGGCTGGCGGGGTCGACTGGATGGCGCAGGGCGTGCGCCTGATGGTCGTGGCCGATGTGGTAGAGAATTACCAGCAATGGCGCGGGCTTGAGGCGCGGCTTGCGCTGCTCGACCAGAGCCTTGAGGCCACGCGCGCGTTGACCGCGTATGTCGCCGCGCGGCAGGGCACCGGCCAGGCCAGCAAGCCCGACCTGACCCGCGCGCAGGCCGCCGCAGCGTCGCTTGAAGCCGCGCGTCCCCAGCTTCTGGCCCTGATCGATGCGCGCCGCCGGCGCCTTGCGATCCTGTCGGGCGCGCTGCCCGAAGCGATGGTCGACGTGGTGCCGCGGCGCGGGGGCAGCTCCGATCTTGCGGTTCCGCCGCCACCATCGGGGCAATGGCCCTCGACCATTCTCGAACGCCGCCCCGATGTACGCGCGAGCATGGCCATGGTCGCGGCGCGGGCGGCCAAGCTCAAGAGCTACAAGGCCGATCTCTACCCGCGTTTCAGCATCGGTTTTTCGGGGCAGAACGGCGAGTTGGGTCTTTCGGGCCTGCCCGGCTTCGGGGGGACGATGGGCCTGCTCAACGTCAAGGCGAGCGTGCCGATCTTCACCGGCGGGCTCTTGCGCGGGCGGATCGCGGCGGGACAGGCCGAACTGGAAGGTGCGCTGGCCGCGCAGGACCGCACGGTCCTGTCCTCGCTGGAGGAAGTCGAGACCGCCTATGGCCTGCGCGCCGGGTTCGATGCGCGGGTCACCGGGCTTGTCTCCGCCCGCACGCTCTCGGCCCGCCGGGCGGACGAGGCACAGGCTTTCTATCGCGCCGGGCGTGTCACGCTGGGCGATGTGCTTCAGGCCCGGCTCGATACGCTGTCCGACGCCGACAAACTCGAACAGGCCCGCATTGCCCAGCGCAGCGCCACCGTGCAACTCTACCGGGCTTTGGGTGGTGGCTGGAGCCCGCCCGCACCCGGCCCATCCGTTTCATCCGCCCATCCTGCCCCGCCAGCCTTGCAAGGGAGTTCCCCCCGATGACCGAGCCTGCTGCCTACCATCCCCCCGCAGCTCCGCCCCCCGCGCCCGATCCGCTCGACGGTCTGGCCGCAACCCTCGACCGCGCGGCCTTTGCAGGCATCGCCAGCATGACCGGGGGACTTTCGCCGGTCACCGTGGCCCAGGCCTTTTCCGACTGGGCGCTCCATCTGTCCGCCTCGCCCGGAAAGCGGCTCGATCTGGTGGGCAAGGCGGTGCGGCAATGGCTGCGCCTGGCCGACCAGTGTTGCCATGGACCCAATCCTGAACATCCCGGAGCCCCGGCGATCAAGCCCCTGCCACAGGATCACCGCTTCGATGATCCGGCCTGGCAGCAAGGCCCCTTCGGCCTGATCACCCAGTCCTTCCTGCTTGCCCAGCAGTGGTGGAACAACGCCACGACCGGCATTTCGGGGGTCAGCGCCCATCACGAGGCGATCACTGCCTTTGCGGTCCGCCAGATGCTCGACATGGCCGCGCCCAGCAATTTTCTGGCGACCAATCCGGTCCTGCAACAGCGCATCCTCGATACCGGCGGGATGTGTCTGGTCGAAGGGGCAAAGCTGTTCCTTGCCGATCTTGCCGAACTGGCGCGCGGCGGCCCCGATCCGAAGGAAAGTCCGCTCCAGATCGGTCGCGACATCGCCGCCACGCCGGGCAAGGTCGTCTATCGCAACCGGCTGATCGAACTGATCCAGTACAGCCCGACGACCGCCGAAGTGAAGCCCGAACCGGTGCTGATCGTGCCTGCCTGGATCATGAAATATTACATCCTTGATCTTTCGGCCAACAATTCGCTGATCGCCTGGCTGGTCGGGCAGGGCTATACCGTCTTCGCGATCTCGTGGCACAATCCCACCAGCGAGGACCGCAACCTCGACATGGACGATTATCGCCAGCTTGGCCCGTTGGCCGCGCTGACGGCGATCCAGGCGATCACTGGCGCGGCGCATATTCATGCGCTCGGCTATTGCCTGGGCGGAACGCTGCTGAGCATCGCGGCGGCGGCCATGGCGCGCGAGGGCGACGAGCGCCTTGCCTCGATCACCCTGCTGGCCGCGCAGACCGACTTTACCGAACCGGGTGAACTGGGCCTGTTCATCGACGAGGGCCAGCTCAACCTGCTCGACAGCATGATGTGGGAACGCGGCTATCTCGACAGCCACCAGATGGGCGGCGCGTTCCAGATGCTGCGCCCCAACGATCTGGTGTGGTCGCGCGTCCTCAACGAGTACCTGATGGGCGAGCGGCCGGGCGTCAACGACCTGATGGCCTGGAACGCGGACGGGACGCGCATGCCCTATGCCATGCACAGCGAATACCTGCGCCGTCTGTTCCTGCACAACGATCTGGCCGAAGGGCGTTTTCTGGCCGATGGCCGGGCCATTGCGCTCTCCTCGATCCGCCAGCCGCTGTTCGTGGTGGGCACAGAGACCGACCATGTCGCCCCGTGGCATTCGGTCCACAAGATCCACATGCTCACCAGCGCGGCGATCACCTTCGTGCTGACGAGCGGCGGGCACAATGCCGGGATCGTCTCCGAACCGGGCCACAAGCATCGCCATTATCACATGCTTGAACGCCGCGAAGGCCAGGCCGCGCTTTCGCCCGACGACTGGCTGACCCAGGCAAATCCTTATGAGGGATCGTGGTGGGAGGCGTGGGGCCGCTGGCTCGACGCCCATTCCGGCTCTCCCGTGCCGCCTCCGCCGATGGGCGCCCCGGACAAGGGCTATCCCCCGATCGCCGCCGCGCCGGGCACATACGTTCTGGAGAACTGACCGATGACCTCCACCCCCGCAAATACGCCCGCCCCGGATATGCCTGCCCCGAATATGCCTGCCCCGAATATGATCGAGAATCGCACGTTCGAGGAAATCACCGTGGGCGAGAGCGCGCAGATCTCGCGCACGCTCGGCCAGCGCGAGATCCAGCTTTTCGCGCTGGCCTCGGGCGACGTCAATCCGGCCCATGTCGATCCTGAATTCGCCGCGACCGACATGTTCCACAAGGTCATCGCCCATGGCCTGTGGGGCGGTGGGCTGATCTCGGCAGTGCTGGGAACCGAGTTGCCGGGGCCGGGCACGATCTATCTTGAACAGAGCCTGCGCTTCGAGCGACCGGTCGGACTGGGTGACACGATCACCGCGCAGGTCGTCGTTACCGGAAAGGACGAGCATCACCACTTCGTGACATTCGCCTGTACCTGCACCAACCAGGCGGGCGAGGAAGTGATCTCGGGCATCGCCAAGGTCAAGGCGCCATCCGAGAAGATCCGCCGCCCCCGCGCCGCGCTGCCCGATATCCGCTTTGCCGACCACGATGGCTATCGCCGCCTGATGGAAGCGGCGCGCGGCCATCAGGCCATGCCGGTCGCCGTGGTCCATCCGTGCAGCGTGGCCGCGATCAGCGCGGTGATCGAGGCCTTCGAGGAAGGGCTGATCACGCCGATCCTCGTGGGGCCCACCGCCCGCATTCAGGCCGCTGCCAGCGAGGCGGGGGCCGACATTGGCACCTTCCGCATCGTCGATACGCCCCACAGCCATGCCTCCGCCAGCGCGGCGGTCGCCCTGATTCATTCGGGCGAGGCGCAGGCCCTGATGAAGGGCTCGCTCCATACCGATGAACTGATGGGGGCGGCTGTTTCACGCGATGGGGGCCTGCGCACCGAAAGGCGCATCAGCCACGTCTACCTGATGGACGTTCCGGGCCATCCGACCCCGCTGCTGATCACCGATGCGGCCATCAATATCGCGCCCAACCTTCTGGAAAAAGCCGATATAATTCGCAACGCCATCGATCTGGCCCATGTGATCGGGATCGCGCAGCCCAAAGTGGCGATCCTCTCGGCGGTCGAGACGATCAACCCGGCGCTGGCCTCGACCCTCGACGCGGCGGCCTTGTGCAAGATGGCGGACCGGGGGCAGATCACCGGCGGCCTGCTCGATGGCCCGCTGGCCTTCGACAATGCGATCAGCGCGGCCGCCGCGCGCGAGAAGGGGATCGTCTCGCCCGTGGCCGGACAGGCCGAAATCCTCGTCGTGCCCGATCTGGAAGCGGGTAACATGCTGGCCAAGCAGCTGACGTTCCTGGGCGGGGCCGATGCCGCCGGGATCGTGCTGGGCGCGCGGGTGCCGATCATCCTGACGAGCCGCGCCGACAGCCTGCGCACGCGCCTCGCTTCGTGCGCGGTGGCGGTGCTGCTGGCAGCAGCAGCCCAGACCGGCGGGAAAAACGCATGACCCGCTCGATCATCAGCCTCAACTCGGGCTCATCGAGTATCAAGTTTGGCCTCTATCATCTTGAGGAACAAGGGCCGGTCCATGTCGCCGGAGGCAAGCTCGAAGGGATCGGCACGGCCCCGCGCATCCGCATCCACAGTGATACGGGCGAAGTCCTGCTCGAAAAAAGCTGGGGCGAGGGAACCAAGGACGGCGGCGCCGGGCTGACCCACGAGCCCTTGCTCAGCGAACTCTACGACTGGGCCCACGATCACCTTCAGGATCACGCCATCGTCGCGGTCGGTCACCGCGTGGTCCATGGCGGTGGGCGCTATTGGGCACCGCGCCTGATCGACGAGGCGCTCGTTGCCGAACTTGATACCTTTTCCCCGCTTGCCCCGCTCCACCAGCCCCACAACCTCGCCGCGATCCGCGAGATCGCACGCAAGGCCCCTCATCTGGTGCAGGTCGCCTGTTTCGACACCGGCTTCCACCATGCCATGCCCGGCGTCGCCACGCGCCTGCCGCTCCCGCGCGCCTATGCCGCGCGGGGGATGCGCCGCTATGGCTTCCACGGACTGTCCTACGAATATGTCTCGGCCCGTCTGGCCACGCTCGATCCGGCGCTGGCGCAAGGGCGGGTGATCGTCGCTCATCTGGGCAACGGGGCGAGCCTTTGCGCGATGCGCGGGGGGGCGAGCGTCGACACCACGATGGGCTTTACCGCGCTCGACGGGCTGATCATGGGAACCCGCACCGGCATGCTCGATCCCGGCGCGGTGATCCACCTGCAATTGCAGGAAGGCCTTTCCGCGCACGAGGTCGAAAGCCTGCTCTATCGCCGCTCGGGCCTGCTGGGCCTGTCCGAACTGTCGAGCGACATGCGCAGCCTTCATGCCAGCGATGATCCGCGCGCGGCTGAAGCCATCGAATCTTTCGTGTGGACCGCCGCGCGCCAGATGGGCGCCCTGATGGTCTCGCTCGAAGGGCTCGACGGCCTCGTCTTCACCGCCGGGATCGGCGAGAACGACCCGGTCATCCGCGCGGCCATCTGCGCGCGCCTGGCCTGGACGGGGCTGGTCCTCGACGAGGCGGCCAATGCGGCAAATGCCCCCGTGATCAGCAGCCCGGAAAGCCGGGTCATCGTGCGCGTGATCCCCACTGACGAAGAACGCCAGATCGCGCTTCACACGTTTTCGCTCACCCAGCCTTTCATGGATGCCGACAAGGGAGTTTCCTGATGACGCCTCTGGTCGATCTGTCCGGCAAGCGCGGGCTTGTCGTGGGCATTGCCAACGAACATTCGATTGCCGCAGGCTGCGCGGCTGCCTTTGCCCGTTGCGGGGCGAGCCTTGCGGCAACCTATCTCAATGACAAGGCCAAGCCGTTTGTCGCGCCGGTGGCCGAAAAGCTGGGCGTGGACATGCTGCTTCCGTGCGACGTGCGCGTGCCGGGCGAACTCGAAGCGGTCTTCGAAACGATCCGCAAGGAGTGGGGAAAGCTCGATTTCGTGCTGCACTCGATTGCCTTTGCCCCGCATGACGACCTGTTCGGGCGGGTCGTCGACAGCTCGGCCGAAGGCTTTGCCCTGGCCATGGATGTCTCGTGCCACAGTTTCGTGCGCATGGCCCATCTGGCCGAACCGCTGATGGACAAGGGCGGGGCCCTGTTGAGCGTGACGTTCTACGGATCGGAGCGCGTGGTTGCGCATTACAACCTCATGGGGCCGGTCAAGGCCGCGCTCGAAAGCACGACCCGCTATGTCGCCGCCGAACTGGGCGCCAAGGGCATTCGCGCCCACGCCATCTCGCCGGGGCCTATTTCCACGCGGGCGGCCAGCGGGATCGACCGGTTCGACGAACTGCTCGACCGTGCCAGCGCGCTGGCCCCGGAAGGCACACTCGCCACGATCGACGATGTGGGCGCACTGGCCGCCTTTCTGGCCAGCGATGCAGCCCGTCACATAACCGGAACGGTGATTCCGGTTGACGGGGGTGCGCATTTGATGGCTTGAGCGCCCAGGCGCCATGGACGGGACAATGGACAAGGGGCCGGTAACGGAACGACCAGCAACGGATCGAATGGTCATGCCTCACACCCGCAAGGGCCCTTATGGACCATCGGAGAAGCGCGAGACGACCCGTGCGCGCAACATGGAGAAGATCGAGGCGGCGGCCTGGAAGGTTTTCGCCTCGATAGGCCTCGATGGTGCCACGGTGCGCGATATCGTCACCCAGAGCGATGTCTCGGCGGGCAGTTTCTACAACTACTTCGGAACCAAGGAGGCTGTCTTCGGGAAGCTGATTGCCGATCTGGTCGATCGCGTCCGCATCGAGGTTGCACAGGCGCGCGCCAAAAGCGCGCAAGTGGCCGCGCAGGGGCCGGATGGCGTGGCTGTCGAGGATGTCGAGGCCATGCTCGCGCGCGGATACCGGGTGTTCATGGATGTCGTTCTGGCCATTCCCGAAGGGCCGGCCTTTTTCGAGAAAAACCAGCATCACATCCGCTCACGCCTGTTCGGCGCGCGCCAGATCGATGTCCTGATGGCCGATATCGCCGCCAATGTCGACGAACTTGCCGCCTCGCGCGGGCTTTCGCCCGGCGAGCGGCAATTGCTCAGTGCGATCATCTATGCATCGGGGACCGAGGCGCTGTTTGTCGCGCTGCGCAGCGGGCAAACGATCAGTGCCGGATACCCCGACTTCCTCGCGCAGTTGCTGGCCCGTGGATTTGGCGCACTGATCGTTGGTGGCCAGTTCGGCGCTCGCCCGTCAGTCGCCGCGCCAGCGCAAGGCCTCGATCAGCAGGCTGAAAGCCGGTGAAGCCTGTCGGCGGCTCGGATAATAGAGGTGATAGCCGGGGAAAGGCGGGCACCAGTCTTCGAGTACGCGAATGAGACGGCCTTCCTCGATAGCCTCGGAAACCTGATCCTCGATGGTCACCGCAAGGCCGAGCCCGGCTTCGGCGGCATCGATGGCGAGTTCCGTGCCCGCAAAGGTAAGCTGCCCGTCGACCCGCACATTCATCACGCGTCCGTCCTTCTCGAACTCCCACGCATAGAGCCCGCCTGCGGTGGGCATGCGCCAATTGATGCACGAATGGGCGGACAGGTCGTGCGGGGTAAGCGGGATCGGGTTGCGTTCGAAATAGGAAGGCGCGCCCACGCAGGCCATGCGCAGTTGCGGCCCGACGCGCACGGCGATCATGTCGCGGTCGATCGCTTCGCCCAGGCGGATCCCGGCATCGAAACGCTCCTCGACAATATCGACGAAGCCATTGTTGACGTTCACTTCGACATGGATGTCGGGATATTCGGGCAGGAGCGTGCGCAGGACCGGCCAGAGCACCGTGCGCGCCACATTATCGGTCACCGTCAGGCGGATATTGCCGGCAGGCTTGTCGCGCAGGCTGGTGATCTCGCTGATGCCGGTGGCGATCTGGTCGAGCGCCGGGCCGATCACCTCGACCATGCGGTCTCCCGCATCGGTGGGCGAGACCGCACGGGTCGTCCGCGTCAGCAGGCGGACACCGACCTTGGATTCCAGGCGCCGCATCGCGTGGCTGAGCGCCGATTGCGAAGTCCCCAGACGAGCCGCGGCGCGGGTGAAGCTGCGTTCCTCGGCCACGACCAGAAATGCCGCCAGCGAGGCGAGGTCGGAACGGTCATAGCTCATGACGGTGTACTCTCGTGGGTCCGCAGGACGTTGCTCGCAAAGCCCGTCCTGCTGCCCATCGGCGAGGTCAGCAGGCGCGTCATCGTGCGAGGAACGGAACCCGAACTTCTAGCCGCCCGCCATACATGTTGCAACCGTGCGGAGTATTCTGCCGGTCGTGATAGCTGTTCATGAATGTCCCGCGAGCGGACAGGCTCGCGGGACGAAAGGGAATGAACCGGGTCAGGCCGCCGGCTTGACCAGACTTTCGGGCGCGGGCCACCAGGTCAGCGTGTGCTGGTCATGGGCGGTCGTCCACACGCCCTTGGGCGTGAAGCGCAAGGCCCCGCTGCCAGCGGGCTTTCCCTGCCGCGCGGCGACCGTCATCGTCTCGGGGGCGATCACGGCAAAGACCTGATCGTCGGTCGTGCGCAGCCAGACTTTGCCAAGTCCCGTGTCGATGTCACCCCACTTGAGGTTGGCGCCGACCTTGATCCGCCCGGCGAGCGTCACGCTGGCCGGATCGATCCGCGCGAGCGTGCCATCACCCTGTTCCTGAACCCAGACCCCATCGGCGCCGGCGGCCAGGAAACCGGGCTGCGCGCCCAGACCCACGCGCCCGGTGACGGTGTTGGTCTTCGGGTCCACGCGCTGGAGGGTCTGCTTGTCGGCGCTCACCGCCCAGACCGCATCGAAGCCGAAGGCCAGATACCAGGTGCCCGGATCGACCGCGACCGTGGCGGCGACCGCATTGGTCGCCGGATCGATGCGGGCGAGTGTCCCGGCAGCATCGCTCGCCACCCAGATCGAGCCAGCCCCGGCCACGACATTGAGCTCACCCGCCGGGTTCGCGATCCCGGTGGGGATCGTGGCGACAATCTTCGCGGTCTTGAGATCGATCCGCTTGATCGCCTTGTCCTGACAATCAGCAACCCAGAGCGCGCCATCACTGACAGCCATGGCCCCGCACGGGTGGGGCGTGGCGACTTGCGCCAGCTTGCCCTTGCGCGACCAGTGCTCGACCCGCCCCCGGTTGGTGGCCCAGACGGTCTTGCCGTCAACCGCGAGGAAGTCGGCAAAGCCGGGCACCGCAATCACCTGCGGGGCCGGGGCCTCTGCGCGGGCAGGACTGGCCACGGGGGCGGCGAGTGGGGCAAGCGCGGCCACTGCCGCCAAAATCAACCGGTTGCGGACCATGCCGGGTCTCCTGAAAAAAGGGGCGGGGAGGGCGGGTCTTCAGGCGTTTTGGGCGATGAACGCGCGCCAGCCACCCAGATCGGTGATGTCCTGGGCGCCCTCGATGGCGCGGGGTTCGGCCACGAAGCCCTTGACGCTGGTGCCATCGGCGAGGGTCACCGTACCGATGGCGAGCGGGGCAGGCACTTCGACGGTGAAGCTGCCGAATTCAGCGACGCCCATTTCATAGACCTCGACCGCGATGGCCGCGCCGTCTTCGGCATGGATCAGCGCGGGCTTGGGCGGCACGCTGTTGGCAATCGCATAGAGGCGATAAGTGGGCGCGGTCTGCGTTGCTTCCACGAACGTCGCGTTGCGCGAGGTCAGCTGCCAGTGCAGCGGCATGTCCTTGAGGTGGGCTCCGACAACGGCGAGTTTCACGGTCTGCATTTTGCCCTCCAGGTCGAGCGGGGGAACGGGGGGAAGATCGGCAATCGCCAGATATTCGTCGGCAATGTCGAGCAGGGCACGGTCGGTATCCGCCGGGCCGATCAGGGTAATGCCAAAGCCCGTGGCATTGGCGCGCACCCCGGCCGGCACGGCCAGCGCGGCCATGTCGAGCAGGTTCACGAAGTTGGTATAGGCGCCAAGGTTGCTGTTGAGGGCAACCGGGGCCACGGCCAGTTCGGCCACGCGATAAGTCGTGCCGGTGGTGGGGAAGGCGAAGATGTCGATCTGTTCGAACAGGCCGTCGGCATGGCGCTTGAGTTCGGCCATGCGATAGATGCCGTTCCACAGTTCGACCGCGCCCTGGGTCAGGCCGGGTTCGACCACCGTGCGGACCGTGGGATCGATGGCCTCGGGATTGCTGGCGAGGAGCCCGGCAATCGCTGCCGTGCGCTCGGCCACCCACGGGCCGCCATAGAGCAGTTGCGCGGCTTCCTTGAGCGGTTCGATGTCGATCTCGACGATCGTGCCCAGCGTGGCCAGCTTTTCGAGCGCGCGATCATAGAGATATTCGGATTCCGCGTCGCCAAAGAACACGCGCTGGTCGCGGCGGGGAACACCGATGACCTTGTGGCCGACGGGGCGGTTTGCCAAGGGCTTGGACCAGGCATCGGCGACGTCGAACCCGGCCACCACACCATCGACGAGCCGCGCATCGGCGGTGTCGGACGTGAAGACCGAGATGCAGTCGAGCGAACGGCAGGCCGGAACCAGCCCTTGCGTGCTCCAGCGGCCCTTGGTGGGTTTGAAACCGATCAGGTGGTTGAAGGCAGCGGGCACGCGGCCCGATCCGGCGGTGTCAGTGCCCAGCGCGAAGGCGGCAAGGCCCGCAGCGACCGCGACGGACGAGCCGGAACTCGATCCGCCGCTCACATAGGCGAGGTTGGAGGCATTGCGCGGGATGCCATAGGGGCTGCGCGTGCCGACAAGGCCGGTGGCGAACTGGTCGAGGTTGGTCTTGCCCAGACACAGCGCACCGGCCGCCAGAAGGCGCGCAACGACCGTGGCCGAGGCTTCTGGCTCATAGGCGAAGGCCGGGCAAGCCGCCGTGGTGGCAAGGCCCGCCACGTCGATATTGTCCTTGACCGCAAAGGGCACGCCCGCGAGCGGCAGGTGTTCCCCCGCCGCCACGCGCGCGTCGATGGCGGCGGCCTGTTCGAGCAGGGCCTCGGGCGTGGGGCGCCCGATCCAGATCTGGGGCTGGATCGCGTCATAGGCCGCGATCCGTTCCAGACATTCGTGGGCCACGGCGAGCGCGGTGGTCGCGCCCGCATGGACGGCTGCCGCAATCCCTGCGACGCTCAGCCGCTCGGGCGCGCTCATGCATGCCTCCGCAGGGCGAGCATCGGCGCGCCGGGCTGGAGGGCCTGCTTTTCTTCCATGTAGAGCGCGGCCACGGTGCCGCTGCCGGGGCTTTCGACCGGGCATTCCATCTTCATCGCTTCGAGCACGGCAATGGTATCCCCGGCTTTCACGTCGTCGCCTTCGGCCACGAGCAGTTTCCAAACGCTTCCGCCGAACGGCGCTTCGACCAGATCGGCGCCCTCGGGCAGTTCGATGGTGCTGGCCGAGGGGGCATCGGCATCGGCCAGATCCGTCACCCGGTCGAACTCGCCCTTGCGTTGCCAGTCGGCGCGTTCCTCGTCGAAGGCGGCCTTCCGGCGGGCCTCGAATTCGGCAATGCCTTCCGCGTTTTCAGCCAGATAGGCGCGATAGTCGGCAAGACGGAACTCGGACTGCTCGATCCTGATCGAACGCCGCCCGGTCGGGAAATCGCGGCGCCATTCGACCAGTTCCTCGGCACTGACCGGGTAGAAGCGGATCTGGTCGAAGAACCGCAGCAGCCAGGGCTTGCCCTCGATGAAGGCATCGGTCTGGCGGTGCGAATTCCACACCTGAATGGTCCGCCCGAACAACTGGTAGCCGCCGGGGCCTTCCATGCCATAGATGCACATATAGGCCCCGCCGATGCCCACCACGTTGGGCGGGGTCCAGGTGCGGGCCGGGTTGTACTTGGTGGTGACCAGACGGTGACGCGGATCGACCGGCGTGGCAACCGGCGCGCCCAGATAGACATCGCCCAGACCCATGACGAGGTAATTGGCCTCGAAGATCAGGTTCTCGACCGCGGCTGCATCGGGCAAGCCGTTGATACGGCGGATGAACTCGATGTTGTCCGGGCACCAGGGCGCGTCGTCGCGCACCGCGCTCATGTACTTTTCGATCGTCTCGATCGTCGCCGGATCGCGCCAGCTCAGGGGCAGGTAGACGATGCGCGAGGGGATCGCGAAGTCTTCCAGATCGCCCAAACGCTCCTCGGCCTCGATCAGCGCGGCAAGGGCGGCGGCCTGATCAAGATGGATGCCGTCGAAGTGAAGCTGAAGCGAACGGATGCCGGGCACGATGTCGATCACACCGGGCAGGGCCAGACGCTCCATCTCGGTCATCAGGGCATGGACGCGAATGCGCAACTCGATGTCGAGCACGATCGGGCCATATTCGACCAGAATGTTGCGGTCGCCCTGCTGGCGATAGACCGTGCGCGGACGGCCCGCCGTCTCGGGAATTTCCGCGAGGACGGGGTTGAGCGTCTCCACCTCGCGCGCGGGGGTACTGACCGGGACTTCGCCGCTGGAAAGCAGGGTCTGCTGGGCCAGATCGGCGGCCTTGGCATCGGCGATGTTGACCGGCACGAAGCGCAGGCGATCGCCCGGCACGAGCTGACCGATCTTCCACTGGTCGGCGGCGATCACCACGAACGGGCAGACAAAACCGCCCAGCGAAGGCCCGTCGGGGCCCAGAATGATCGGCATGTCGCCGGTGAAGTCCACCGCGCCGATGGCGTAGGGGTTGTCGTGGATGTTCGAGGGGTGCAGGCCCGCCTCGCCCCCGTCCGAGCGCGTCCACTTGGGCTTGGGGCCAATCAGGCGCACGCCGGTGCGGTTGGAGTTGTAGTGGACCTGCCAGTCGGCATTGACGACCATCGCGATGTCTTCGGGCGTGAAGAAATCGGGCGCGCCATGCGGGCCATAGAGGACGCGCAAGGTCCATTCAGTGGGCAGCGCGGGAAGGCCGGTGGATTCCAGCGGAGCTTCGAGCGGTTCATCGCCCAGATGGAGGACATCGCCCGCCACCAGACGGCGCGCGGCATGGCCACCGAACTGGCCGAGCTCGAAGGTCGCGCGGCTGCCGAGATAGGGCGCGATGTCGAGCCCGCCGGCAAACAGGATATAGCCGCGCATACCCCCGCCACGGGTACGGCCCATGGTGAGCGTCTGGCCGGCGGCCACATCGACAGCCACGCCGCGTTCGACCGGGACGCCATCGAGCGTGGCGCCAAAATCGGCCCCGGTCAGGCAGATACGCGCCGAAGACGAGAACGCGAGCGAAGGTCCGGTGTGGGTCACTTCAAGCCCGGCGGTGCCTTCGGCATTGCCCAGCAGGCGGTTGCCGAGGCGGAACGACTGGTCGTCCATCGGGCCCGAAGGGGGCACGCCCACGTCCCACAGGTGCTGGCGACCGGGCCAGTCCTGCACGGTGGTGGCCGTGCCGCCGCTGATCACGCGGAAGCTGCGCGGGGCAAAGGCGATGGTGTCGAGCACGCGGGTCGAGACTTCGCCGCTGGTGAAGGCGTCCGAGCGCACGACCGAGCGCAGCCAGCGCAAGTTGGTCTCGATCCCGTCGACGCGCGCCTTGTCGAGCGCGGCCTGCATGGCCAGCACGGCTTCCTCGCGCGTGGGGGCGTGAACGATCAGCTTGGCGAGCATGGGATCGTACCAGGCGCTGACCGTGCTGCCCGCCATGACCCAGGTTTCGGTGCGGATGTCGGCGGGGAATTCGACCGCCGTCAGCGTGCCCGAAGTCGGGCGATAGTCTTGCGCGGGGTCTTCGGCGTAGAGGCGGACCTGCACCGAATGGCCGCTCGGGCGGGTCGGGGCAGTATCGAGGAAGGCAAAGTCGCCCGCGCCGCCCCGGATCATCCACTCGACCAGATCGACGCCCATGACCTCTTCGGTCACGCCATGTTCGACCTGAAGTCGGGTGTTCATTTCGAGGAAAAAGAATTCCTCACGGTCGGAATCGTAGAGAAATTCGACCGTGCCCGCCGAGCGATAGCGCGCCGCCTGACCCAGATTGATCGCCGCGGCGTAGAGATCCTGACGGACCTTTTCGGGCAGCAGCGGGGCAGGGGCCTCTTCGACGACCTTCTGGTTGCGGCGCTGGAGCGAGCAGTCACGCTCGCCAAGGGCGACGATACGCCCCTCGCCATCGCCGAAGATCTGCACTTCGACGTGGCGCGCGCGGCGCACATAGCGTTCGAGGAAGACCCCGGCGTCGCCGAAGTTGCTCTTGCCCAGACGCGCGACCGTGGCAAAGCCCTCGCGCACGGCGTCTGCGTCCTCGCACACGCGCATGCCGATGCCGCCGCCGCCAGCGGTGGCCTTGAGCATGATCGGGTAGCCGATGCGGTCTGCGGCCTCAAGCGCGGCCGCCTCGTCGGTGAGAAGGTCGCTGCCGGGCGCCAGGGGAACGCCATGGGCAGCGGCCAGTTCGCGGGCGCTGTGCTTGAGGCCGAAGGTGCGGATATTCTCGGGCGTGGGGCCGATGAAGACGATCCCCTCCGCCGCGCAGGCATCTGCAAATTCGACGTTTTCAGCCAGAAAGCCATAGCCGGGGTGGATCGCCCCGGCGCCGGTCTGCCTCGCTGCCGCGATGATCGCGGGAATGTTGAGATAGCTCTCGGTGGCGCGGGCGCCCCCGATGCACACGGCCTCGTCGGCCATGGCGACATGGAGCGAGCCCTCGTCGGCCTCGGAATAGACCGCGACCGAGCGCAGCCCCATGGTCTTGAGCGTGCGGATGATCCGGGTGGCAATCGCGCCCCGGTTGGCGATGAGGACGGTATCGAAGCTCATGCGGTCACGATCATGCGAACGGGGGTGGGGTTGAAGGCGTTGCACGGATTGTTGATCTGCGGGCAGTTGGAGACCACCACGATCACGTCCATCTCGGCCTTCAGGTCGACCGTGAGGCCCGGCGCGGAAATGCCGTCGACGATGCCCAGCGAACCATCGGCTTCGACCGGCACGTTCATGAAGAAGTTGATGTTCGAGACGATGTCGCGCTTGCCGCGCCCTTCCAGAAGGTTGGCTTCGAGGAAGTTTTCGACACAGGCATGTTGCGACTTGGTGTGATGACCATAGCGCAAGGTATTGGATTCACATGAGCAAGCGCCGCCGATGGTGTCGTGGTATTCGACCGCGCTGCCCGCGATGGTCATCAGCGGGCGGCCTTCGTTCGACATCAGCACGGTGCCCTTGCGCAGGAACAGGTTGCCCTGCGCCGCCACAGTATCCTGCGCGCTGTAGCGTTCGGCATCATCAGCCGCCGAATAGATCAGGAAGTCGACCGCCTGGTTGCCTTCAAGGTCGACGATGCGCAGCGTCTGCCCGGCGGCGACATGGTGAAGCCAGGGCGCGCGGGCAGGCACCACTTCGTCGTGGACCACGGCGCCCGAAAGACCGGCAAGATGAATATCTGCGTTCATGGAAATGGCCCCTACCTTTTCAGCGGCGGAAGTAGTCTTCGACATTGAGGAAGGCGCGCAGGCCTTCGGGCGTCGCGTTGCGCACGGGATCGTCCTGCCCGGTCACGGCCCCGCGCCATGCGGTGGCGCGCAGCGGGGTCACGGTATAGGCGGGGCGCGGATCGAGGACGTGGGGCACGTTGGCGATCACCACGATCACGTCCATCTCCGCGCGCAGCACCACTTCGCGGCCCGGTTCATAAGGGCCGACCAGCGGGGTGATCGTGCCGTCGGTTTCGATCCGGGTGCCCTTGAACAGGTTGATGCACGGGTGCACGTCGCGGCGACCCAGCCCATGCTTGGCCGCGCCCAGCAGAAAACGGTCCCGGCCATTGGGAAAGGCGCCGCTGTTGCGCCCTTCGCCATATTTGGCGAGGTTGGTGGCCGCGTTCGAGGTGCCCGCAAAACAGTCGTGGGTGGCAGCGCCATCTTCGACCAGGCTCATCAGCACGCGGCCCATGTCCGAAAGCAGGAGCTTGCCCGCGCCCAGATAGGCGTTCCACTGGACCTTGACGGTATCGGCCACGTTGAGGCGCTCGGTCGGCATGGCCGCGTTGAACACCTGAAGACCGGCGCAGGCATCGCCCTTGACGTCGATCAGGCGCAGGCGGGTGCCGCGCGCAAGGACGCGGGTGGCATAGCCCCCTGCCGCGATGGTTTCCTCCCAGACGAGATCTTCGGTAGCCACGCCCTCGGGCAGGTCGGTGGCGACCGGGGGCAGCACGGGCATCGATTCCACCACGGTGCCCCCCATGGCGCGGGCATGATCGCGCGCGGCCAGCGGGTTGGCCAGCGGGCTGCCGGTGGGGTTTGCAGCGGGAGTTTGGGTGAGCGTGTCGGTCATGCAGCCGCTCCATCAGAGGCGTCCTTGGCCGCATCCTGAACATAGATGGGCGGCAGCAAGGCGGTGGTGGTGACAAGTTCGAGTTGCTGGACGCCGCGCACACGGCGCAGGGCGTCGGAAAGATCCTTGAGGCGGACAGCCGGGCCCTGCACGAGCAGGACTTCGAGCGACTGGTCGTCTTCCAGAAACACATGCTGGGACGAGATCACTTCGATCAGGTAGTCGGCCTGGGTCTGCGCGAGCTGGTGGCGGACCCGTCCGCGATCACCGCGATAGACGAGGGTGATCGTGCCTGCGAGCATCTCGTCGGGGCGGGTGAGCGCCTCGTGCTCGGCCAGGGCATGGCGGATCAGTTCGGCAATCAGCTGCGAGCGCGAGGGAAGCTGGCGCTCCTCGACCATCATGTCGAGCTTGCGGAAGAGGTCCGCGGGCAGGCTCATGCTGAGCCTGGCAAGGCTGGCAGGTTCGCTGCTCATCGTCGGGTCCTTTCTTAGTGCGCTACGGCTTGGGGGTGGGCCTGTTCGGGGACAGGCTCCTTTTCGGGCGCGGCATCTTCGGCCTCATCTCGCTGGCGCAAGGGCAGGTCGTAGACCACCTTGGCGCCAAAGCGGTGGGGGGCGTGGGGATCGTGGCGCACCTTGTCGATGGCCAGCACGCGGGTTCCGAGCGAGAACGCCTCGCGCAAGTCGTGGGTGACCATCATGATGGTCAGCCCGTGCTCGCGCCACAGGCGGCGCACGAGGGCGTGCATGTCGGCCCTGATGCCCGGATCGAGCGCGCCGAAGGGCTCGTCGAGCAGGAGGATGCGCGGGCGCTTGATCAGCGCCTGGGCAAAGGCGAGGCGCTGCTGCATGCCCCCTGAGAGTTCCGCCGGATACTGGTCGAGGCTGTGGCCAAGGCCCACCGCTTCGAGCATCGCGACCGCTTCCTCGCGGGCGGCGCGGCGGGCCGAGCCGAACAGGCGTGCGGTGAGCGGCGCCTTGGCGCATTCGATGCCGAACATCGTGTTCTGAAGCGCGGTCAGGTGCGGAAACACCGAATAGCGCTGGAACACAACGCCCCGGTCAGGCCCGCATTCGCTGGCCAGAGGGGCACCATCGAGCAGGATGCGCCCGCGCGAGGGGGCCTGCTGGCCGAGCACGAGCCGCAAAAGGCTGCTCTTGCCCGCGCCCGAAGGGCCCACGATGGAAACGATCGACTTCTCGGCAATGTCGAGGTTGATCTTTTCGAGGATGATCCGGTCGCCGAATTCGACCCAGATGTCGCGGAAGGAGAGGAGCGCGGTCAATGGCTTGCTCCATGGGCCCAGGGGAAGAGACGCTTGCTGGCCTGATCGAGCGCCACGTCCATGACGATGGCCAGAAGCGCGATCCAGGCCACGTAAGGGATGATCACGTCCATCGAGAGGTAGCGGCGGACCAGAAAGATGCGATAGCCAAGCCCGGTGTCCGAAGCGATCGCCTCGGCCGAGATCAGGAAGACCCAGGCCGGGCCCAGCGCCAGACGCACCGCCTGGAGCAGCCGCGGCATGGCCTGGGGCAGGGCAACGCGGATCATGATCTGCCAACTGCTCGCGCCCAAGGTCTGGGCCTTGATGATCTGCTCGCGCGGGAGTGCGGCGACATGGTCGGTGATGTCGCGGATCATGACCGGGGCGATGCCCACCACGATCAGCGCCACTTTGGCCGTCTCGCCAAGCCCGAGCGCGATGAACAGGATCGGCAGCAGCGCGATCGGCGGGATCACCGCGATGCCCGTCACCAGCGGCCCGAACGTGGCGCGCACCGGCGGCAGCACGCCCAGCACGAGGCCAACCAGCAGGGCCATGATCGTGGCAATGCCCAGCCCCATGCCCAGACGTTCGAGGCTGGCGAGGGTATCGGTCCAGAACAGGAACGTACCCGACAGCGGATCGCGCTGCGCGACGAGTGCGGCCATGCCCTGGATCATCGCGCCGGGCAGCGGCAGGATCTTGTCCGAAGGATTGGCGGCATGACGCTGGGCCGCCATGATCAGGTAGCCGATCACCAGGATCAGGATCGGAATGGCCCCGGCGACCAGACGGTCGTTGCGGCGCATGTTACGGTTGACCCACCGCATGGTGCGTGTTCCCTCGATCAGACTTGCGGACAAACTTGGCCCCGAAAGGGCGGCTCAGAGCTTCCCGTCAGCCGCCATTTTCATGAAGCTGTCATCGAAGCGCAGCGTGACATGCTGTGCATCGCCCAGCGTCTTGCCTCCCGGAAAGCTCATGCCGACCGCGTCCGCCGACGAGGCGCCCTTGAACAGCCCCTTCGAGAAGCTGAAATCGCGCACGCGGGTCATCGTGGTGACCAGCGAGGGCGAGCCGGTGGCGGCAACCGCTGCCTTGGGATCGTCGTAGAGGAAGGTCGTCTTGAGCTGGTTGTCGAAGACCTCGGGCGTGGTGCCGGCCAGCTTGGCCATGGCGGCGCGCGCGGCCTTGCCTTGCGCATCCTGACGCTTCATCAGGGCCATGGTTTCATACCAGATGCCCGCCAGCGCCTTGCCCAGATCGGGATTGGCCTTGAGCGTGGCGGTGTCGACCGTCAGCAGATCGAGGATCTCGCCGGGCACCTGGGCCGAGCTGAACACCTGGTTGACCCCTTGCTGGCCCCGCATGACCGAAAGCTGCGGGTTCCAGGCGACAGCGGCCTGCGCATCGGGGCTGGAGAACGCGCCCACGATGTCGGCGTCCGACGTATTCACCGTCTTGACATCGCTGAGCGAAAGGCCCGCCGTGCCCAGCGCCCGTGCCAGAAGATAGTGCGAGACCGACAGCTCGACGAGGTAAACCTGCTTGCCCTTGAGCGCCGCAATCGAATTGGCGCCCTTGAGCAGCACGCCGTCGTTGCCGTTTGAATAGTCGCCCATGATGATCGCGCTGGTGTCCTTGCCGGCAGCAGCCGGAATGGTCAGCGCGTCCATGTTGGTGACGGTCACGCCGTCAAACTTGCCGGCGTTGAACTGGTTCACCGATTCAACATAGTCGTTCACCTGAACGATGTTGATCTTGATGTGGTACTTGTCGGCCCATTTCTTGACGATACCGGCCTGCTGGGCATAGGGCCAGGGCATCCAGCCGGCATAGATCGACCAGCCGATGTTGAATTCGGTCTTCTTCTGGGCCTGTCCGGCGGGAGCCGGCGAGCAGCCTGCCAGCATTGCGGTTCCGGCCAGCATGCCTGCCATCAGGGCAACCTTGCCCGCCTCACCGATCTTCTTGATCATGATTCGCTCCCTGTTCGCAACCGCACCATCGCTGCAATGCGCCTCCTTGTCCATGCAAAAATATTACAAGTTCTGCATTTGGTAATAATAATGCATCTGCAACAGGAGAGCGCCCGCGCCACGCCGGAAAGACGCCGCCTTGTGATCACTGATGGTGGGTTTTCTGGTCGCAAGTCCGCGCCTGACGCAGGCATGCTGCGGGGCGGCATCTTGCCGTTCTGCTATCGATGGTGCGGCCGGATCGCGAATCAAGCAAGGGGCTTTTGACGGCGCGCGCGAGGGCTTCCTGTGGCAATCCTGCATCGCGTGGGGCGCGGGCGTTGGCTCTGTCCGGCCCCTGTTTCAGGCAAAAAATGCCTGTTTTTCGCGCCGCACCCACTCGGACGTCATACTGAATGGCTCATGAATTATTACGCTTGACCAATTATGTAATATCGGTACCGTGGTGGGTGTCGATGTTCAGGGCGACACCAAAACACGAATGAGGAATCCGGCGCAGATGGCCCGTCGCAAGGCGGGGCATCTCGGGCGGAACAAAGTAGAGTTTGACGCAATAACGATGATGCGAACAGTGCGTGATGCACTTTTGCAAACGGGTACTTGCGCCTTTCTCTCGGGATATTTGCTCCTGACTTGACGGAGCAGGTCGTGTCCAGGTGTCGAACGGCAGATCAAAAGGGGGCTGCCGGCCTTTCGGACAAAGCGCGCAGACGTGTCTGCGTACTGGAATGCAATTGACTGGCGAGGTTCGCAAAGAGCCCGCCCTGACCCGACTGGGCGGGCCCGTGTGAAAACAAAGAGGATGTCTTCGGCAACTGGCTTTTCGAGCGAGGCGAGGGCTGACGTGACCAAACGAACTTTCCGTACCACACTCTATTGCGCGACCATGATGATGGGCTGCGCTTCCGTCCCGGCTTTGGCCCAGACCGCTCCCGATGCTGGCGCTCCCGACGCGAGCGCCGCCGATCCGGGCGGGGAGGGCAACGCCATCGTCGTGACGGCCACCCGCCGCGCCACCACCCTGATGGACACGCCGATCAACATCAGCGCGATCAGTCCGTCCGAACTGGCCCGCCAGCGCATCGACGACGTCAAGGGGCTGGCCGCCTTCACGCCGGGCATGACGGTGGTCGACACCGGGCCGGGGTCGAGCGGTAACATCGTTCTGCGCGGCGTCAATTCGAGCGATTCTTCGGTGAATGGCGCCAATGCCAACTCGGCGGTGGGTGTCTACCTGGGTGAAGTGCCGCTCTACGTCGACTTCAAGCTGCTCGACATTGATCACGTCGAAGTTCTTCAGGGGCCGCAGGGCACCCTCTATGGCCTCGGCACGCTGGCCGGTGCGGTGCGCTACATGCCCAGCCGCCCCGATGCCGAGCACTATTCGGTCGATCTCCACGGGCGCTGGTTCGGGGAATCGCACAGCCGTTCGGCGGGGGTGAATGCCGATGGCACGGTGAACATCCCGATCATCAAGGACCACATCGCGCTGCGCAGCACGGTGGGCTATTATGACAATCCGGGCTTCATCGATTACAACTACCTGCTGCGCCAGCCGGGCGTGTCCGACCCGCAGCCCGGTCGCAGCGCCACGGGCGAGGGCGCCTCGTTCGGCACGCCCGCCCAGCAGGCCGCCAATTTCTATTCCAAGAAGGACGTGAACTACGAGCACACCTTCACCACGCGCAACCAGTTGCTGCTTGAGGTAAATCCCGACCTCAAGGCCTACTTCACCTGGGCGCACCAGATCACCAAGACCGGCGGCGCGCAGGCCAATGGCGCGGGCGTGATGGGCACTGGCCGCTACGAGGCACCGTGGCGCTATCTGGAACCCACCAGCCGCAAGTCGGACCTCTATTCAGCCGAAGTCTTCGCCAACCTTGGCCACGTGGCGCAGCTGGTTTCGACCACTGCCTTCACCACGCAGACCAACCACACCCAGCGCGACAACACCGACCTTCTGCTCGACCTCGACTATGGCTATGAAGCCTTCCCCGAGTTCTCGTCGTACAACCGCTCGACGGTCAAGTATCACCAGTTCAACGAGGAACTGCGCCTGGTTTCGACCCATGGCGGGCCGTTCAGCTGGGTGCTCGGCGGCTTCTACAACAACATGCGCTATGGCTCGCAGTATCGCGAATATGTGCCCGGCTATGCGGACTGGGCCGGTATCTACCGTCCCGACAATCTGGAATACATGTCGTTCGTCAACACCCGCATGAAGGAAAAGGCGGTCTACGGCGAAGGCACGTTCCACATCACCAAGGCCTGGCAGGTCACCGGCGGCATCCGCTACTATTCGTACAACGCCTTTGCCGAAGGCGGCACCGACACGCCGCTGTTGTCCGGTGGCCAGCGTCGCACGCCCTATCCGCTGGTCGTGTTCGATCCGAGCCGTATCCGCAGCGGCTCGACCGGCTACAACGGTGTGGTGTGGAAGGCCAACACCTCGTACAAGTTCAGCCCGAACCTGATGGCCTACTTTACCTACAGCACCGGCTATCGCCCCGGCAACGTGAACCGCGTGGCGCCTTGCGTGCTGCCGCTGCCACCCGGCCAGAACGTCTGCGCCATGCCCAACGAAATGTCCTACACCCCGGACAAGACCCGCAACGCAGAACTGGGTATTCGCGGCTCGCTGTTCAACAAGCGCCTCGACTTCACCCTGAGCGGGTATCACATCAACTGGGACGATCTTCAGATCCAGAGCACGACCGTCAACGGTGCGGTGGGCATTACCGTCAACGCGGGCAAGGCCATTTCGCAGGGCATCGACTTCTCGGCCCAGTTCAAGGTCACGGATCGTCTCGCCCTGCGCGGCAACTATTCGTATACCGACGCGCATCTAACCGAGGATTCTCCCAACCTCGTCGTCAGCCAGGGCGTCCCCTATGATGCCTTCTCCGGCGACCGCCTGCCCGGTTCAACCAGGAACTCGGGCGCGGTGGGGGCGACCTACACCTATCCGCTGGCCAATGGCCACGACGTCGAGGCAAGCTGGACGACGGTCTTTACCGGCGACATCTACTCGCGCGTGGGCTTGCGCGGCAACGGCGAGGTCATCCCCGCCTACAACACCAGCCGCGCGTCGCTCACCTACCATGGCGGCACGTTCGACGTGAGCGTCTATGCCGACAACATCTTCGACAAGTACGCAGTCACGGCCGTCGAGAACGACAAGTCCTCGTACAACCAGGTCCGCACCGATGTCGTCGAGCGTTACTATGCCTATGGCGTGCTGACGCCGCGCCGGGTCGGCATCGACCTGCGCTTCCACTACAAGTAAGAAACCGCGTGTACCGGCCCGTTGCCTCCTGTCGGTCTGCTTCTGCCCTCGGGCAGGGGCAGGCCGGGGGTGACGGGGCCGGTTTTTTCATGCCCCGCGCGCGCGATGGCCGCGCTTTTCGACAATCAGCCCGCCTTTCGGAGCCCGCTTTCAGGCGCTCCGATCCCGGCGTGAACACGCGACGGGCGCGGATAATAGAGAACGAAGTGTCATGAAACAGCGTCTCATCGGGTTGATCCCGCCTGCCACCCTGCTCGCCGTCGTCCTGTTCTGGGGCTATGCACCCCGGTCGGTGGTCGACAACCCGTGGACGCTCACGATCCTTTCGACCGTGGTCTCGGCCTTCATTTTGGGCCTCGAATGGCTGTTCGAGCGCCACGCGGGCTGGCGCATGAACTGGCGGGAATTTGCCACCGACGTCTTCTATGTCGTGCTGGGCACCATCGTGATCTCGCGCGCGACTGAATTCTTTGCCGAAGCGCCGCTCAAGGCGGCCAAGGCCCATCTGGGGCTGGCAACGCCCTGGCTCGAACACCTGCCGTTTCTGGCCCAGGTCGGCATCATTTTCGCGCTGTTCGAGTTTGGCCAGTACTGGATGCATCGCGGCATGCACAACTGGACCCCGTTGTGGCTGACCCATGCCCCCCATCACCACATCACCCAGCTCAACGCACTCAAGGGCTATGTCGGCAATCCGCTCGAACTGTTCCTGATCAGCCTGGGGATTATCGCCCTGCTCGATTTCACGCCGGCAGCGATCCTGTGTGCGGCGAGTGTCGGTCAGGTCGTCTCGGGCTTTGCCCATGCCAATGTGCGCGCCGATCCGCCCCCGTTCTATTCGTTCTTCCTCACCACCATACGCCATCACAGCCTGCACCATTCGACCGACTATGAAAGCACCCGGTGCAACTATGCCAACAGCCTGATCCTGATCGACCGGGTGTTCGGCACGTTCCGCGATGGCGAGGCCATCGTGGTCGGTCAGGACGACTTGCGCCGTCTGTCGATCCGCGAGCAGTTCCTGTTCCCGTTCGTTCCTGTTATCGAGGCCATGCGCAAGCGCCGCCACCACGTCTGACAGGATCCGCGTTCTGACCTCCCTTTCGCCTTCGAACGCGCCTCCCGTATCCCGCTCCGCCGCCGCGCGTGAGGCGCTTGCGCGGGGCGATCTGGCGGCAACCGCCCGGCTTGCCGACGCGCTTGTCGCCCGGCCCGAGACTGCCGCCGAGGGGCATTTCCTGATGGCCATGGCGCAGGCGGGGCAGGGGGCGATCGGTCCGGCGCTGGCCGGACTGGCCCAGGCCATCGCACTGGCCCCGCGCGGCGAATATCGCGCCCAACTGGCCCGGCTCCAGATCCTCACCCGTCAGGACGGCGCCGCCGCGCAGACACTGGCCGATGCCGAAACCGACCTGCCCGATGACGCGCTCAGCCGCGATACCATGGGCTGCGTCTATGCCCGGCTCGGCGATCATGCCGCCTCGCTGCCCCACTTTACCTTTGCCGTCGAAACCGCGCCCGAGGTGAGCGACTATCGCTACAATCTGGCCGCAGCCCTCGGGTTTCTGGGGAAAGTGGACGAAGCCGAAGAGGTGATCGAGGCGCTGCTGGCGCGCGTTCCGGGCGATGCGCGCGCGCATCACCTGCTCGCCGGTCTGCGCAAGGTGAGCGTACAGGGCAACCATGTCGCCCGCCTTGGGCAGGTTCTGGGGCAGGCGCGCGATCCGCGTGATCGCCTGCTGCTTGGCTATGCGCTGGCCAAGGAGCAGGACGATCTGGGCGAGGGCGGGGCAGCCATGGCGCAACTGCTCGCCACCAATGGTGAATATCGCGCGCGCCTGCCTTATGATTTCGCCACGGTCGATGCCGCCAATTTCGATGCGATCGAGGCGGCCTGGCCGCATCTTGCCGCCCGGTCTGTCACCGGTGCTTCGGACGAGGCGCCGATTTTCGTGATCGGCATGCCGCGCACGGGGACCACGCTGGTCGACCGCATCCTGTCCTCGCACCCGCAGGTCGAAAGCGCGGGGGAGCTTCAGGCCATGCCGCTGGCGGTCAAGCGCGCGGCGGGTACGCGCACGCGCACCGTGCTCGACCCTGAAACCATCGTGTCGGCGGCATCGGCAGACCTTGCCGCGATCGGGCACGACTATCTGGCCCGCGCCCGCCATCACCGACGGCGCGAGGGCGCGCGCTTCATCGACAAGTTTCCCGGCAATTTCCAGTATGCGGGCTTCATCGCGCAGGCCCTGCCACAGGCGCGGATCGTCTGCCTGCGCCGCCATCCGATGGACACGGTGCTGTCCAACTTCCGCAATCTCTTTGCGATTTCCTCGCGCTACTACGACTACAGCTACGACCTGATCGACATCGCGCGCTATTACGCCCGCTTCCACCGCCTCATGGCCTTCTGGCAGGAAGCCTTGCCGGGCCGCATCCTCGAAGTTTCCTACGAGGACCTCGTCGCCGATCAGGAAGGGGAGAGCCGCCGCCTGCTGGCCCATTGCGGGCTGGAGTGGGACGCGGCGTGCCTCGATTTCCACCGCAACGCCGCCCCGGTCTCGACCCCGAGCGCCGCGCAAGTGCGCCGCCCGATCTACCGCGACGCGCTCGCCCGCTGGAAACGCCACGAAGAGGCGCTGGCCCCTGTCGCGGCGTTCTTTGCTGCCGAGGGTATCGCCATCGCTTAAGCCCGGCCAACTGGGCTAGCGATAGCGTTCCACGGCCGTCAACGGCAGGAAGGCCGGGGCGCCATGCCCGGCATAGACCTGTTCGAGCAGCCAGGTGCGTTCGTCGTCGGCCTCGCTGGCGGGAATGTCCTTGCTCCAGTGGCGCATGGCCGCGTTCCAGCGGTAGCCGCGCGCCTTGAGGCGGTCCTTGCTCTCGAACGGGGCGTCGATGGCATTGACGCGGAAGCTGTCCTGTGTGGAGGCTTCGAGCAGATGCGAAAGGACGGTGCGCCCGTCGTCGAGGTCATGAGCCATCAGGTAGAGCACGGCCAGAATGTCGTTCTGCGCGCGGTGCCCTTCGTAGAACCACCCGCATTGCGAGACGAGATGGGCGAGCGCGCGCCCGTCGAAACCGAGCGCCAGCCAGTCCACTTCGGCCATCGTGCAGGCCCATGCCTTGCCCGCAGCGGCAGGCAGGCGCCTGTCGACGAAGGGGCGGTCGAACCGGGCATTGTGGGCCACGACCAGATCGGCGCTGGCCAGAAGGTCGAGCGCGGCGGGCTCGTCGATGGCCTGGTCCTTGAGCACGGCGTCGGTCAGGCCGGTCAGTGCGGTGATTCGGGGATCGAGCGGAACGCCCGGATCCTCCCGCCAGACGCGCGGCGCGCCCACTTGCACGATATGGCCCGCCTCGTCGTAGCGGAAGCGCTGGATGGCCAGTTCGATGATCCGGTCTGTCTCGGCGTCGAGCCCGGTCGTCTCGACATCGAGAACAACCCCCACGCGCAGCGCGGCATCCTCGCGCGGGCGATGGAACTGGTGAACGGGGCGCAGGCGGCGCAGCACGCGGTAGTCCTCGCTCTGGGCCAGAAAGCGGGCGGCGCGGGCAAATTCGTCGGGGGCGACAACAGTCATGCGGAAAATCGGGCTCCGGGCCGGGCTTGCAGGGACAGGGGGCCGTCCTTTCTCCCTTGCGCCCAGCCTTGTCCAGTCCGCGAAGCCGATTTTGCTGCCGGTGAAAGGTCCGTTTACGCAGCGAAGCGGGCAATCGCCTCGATCTGGGGGGCCGCCAGACCGAACCCGTGAAGCTCGCCTACCAGATCCTGCGAGGGATCAACCCCGGCATGGGTGGCGCAGGCAAACCGGCGAACCGCCTCAAGGCGCGGATCGGCCAGCGGCATCGGTGCATTGTCGCCCAGCAGCCAGAGCTTGAACCGGCCCCACCGGCCCCGCTGCGCTGGGGGCGCGGCCATGGCCCGGCACCCGATGGTCTCGGCATCCTGCGTGCCCAGATGGGCCGCCAACCAATCCTGGCGCGAGAGCGTGGACGAGCGAGCCGGAGAAGCGGGGAAGGGAGCGGGGGCAGCAGTCATGGCGTCATGGCCTTTGCATGCAGGGGATGGGAGGGGCACGGGAAGAAGCGAGGGTCAGGGTGGGGCGGCCCCCATGTGGGAAGGCCGCCCGTTCAGAACAAGATGACGCCGAAGCGACTTTTACAGCGTGTCGACCAGAACCACTTCGCTTTCTTCCAGCGCGGTGATGGTGATCGTGTCGACATCGGCAATGGCCAGCCCGTCGCGGGCATTGGCTTCCACCCCGTTGACCGAAATGCGGCCCGTGGCGGGAACCAGATAGCCCTTGCGCTCGGCACCCAGCACATAGTCGACGCTCTGCCCGGCCTTCAGGGTCGCGGCCACGAGGCGGGCCTCGGTGCGGATCGGCAGGGCATCCTTGTCTTGCGCATAGCCGCTGGCCAGAACGACCAGTTCGCCCGCACGGTCGGCCTTGGGGAACTGGCGCGCACCCCAGCTGGGCTTTTCACCCCGGCGCGTGGGCATGATCCAGATCTGGAAGATGCGGGTGGTTTCGTCTTCCAGATTGTATTCGGAATGGGTGATGCCGGTGCCCGCGCTCATGACCTGCACGTCGCCCGCCGCGGTGCGGCCCTGGTTGCCCAGATTGTCGCGGTGGGTGATCGCTCCGGCGCGGACATAAGTGATGATCTCCATGTCGGCATGGGGGTGGGGCGGAAAGCCGCTCTTCGAGGCGATGGTGTCGTCGTTCCACACGCGCAGGTTGCCCCAGTGCATGCGCTGGGGGTTGTAGTAGTCGGCGAAAGAGAAGTGATGGGCGGCATCGAGCCAGCCGTGGTTGGCGCGGCCGATACCGGAAAAGGGACGCAGTTCGATCATGATTTGTCTCCTGATGCCGTCTGCAAAGGCTGGGTAAGGGCTTCGTCTGCGGCTGTTGGGGCCAATCTAGGCATTCCTGCTTGCAAAGAAATGGCAATGATGGAAAACCATCGGTGAAGGAATTTTATCAATGTCTCTTCCCGATCTCGAAGCCTGGGCGATCTTTGCCAAAGTCGTCGATACCGGCTCGTTCGCCGCCGCCGCAGAGGCGTTGGGGCTGTCCAAGCCCACGGTATCCAAGGCGCTGGGCCGTCTGGAGGCGCGGCTCGGCGTGCCCTTGCTGCACCGGACCAGCCGCCGTCTGGCGCTGACCGAGAGCGGGCGCGGCGTGCTCGAACGCGCGCGGCGCATCCTTACCGATGGCGAGGCCGCCGAGGCACAGGCGGGCGCCGAGGGCGACACCCCGCGCGGGCTGGTGAGGCTGGCCGTGCCGATGAGTTTTGGTTTGCGCCATGTCGCGCCGCTCCTGCCCGAATTCATGGCGCTGTACCCGCATGTCGCGCTCGATCTCGATCTGTCCGATGCGCGGGTCGATGTGGTGGGCGGCGGGCACGACGTGGTGCTGCGCATCGCCGAACTGGGGGATTCCTCGCTGCGGGCGCGGCGCCTGTGCGCGGTGCGCCGCCCGCTGGTGGCCGCCCCTGCCTATCTGGCCGCCCATGGCACGCCCGTCCATCCGCGCGAACTGTCCGATCACGAGGGGTTGCTCTATACCAACCTCGATCTTCCCGCCTCGTGGCGCTTTCACCATGCCGCGCAAGGGGACTATGTGGTGACCGTCAAGGGGCGGCTCGGGGCCAACAATGCCGATGCGCTGGCCCCTGCGCTGCTGGCCGGGCTGGGCTTTGCGCTCCAGCCCGATTTCATGGTCTGGGATCATCTGGCCTCGGGCCGACTGGTCGAGGTCATGCCCGAGTGGCGCCTGCCCGACATCGCGCTCCATCTCGTCACTCCGCCCGGCCTCCATCGCCCGGCGCGGGTGCGGGTGCTGATCGATTTTCTGGCTGCCCGCCTGAGCCGGGCGGCGTGGGTTTCACCCCTTCAAGGGGCAAAACACGAAGTCGAAGGGTTGCCATTGGCCCAGTGAAGGATCGCGGCGGTCAGGGCTTCTGCCGCCGGATGGTTGCCGCCGGGGCCCAGTACGGCAAATTCGATGCCGGGCAGCTCGGGCAAGTCGCCGTGCGGGCGAACCGGGGCCAGTCCCTGAGGGATGAGGCGCAGCGAATGGGGCATGACACCAAGCCCCGCGCGGGCCGCTGCCGTCAATCCGCTCAGGCTTCCGCTGGTGAAGGCCACCCGCCATGTCCGCCTTTCGCGTTCGAGCGTGTCGAGCGCCAGCGCGCGGGTCACGCTGGGTGGCGGATAGAGCAGAAGCGGCACCGGCTCGCCCGGTTCGACGCGGTGGTCGGGCCGGGAAACCCAGCCCACCGTCTCGCGCCAGGCGGTCACCCCGCGCCGTTCGGTTTTGCGCTTTTTCACCAGCACCATGTCGAGTTGCCCGGCGTCGAACTGGTCGTAGAGCGTTTCGCTCAACCCCACGGTCAGCGCCACGTCGACATCGGGGTGGCGACTGGCAAACAGCGCCAGCACGTCGGGCAGGGCCGAGAGCACGAAATCCTCGCAAGCTCCGAACCGCAGCCGCCCGCGCAGCCGCATGCCGGCCAGATGCGCGTCCATCTGCCCATGCGCGGCCAGAACCCGGCGGGCATGATCGAGAAAAGCCTCGCCCTCGGTCGAGAGCGCCACGCGGTGGGTGTCGCGGGCAAGCAGGCGGCGGCGGGCAAGGTCTTCGAGGCGGCGGATCTGCTGGCTCACAGTCGATTGCCGCATGCCCAGAACCCGCGCCGCGCCAGTGAAGCTGCCACATTCGGCAACCGTGACGAAGGCAAGCAGAAGGTCGGGCCCGATCATGGCCCAAGGCTATCGCATCGGGGCCGGGACAGGTCAATTATCGTAATCCTGAATGACTATTATCACGATGATCAAGATTGTGCATGATCGCGCACCCGCCTAACGCGCAAGGCAAGCTGGAAGCGCAAAACAAGGACAGGCCGCTCATGCAAAGGCTCCGCACGCTCATCGATCCCTACCTGCTGATGCTGATCGGCACGATCACGCTGGCCGCGCTGTTCCCCGCCCATGGCGCCGGGGTGGCCTGGGCCGACATGGCTGTGACGGTGGCGGTCGCGCTGCTGTTCTTCCTCTATGGCACGCGTCTGGCGCCACAGGCCGTGTGGCAGGGGCTCGCCCACTGGCGGCTTCAGGGGCTGGTTTTTGCCAGCACTTTCATACTTTTTCCGATCATCGGGATACTCGTGGTCCATGCCATTGGCGGGCTGGTCGCCCCTGATATTGCGCTCGGGCTGCTCTACTTGTGCGTGCTGCCTTCCACGGTGCAAAGCTCGATCGCGTTCACCTCGATCGCGCGCGGCAATGTGCCCGCCGCGCTGTGCAGTGCTTCGGTCTCCAACCTCGTGGGTGTCGTGCTCACCCCGCTGCTGACCGCACTGGTCCTGCCGACTTCGGCCAGCGGCGGCTTTTCGCTCCACAGCCTCGAATCCATCGCCATGCAGATCTTGCTGCCTTTCGCGGCCGGGCAGGTCGCGCGGCCATTCATCGGGCCGTTCCTGGCCCGCTACAAGAAGATCGTCGGCTATGTCGATCGCGGCTCGATCCTGCTGGTGGTCTATGCCGCGTTCAGCGCGGGCATGGTGGCGGGCGTGTGGACACGTCTGGCGCCGCTCGATCTGGGTGTGGTTCTGGTGATCGACCTGGTGATCCTCGCGATGGTCATCGTGGCAACCACCCTCGCCAGCCGCCGTCTGGGCTTCTCGAAGGAGGACGAGATCACCATCGTCTTCTGCGGCTCGAAGAAGAGCATGGCCAGCGGCATTCCCATGGCCACGATCCTGTTCGCCGGCCACGCCGTCAGCCTGATCGTGCTGCCGCTGATGCTGTTCCATCAGGCCCAGCTTTTCGTCTGCGCGACGCTGGCCCGCCGCTATGCCGCGCGCGATCAGGACTGAGGCCGCACTCTGTCAAATTGGCAGGGTGAGGCCGGTCTTCACCCTGTCGAGCACCATCGTCGAACTGTACGAGCGCACGAGTTCGTTGTCGGCAAAGAGCCGGGCCGAGGTGCGCTCGTAATCGGCCAGCGAGGGCGCCACCACCACCAGCACGAAGCAGATCGTGCCCATCACCAGATAGCACTGCTGGACTTCGGGCGCGGCCCGGAAGAAGGCCTTGGCCGCCACGACCGTCGGGGAACGGTCGTCGACGAGGGCCACTTCGACGAGAACCGTGATCGGCAGGTCGACCGCCACCGGATCGACAAGCGCGGCCATCTTCTCGATCACGCCATCTTCGCTCAGGCGGGCGATCCGCCGCTGGACTGCCGGAGCCGAGAGGTTGACCCGCTGCGCAATCTCGCGCTGGGGCCGGGTGGCGTCGTCCTGGAGCAGGCGCAGGATGGCGCGATCATAGTCATCGAGCTTGCGAGCGGACATTGCGCCAAAGGCTCCCCGGGCGAGTGAAAAATTCGTGATCAGCCCGAAATCATAGCCCCGAAATGCCATGAATGGTGGTATTGGTTCAAGACAGATCGCGCCGGAGACAGGCCGGGCGGTTTGCATCCCCCCTGATTTTTTCGGATTCCATCGTGATAGAACGCAAGCCTATCGACGCCACCGCCGTTGCCATCATGGTCGTGCTCTGCGCGATCTGGGGGGCGCAGCAGGTGCCGATCAAGCTGGTCGCAGCGGCCATGAGCCCGATCCTCCAGATGGGGCTGCGTTCGGGGCTGGCCGCGCTGGCCACACTTTGCGTCATTTTCTGGCGGGGCGATGCCCATGCGATCAACCGCCACACCGTGCTGCCTGGCCTTGCCATCGGCGCGCTGTTCGGCACCGAATTCGTGATGGCGGGCGAGGCGCTGCGCTTCACCAGCGCCTCGCATGTGACGATTTACCTTTATACCGCTCCCATCGGCGCGGCGCTGGGGCTCGGGCTGCTGCGCCGTGACGAACGCCTGCAACCCGCGCAATGGCTCGGTATCGCGCTGGCCTTTGGCGGGGTCGTGCTGGCGTTCAGCGGGGGCGGGGATGGCGCGCACTATCCGCAGATGCGTCTGGGTGATGCGCTGGCACTGGCCGGGGCCTGTGGCTGGGCCTGTACCTCGATGGTCCTGCGCAACAGCGCCATGGCCAATGCGCCCGCTTCGGTGGCGCTGTTCTTCCAGCTTTCCGGGGCCTTCGTGCTGTGCACGATGCTGGCCCCGGTTCTGGGCGAAACCCGCGTGACGGTCACCACGCCCCTGATCGCAAGCCTCGCCTTTCAGGTCATCGTGGTCGCCTTTGCCAGCTATTTGTGCTGGTATTCGCTGCTGCGCCGCTACAGCGCCTCGCGTCTGGGCGTGCTCACTTTCATGACCCCGATGTTCGGGGTCGCCTCCGGGGTGGTCCTGCTGGGCGACCGGCTCGACGCGGCGTTCATCGGCGGGGCGCTGCTGATCCTGGCGGGCATCCTCATCGTGAGCAGTGCGGGCCTGCTGCCCGCGCTCGCCGCGCGGCTGTTCCGGCGCCTGCGCCCGGCGGCGCTCAACTCCTGACCGGCCTCGCTTTTCCCCCCCGTCAGTCCTTTGCAGGCGCATCCTTGAGCAGGCCGATCCGTTCGAGCGCCTCTTCTTCCATGGCCTGAAGCTCGGTCATTGTCTTTTGCAGCGCCACACGCTGGCTTTCCAGCTTCCTGAGCCGCATGCGAATGTGGCTGACGAGGTGCTGCAACTGTTCGAGCCGGGTGGGATCGACATCGTAGAGATCGAGAAATTCCTTGATCTCGCGAATGGTGAAGCCCAGCCGTTTTCCGCGTAAAATCAACTGCATGCGCGCGACATCGCGATGCGAGTAGATGCGCGTGCTGCCCACGCGGGCCGGTTCGATCAGGCCCTTGTCCTCGTAGAAGCGCAAGGTCCGGTGGGTCACCCCCAGCTTGCGGGCCACGTCCTGAATGCCCTGGAGTTTTTCCTCGGGCGAGGGTTCGGGCGTCTCCTGCTGCTGTGGGGGCGGCGGGGGCGGATCGGCATGGGTTTCGATGTCGAGGGTCACGGGTCTTGGCCTCCGGTGGCACGGGAGCTTGTGCCATAAGCAGACAGGATTGTCGTGTCACGTTCAAGCGTTGCCGGCTTCGTTCGCCTTGGCCGCTTCACGGCGGGCACGCTCCTCGGCGACGAGTTCCTTCTTGGAAAGCTTGCCCACCATGGTCCGGGGCAGGCTGTCGCGGATCTCGACGGCACGGGGCACCTCGATCTTGTTGAGATGCCCGGCGAGGAAGACCAGCAGGTCTTCCGGGCTGATGGAATGCCCGGCATGGAGCTTTACGAAGAGCTTGGCGCTCTGTCCGCGATAGGTGTCGGGAATGCCGATGGCGATGGCTTCCTCGATGGCCGGGTGGAGATAGGCAGCCTCCTCGATCACGCGCGGATAGACATTGTAGCCGCCCGAGAGGATCACGTCCTTGAGCCGGTCGACGAGATAGAGATAGCCGTCCGCGTCGAGATGGCCGATGTCGCCCGTGCGCAGCGCGCCCTCGATGAAGACTTGCGCGGTCTCCTCGGGGCGTTTCCAGTACCCGGCCATGACTTGCGGGCCCCGCACGCAGACCTCGCCATTCTCGCCAAGGGGCAGGATCGTGCCCGGATTGTCGGGATCGCGGATTTCGATCCAGGTGCCGGGGAAATGGACCCCGCAACTGTTGGCGCGGATTTCACCATCGACCGGGTTGCAGGTCACGATGGGCGAGGCCTCGGTCAGGCCATAGCCCTCGCAGACCCGTGCGCCGGTGCGCTTCTCGAAAGTCTCGCGCACTTCGAGCGGCAGCGGCGCCCCGCCCGAAATGCAGGCCCGCAACCGCGAGAAATCGGGCACACGGGCATCGTCGAGCGCATTGATCGCGATGAACAGCGTGGGCACCCCGAAGAACAGCGTGGGCGGCTTGCGCCGGATCGTGGCGAGGAAGGCCCCCATCTCGAAACGCGGCATCAGCACGAGCTCGGCCCCGGCCAGGATCGAGAAATCGAGCACCGCGGTCAGCGCGAAGACATGGAAGAACGGCAGCACCGCCAGCGTGCGCTGGGGCGGGGGCAGATCCCCGTGGATATGGGCCTGTTGTTGCAGGGCGTTGGCGGTCAGGTTGCGGTGGGTGAGCATGGCGCCCTTGGGGGTGCCGGTGGTGCCGCCGGTATACTGGAGCACGGCGAGGTCGTCGGGCACCAGCGCCACCGGGCTGACCGGATCGCCGCGCGCGATGAGGTCGCAAAAGCGCATGTGGAGCGCATCATGGGCATAGCGGGCATGGTCGCGCCGCTTGAACAGGCGCCAGGCCCAGGCCTTCACCTGCGGCAGGATGCCTGCCATCGGGCAGACGAGGATCTTCGAAAGCCCGCATTCCTGTGCCAGGTCGCGCACTTTGCCGTGGATCTCGCGCAAGTCGGGCACGGCGACGATCCGCGCGCCGCTGTCCTTGAGCAGGTGGCGCATTTCGCCCGGCGTATAGAGCGGGTTGAGGTTGACCACGACCGCCCCGATCTTGAGCGCGGCGAAATAGAGCACGATGTAGTAGGGCGTGTTGGGCAGGCACAGCGCGATGCGGTCGCCCTTGACCACGCCCAGATCCTGAAAGCCGCGTGCGGCGCGCTCGATCATTCGGCCCAGCGCGCGATAGGTCCAGGTCCGGCCCATGAAATCGACGGCGATGCGCGGGCCATGGTCGCGCACCGTCTGGTCGATCAGATCGCCCAGCAGCATGGGAGGAGGCGACCAGTCGGGCGACAGCGTATCGCGGAAGGGGGCCGATGATGCGCCAGGCGCGGAGGACGAAGGGGGCATCGTGAGGGCGGCGACCATGGCGGTTCTCCGATGGGTATCTGGATCAGAAAAGGAAAACAGTGTCCGGTTCCGCGCACCGGGAGGCTTCAGGCCTTCAGGTGCGCGGACGTGTGGATCAAAACGCGAGGCGGCCTCCCAGTGAGAGGACGACCACATGGGCCTTGCTCAGCGTGCCATCGACCAGAACCGGCGTCTGCGCCGCCGTGCCGGCATAGGCGGCGGTCACGCGGTTGATCGGGGCATCGTCGAGCGTGATGTAATTGGCGGCCACGTCGATCTTGATGGCCTTGCCCATCAGGTGGGTGGCGCCCAGCGCGAAGTTCCAGCGGTTGGCATCGGGCACGCGGGCGTCGCGATCGTCGGGGCGGACCGGGCTGACATCGCGCTGGATACCCCCGCGCACGGTCCACTTGGGGGCCACTTGCGCGTCGAACCCGGCGGCAACGGCCCAGGTGTCGCGATAGTTTTCCGGGATCGCCGTGTTGAGCGGCGCGCCCAGCCGGATCGCGTCGAACTCCGACCAGCCAAAGCGCGTGGCCTGGGCATTGAGGGTGAGGGCCGGGGTGATCGCCCAGCGCCCGCCAAAAGTCACCTGCCAGGGCGTGGTAAAGCGCGCATGGGTGGCAATCGTGCCATTGCGCGGGGCCAGCGGCCCGAGCAGCCCGGTGACTTCCACCTGTCCGTTGAGTTTGTGGGTGATGGCGGACTTGTAGCTGATCCCCAGCGTCACCCGCTTGCCACGAAACTGGCTGCCGATCGACCAGCCCACGTCCCAACCCTTGCCCGAAAGCGTCTGGCTGCCATCGGGCAGCGATGCCAGCAGGTTGGGCAGGGCATTACCGAGCCGGGCATCGGCATGTTCGATGTTGATCGCCGCGCCCAGCGCGATCACCGGAGTTACTTGCCATGCCAGCGAGGGCTGGAAGTCGATGGTGCGCAGTTTCGTGGTCAATGCGCCATAGCGCGCCCAGCTGTCAGGAGCATATTCGGTGGTGAAATTGTAGGGGGCGGTGAAGGCAAGCCCTGCGGCAAACCCGTGGCCGAGCGAATGGGCGATGGCGCCTGCCGGAACAACGCCCTTGTGGATCGGATTGTGGGCGCTCGCCACGCCCCCGACGGGGGCCGGGCTCTGGCCCGGACGGACGATCAGCGTGCCGGCATCATCGACCCGGCCGGTGGGCAGGATGCCCGTGGCGCTCATGGCGGATTCGCCGCCGGTCATCCCGGCGATGCTGGCCGGGTTCCACCACAGGCTTTCCGCGCCCGTATCGGCCACTTCGCCCGAAAAGGCGCGGCCCGAGGCCTTGGTGGACTGGTCCTGAAGGTAGAAGCCGCCAGCCAGCGCAGGGCTTGCCAGCCCCGCCGTTCCGGCCAGAAGCGTGGCAATGCCCAGCGCCTTGCGATGGATCAGGTTCATCTCTCTCTCCCGTTTTTTTCGGTTATCGTGCCGTCGTTGCGGCGGGACTTGTCTTTTTGGGATCAGTCTTGTCTGAAAATGCGTAAAATCTGTGGCTTGTGAGCCATTCTTCAGGGAAGACGCTTCCACGTCTGGGTCTTGCACAAGGGCCAGACGATGCAGCCCTTGAGCTTGAGCGTGTTGGCGTCGGCCAGTGTCACGGTGGCCTTGTAGGTGCCGCCATCCTCGGGATTGTAGATCGTCCCGCCGCTCCAGCCCTCGCCGTCACGGCGGAAACCCTGAAGAATGGTCAGGCCCTTGAGCGCGCGGCTGCGCAGGGCCGGATCGCGATTGGCGCTGTCGGGATAGGCCGGATTGGTGCGGATGTGGTCGGATTCCATCAGGCGCCCGCAGATCGAGCTTCCACAGGCGGCAATCTCGACGACACCATGGCGGGAAGGGGTGGACCAGCGCCCCATGGCCTGTTCAGGGCGGGTTTGATCAGGGAGTCCATGCGCGGCAAATGGCATCCCTGTCAGGGACACCACGGCCAATACCAGTAACGGCTTGCCTTTCATCGTTTTTATCCTCACCCCCGGATTGGTGGCCAGACTCGCATCGGGCCGCCATCCGGATTTTGACACGACATTCTGTCGCAGTTTCGACTCACTCTATGCCTCAAAAATTGGTTGACGTATAGGGAAACTTGCGCACCATTACGGACAACAGCAAGGCCAGTCGCGAATCCGTGCCGGTGGCACAATTCAAGGGCCTCGCCACAACAGGAAGAGGATGCTTGCCCATGACGAATGCGGTTATTGCCGGCTATGCCCGGTCGCCGTTCCACCTTGCCGGCAAGGGCGCGCTCGCCCGCACGCGGCCCGACGATCTGGCCGCGGCCGTAGTCGCCGGGCTGGTCGCCCGCACTGGCATCGCCCCCGATGCGATCGAGGATCTGATCGTGGGCTGCGCGTTTCCCGAGGGCGAACAGGGCTTCAATGTCGCCCGCCTGATCGGCATGATCGCGGGCCTGCCGCGCAGCGTGGGCGGGATGACCGTCAACCGCTTCTGCGGCTCGTCGATGAGCGCGATCCACTATGCCGCTGGCCAGATCGCGCTGGGCGCGGGCGACGTGTTCATCGCCGCCGGGGTCGAATCGATGAGCCGGGTGCCCATGCTGGGCTTCAACCCGCTGCCCAACCCGGTGCTGGCCAGGAACAGCGAGGCCTATATCGGCATGGGTGACACTGCCGAGAACCTCGCCCGCCAGTACGACCTGACCCGCGCGGCGCAGGAAGCCTTCGCCGTCGCGAGCCAGGACAAGGCCGCCGCCGCCATTGCCGAGGGCCGCATGAAGGACGAGATCGTCGCCATCGAGACAAAGGCGGGAACGGTCGACACCGATGGTTGCCCCCGTCCGGGCACGAGCGCGGAAACGCTCGCTGGTCTCAAGCCCGCCTTCAGCGCCAATGGCACGGTGACCGCAGGCACCTCCTCGCCGCTGACCGACGGGGCGAGCGCGGTTCTCGTTGCCAGCGAGGCCTATGCCCGCGCCCATGGCCTGCCCATCCTGGCCCGGATCAAGAGCGTGGCCATTTCCGGCTGCGCGCCCGAGATCATGGGGATCGGTCCGGTGGAATCGAGCCGCAAGGCGCTGGAGCGTGCCGGGATCGGCGTGGGCGATCTCGACGTGATCGAACTGAACGAGGCCTTTGCCGCCCAGTCCATGGCCTGTATCGCCGACCTCGGGCTTGATCTGGCAAAGGTCAACATCGATGGCGGGGCCATTGCGCTGGGCCATCCGCTGGGGGCGACGGGCGCGCGCATCGTGGGCAAGGCCGCCTCGCTGCTGGCACGCACCGGTGGCAAGTATGCGCTGGCGACCCAGTGCATCGGCGGCGGACAGGGCATCGCGACGGTTCTGGAGGCGATCTGATGAACGACACATCTCTTTCCGCAGGCCCATCTTCGGGCATCAGGCCTTCGGGTATCGGCAAAGTCTGCGTGATCGGCGCAGGCACGATGGGGGCAGGCATCGCCGCGCAAGTGGCCAATGCCGGGGTTCCCGTGCTCCTGCTCGACGTGGTGCGCGACCCTGCCAAGCCCAATGCGGTGGCGCAGGCCGCGCTCGACCGTCTGCTCAAGGCGGAACCTGCCGCCTTCATGAGCAAGCGCGCCGCGCGTCTGGTCGAGGTTGGCAATATCGAGAGCGATCTGGCCAAAGTCGCCGATTGCGACTGGGTGATCGAGGCCATTGTCGAGCGCCTCGACCTCAAGCACGCGCTCTATGAAAAGCTGGAAGCCGTGCGCCGTCCGGGCAGTGCGATCTCGTCGAACACCTCGACGATCCCGCTCGGCCAGTTGGTGGAGGGCCGCAGCGAGGCCTTTGCCCGCGATTTCCTGATCACCCACTTCTTCAACCCGCCGCGCTACATGCGCCTGATCGAAGTCGTCGCCGGGCCGCATAGCGATCCTGCGCTGGTCGAGGCGGTCGCCGATTTCGCCGACCGCGCGCTGGGCAAGACCGTGGTGCGAGCCAAGGATACCCCCGGTTTCCTCGCCAATCGCGTCGGCACGTTCTGGATCCAGCAGGCGATCAACGCCGCCATCGACCTGGGCCTGAGCGTCGAGGAAGCCGATGCCGTGGTCGGCAAGCCGATGGGCGTGCCCAAGACCGGCGTGTTCGGCCTGATGGATCTGGTCGGCATCGACCTGATGCCGCACCTCAAGGCCAGCCTGACCGCAACCCTGCCCGCAGATGACCCCTATCGCGCCATTGCCATCGAGCAGCCGTTGATCACGCGGATGATCGCCGACGGGTTGATCGGCCGCAAGGGCAAGGGCGGCTTCTATCGCCTCAACCGCGAAGCAGGGAAGCGCAAGGAGGCCATCGACCTTTCCACCGGGGAATATCGCGCCGCCGCCAAGCCGCCCTCGCTGCCCGGCGCGGCCTTCAAGGACTTGCGCGCGCTGGTCGGCCTTTCGGGCAAGCTGGGTGCCTATGCCTGGGCCGTGCTCGGCCCGACGCTGGCCTATGCCGCCGCCCTCGTGCCGCAGGCGAGCGACGACATCGTCGCCATCGATGCGGCGATGAAGCTGGGCTACAACTGGAAATGGGGCCCCTTCGAGCTGATCGACAAGCTCGGCACGGCAGCCTTTGCCCAGCGCCTTGAAGCCGAAGGGCTGCCGGTTCCCGCCATCGTCACGCTCGCCGCCGGGCGTCCGTTCTACCGCGTGGAGGGGGGCAAGCGGCAATATCTGGGGCTTGATGGCGCCTATCACGATGTCGTGCGTGCCGATGGCGTGCTCCTGCTCGAAGACGTCAAGCTTACCGCCAGGCCCCTGCTCAAGACTGCCTCGGCAGCCCTGTGGGACGTGGGCGACGGGGTCGTCGCGCTCGAATTCACCGGCAAGATGAATGCGCTGGACGCCGAAGTGATGAAGCTGATCGGCATGGCGATCCCGCTCGTCGCGGAAAAGTTCAAGGCCATGGTGATCTACAACGAGGGCACCCATTTCTCGGCCGGGGCCAATCTGGGCCTTGCCCTGTTCGCGATGAACATCGCGGCCTGGGGCGAGATCGAGACACTGGTTTCGGGCGGGCAAAAGGCCCTGAAGGCGCTCAAATACGCGCCCTTTCCGGTGGTCGGCGCGCCTGCGGGCATGGCGCTGGGGGGCGGCTGCGAAGTCCTGCTCCACTGCGACGCGATCCAGGCCCATGCCGAAAGCTATATCGGCCTGGTCGAATGCGGGGTCGGCCTCGTGCCCGGATGGGGCGGCAATGGCGAGATGCTCGATCGCTGGCTCAAGAACCCGGCACTGCCCAGGGGGCCGATGCCCGCCGTGGCCAAGGTCTTCGAGACGGTCTCGACCGCGACGGTCTCCAAATCGGCGGCCCAGGCCATCGAGCATGGCTTCCTGCGCCCGACTGACAAGGTGACGATGAACCGCGAACGCCTGCTGGCCGATGCCAAGGCCCGGGCGCTGGCCATGGTCGAAGGCTATGCCCCGCCCGAGCCGCCCACGTTCCGCCTGCCCGGCGAAGGGGGAAGGGCCGCGCTGTCCATGGCGGTCGAGGGGTTCCGCGCGCGGGGCCTTGCAACGCCGCACGACGTGGTCGTCTCGGGCGCGCTCGCGCGCATCCTGACCGGGGGCGAGGCCGATCTGGTCGATACCGTCACCGAGGACGACCTCCTCGCCCTCGAACGGGCCGAATTCCAGGCGCTCGTGCGCCATCCCGCGACGCAGGCCCGGATCGAGCACATGCTCAAGACCGGCAAGCCGCTTCGCAACTGATCTGATCGAAGGAGATTTGCCATGCAGATCTATACCGCGCCCTTGCGTGACATGGGCTTTGTTCTCAACGAACTGCACACCGACGACGGCTTTGGCGGCCTGCCTGCTTTCGCCGATTTCACCCCCGAACTGACCGAAGCGGTGCTGGGCGAGGCCGCGCGCCTGTGTCAGGACGTCTTGCTCCCGCTCAACCGCAGCGGCGACGAGGAAGGCTGCACGTTCGAAAACGGCACTGTCCGCACGCCCAAGGGCTTCCTTGATGCCTATCGCCAGTTTGTGGACGGGGGCTGGAACGCGCTCGTCCTGCCGGGCGAATGGGGCGGGCAGGGCGCGCCCGAGGCGCTGGGCAAGCTGGTCGAGGAAATGATCTGCGCGACCAACGTGTCGTTCAGCCTCTATCCGGGCCTCACCAACGGCGCGATTGCCGCGCTCACCGTCTATGCCAGCGACACGCTCAAGCAGGCCTACCTGCCCAAGATGGTCAGCGGCGAATGGTCGGGCACGATGTGCCTGACCGAACCCCATTGCGGGACAGACCTTGGTCTGCTGCGCACGCGTGCCGTGCCTGCGCAGGATGGCAGCTATGCGATTTCGGGCGCCAAGATCTTCATTTCGGCGGGCGAGCACGACCTGACCGCCAATATCGTCCACCTCGTCCTCGCCCGCCTGCCCGACGCCCCCAAGGGGGTGAAGGGGATCAGCCTGTTCCTCGTGCCCAAGTTCCTGCCCGACGAGCAGGGCCAGCCTTCCGTCCGCAACGGCGCCCATTGCACCGCGATCGAGCACAAGATGGGCCTCAAGGCCTCGGCCACCTGCCAGATGCAGTTCGAGGACGCCAAGGGCTGGCTGGTGGGCGAACCCCATCGCGGCCTCGAAGCGATGTTCACGATGATGAACGCCGAACGCGTGGGCGTGGGCATTCAGGGGCTGGGGATCGGCGAGGCGGCCTATCAGTCGGCGGTGTGGTACGCGCGCGAGCGTGTTCAGGGCCGTTCGCTCTCGGGCGTCAAGCATCCCGACAAGCCCGCCGATCCGATCATCGTCCACCCCGACGTGCGGCGCATGCTTCTGACCATGCGCGCATGGAACGAAGGGTGCCGGGGCGTGGCAGGCTGGGTCGCACGCGCGCTCGACGCGGAAAAGCACGGGGAAACGCCCGAGCAGCGCCAGCGGGCCGCCGATTTTGTCGCCCTGATGACCCCGGTGGTCAAGGCGCTGTTCACCGACCTTGGCCTCGAAAGCGCGAGCCTTGCGGTCCAGTGCTATGGTGGCCACGGCTATATCCGTGAAAGCGGGGTCGAACAGTACATGCGCGACGCACGCATCGCCATGCTCTATGAAGGCACCAACGGCATCCAGGCGCTCGATCTGGTCGGGCGCAAGATGCCCGCCGAAATGGGCCGCTACCTGCGCAGTTTCTTCCACCCGGTCAGCGACTTCATCGAGGCCAACAGCCAGGACCCGGCCATCGGCAAGATGGCGACCGGGCTGGGGCAGGCGTTCAAGGCGCTTCAGGGCGCAACGGCTTTGATTGCCGAGCGCGGCCTCAAGGATGCCGAGGAAGGCGGCGCGGCGGCAAGCGACTACTTGCGCCTGCTGGGCCTCGTCGCGATGGGCTACTGCTTTGCCAAGGCGAGCAAGATTGCGGCGCAGGCGCTGGCCCAGGGCAGCCCGGACGCCGCATTCTACAAGGCCAAGATCGACACCGCGCGGTTCTTCTTTGAAAAACTGCTGCCCCAGACTGCCTCGCTCTATCTGACGATCAAGGCGGGCAAGGGCGCGGTCATGGACTTCGCCGAAGCGGCATTCTGACACAGGCACGCAACAGTTCCCCCCCTGATCGCAAGGCGATACCCTTGCGATCAGAGGGGCGGCGGCTAAAAGGCCGCCCATGGACAGAGCGGAAAATGCCCCCATGAGCAATGCCCAGCGCTTGCGCGCAATTCTGGCAGGTTCGGCGGGTAACCTCATAGAATGGTACGATTTCTACATATACGCGTTCACTGCGCTCTATTTCTCCTCGGCCTTCTTTCCCGAGGGTGATCCGCTGGTTCAGATCATGGCGACGAGCGGCATCTTTGCCGTCGGCTTCCTGATCCGGCCCATCGGGGGCTGGTACTTTGGCCGTCTGGCCGACCGCCACGGGCGCCAGCGCGCGATGGTGGTTTCGGTGCTGATGATGGGCTGTGGCGCGGCGCTGATCGCGGTTCTGCCGACCTATGATCAGGTCGGGCTGGCCGCGCCCGCACTCCTGCTGCTGGCGCGGATGATCCAGGGTTTCTCGACCGGCGGCCAATATGGCACCGCCGCCACCTACCTGAGCGAAATCGCGGGCAAGGGCCATCGCGGGTTCTGGTCCTCGTTCCAGTATGTCACGCTGGTGGGCGGGCAATTGCTGGCGACGGTCGTGGTCCTGGCCATGCAGCACGGGCTGGGCGAGGCTGCGATGAAGGCCTATGGCTGGCGCATCGGCTTTGCGCTGGGCGCTGGCGGGGCCGGCCTGATCCTCGTTTTGCGGCGCTTCATGCTCGAAACCGGCAAGGCCGGGCAGGGCAAGGCGGGCGCCGGTTCACTGCGCGAGTTGCTGACGGTCCACTTGCGTCCGTTCCTGCTGGTCGTCGCGCTCACAGCGGGGGGCAGCCTCTCGTTCTACACGTTCACGACCTACATGCAGAAGTATCTCGTGCTGACCGTGGGGATGACCAAACCCGACGCAACCCTGCTGATGCTCGGCGTGCTGGTGGTGTTCATGATCCTTCAGCCGATCATGGGCGCGGTGTCCGACCGGATCGGGCGGCGCGCCAACATTCTGGTCTTCTCGGCCCTTGCCACGGTCGCGACGTTCCCGATCTTCACCGCGCTCGCCCATGTTGATGTCCATGGGCCGCGCGGGAGCCTGCCTGCGGGCCTGCTGGTTCTGGCCGGGCTGCTGATCAACAGTTTCTACACCTCGGTCAGCGGGGTGTTCAAGGCCGAGATGTTCCCGGTCCACGTTCGCGCGCTGGGGGTCGGGCTGGCCTATGGCCTGGGCAATGCCCTGTTCGGCGGCACGGCGGAGAATGTTGCGCTCGCGCTCAAGAGTACGGGCCACGAAAGCGGGTTCTACTGGTATGTTACCGCGCTGTGTGCCGTGGCACTGGTCGCCGCGCTCATGCTCAAGGACACGCGGCGCGACGATCCGCTGGGCTGAACGCTGGCCGCTGGGCTGCAAATCAGCCGGGCAGAAGGTCCGCTTCCATCCGCGCGTCGTAATCGGCCTGCGCCGTGGCGATGGCGGCCATGTTGGTCTCGGCCCAGTGGGTGAGCACGGCGACTGTCTCGGTCAAGGTCTCGCCCAGCGGGGTGAGCGCGTAGACGACCGTGACCGGCACCGTGGCAAAGACCGTGCGCGAGACCAGCCCATCGCGTTCGAGCCGCTTGAGCACTTGCGAGAGCACCTTTTGCGAAATGCCCCGGATCGACTGGCGCAACCCGTTGAAGCGTACTTCACCCCCGCGCAAGTGATCGAGCACCAGCAGGGCCCATTTGTCGCCCAGCCTGTCGAGAACCTGCCGCGCCGGACAGCCGGGGTCATAAACGTTATAATTTCCGCCGCTACAGGGCATGCCATTCTCCGAAAGCTCCACTCTCCGCAAGCCTGGGCGGTTTCCCCAAGGTAACCTCGTTACGGACAAGTGCCTTCTTACCATGATTTCGAATCGGCACTATGCATCGTATCGAAACATGGTTTCCATTGGATACCAAATTTCCTGCGTGAGGCCAAACCGCCGCCGCAGTCGTGCCCATTCATGAACAAGGAGGCCCGCGATGGCCCGCACTGTCGTTGTCTATCATTCCGGCTATGGTCACACCAAGGTCGTGGCCGAACACGTTGCCCGCGGCGCGCAAGGAACCCTCGTGGCGATCGACGCCGAAGGCAACCTGACCGAAGACGAATGGGCGCTGGTCAACGAAGCCGACGCGATAATCTTCGGCACGCCCACCTACATGGGCAACGTGAGCTGGCAGTTCAAGAAATTCGCCGATGCCACCTCGAAGGCCTGGTTCACCCGCGCCTGGCAGGACAAGGTCTTCGGCGGCTTCACCAATTCGGCCAGCCCCAACGGCGACAAGCAGGTCGCGATGATCACGCTCCAGACGCTCGCCTCGCAGCACGGCGGCATCTGGGTGAGCCTTGGCGTGCCTCCGTCGAACACAAAGGCGGCAACGATTGCCGATCCCAACAATCTTGGCGGTTCGGTCGGGTTGCTCACCCGCGCTCCGGCTGATGCCTCGGTCGATGAAGTGCATTCGGGCGACCTTGTGACGGCGGAAACCTATGGCGCCCGCGTGGCGGCCATCGCGGCCCGTCTGGCTTGATGAAAATCGATGCGGGGCCTGCGTGCTCCGCATCTTTTCAATGGCATGGGTCGCGTTCTTGCTACGCCAGTGAAGCTCCTCTGGCCATCGCCTCGGGCAATTCGCGGCCCAGCAGGTCGATGAAATCGGCAACCTTGCGCGGCACGAGGCGGCGGCGCGGATGCAGCGCCCAGACCGGCTCCTCGGTGGCCCGGAAGGCTTCGAGCACGGGTTCGAGCAGGCCCGACGCAATCGCCTGCGCGGCATAGAAATCGGGCACCTGACAGATGCCCAGTCCGGCCAGCGCCGCCGAAGTGACTGCCGGGCCGTTGTTGCACCGCCAGCGTCCGCGCGGCTGATAGGTCGTTTCGGCAAGGTCGCGCCGGAACTGCCAGTGATCGGACGAGCCCATCAGGCAATCGTGGTGTTCGAGATCCTCGATGGTCTCCGGGCGCCCCATCCGGTCGAGATAGGACGGCGCCGCGCAGGTCACGAGGTTGCGCCCGCCCAGACGGTGCGCCGCGAGGCGCAAATCCCCTTGCGCACCGGTGCGGATGGCCAGGTCGAAGCCTTCAGCCACGATGTCGACCACGCGGTTGCTGAAATCGAGGGTCACGTCGAGCGAGGGGTTGTCCATCGCATGGCGCAGCGCGAGCGGCGCGACGAAATGTTGGCCAAGCGCAGTCGGACAGGTTATCCTGAGGCTTCCGCGCAGGCCAAGGTCGCCGCTTGCGACCGCCAGTGCCGCATCGCGCTCGTCGATCAGGCGGCGCCCGCGTTCGGCCAGTTCGCGGCCCGCTGCCGTCAGCGCGACCTGCCGGGTCGTGCGGTGGAGCAGGGCGGTGCCGGTGCGGTGTTCGAGCGCGGCAATGGCCCGGCTGACATGCGAGGTGGAGCGCCGCAGTTTGCGGGCAGCGGCCGCAAAAGTGCCGTTTTCGGCAATGGCAACGAGTTCTTCCAGACCCGCCCAGTCTGACATGGCATTATCCCGGTGGTGCAATAAACTTTTGCACAAATGCGCTCTTTGTGCCCGCCATGCAATGATGTAGGCCAAGCCCCTCGATAAGGAGGAATTCCCGGATGAAGACCCGTGCCGCCGTGGCCTTTGAGGCCAAGAAACCGCTGGAAATCGTCGAGCTCGATCTCGAAGGCCCCAAGGCGGGCGAGGTTCTGGTGGAAATCATGGCCACCGGCGTCTGCCACACCGATGCCTATACGCTCGACGGGCTCGACAGCGAGGGGCTGTTCCCTTCGGTGCTCGGCCATGAAGGCGCCGGGATCGTGCGCGAAGTGGGGCCGGGCGTGACCAGCGTGAAGCCGGGCGACCACGTGATCCCGCTTTACACCCCCGAATGCCGCCAGTGCAAATCGTGCCTCTCGGGCAAGACCAACCTGTGCACCGCGATCCGCGCCACGCAGGGCAAGGGCCTGATGCCCGATGGCACCACGCGCTTTTCCTACAAGGGCCAGCCGATCTTCCACTACATGGGCTGCTCGACGTTCTCGAACTTCACGGTCCTTCCCGAAATCGCGGTCGCCAAGATCCGTGAAGACGCCCCGTTCCAGTCGAGCTGCTACATCGGCTGCGGCGTGACGACGGGCGTTGGCGCGGTGATCAACACCGCCAAAGTGCAGGTCGGCGACAATGTCGTGATCTTCGGTCTGGGCGGTATCGGCCTCAACGTGATCCAGGGCGCGCGTCTGGCTGGCGCCAACAAGATCATCGGTGTCGACCTCAATCCTGACCGCGAGGAATGGGGCCGCCGCTTCGGCATGACCGACTTCCTCAATTCCAAGGGGCTGAGCCGCGAGGAAACCGTCGCAAAGATCGTCGAGATGACCGATGGCGGCGCGGACTACACGTTCGATGCGACCGGCAACACCGAAGTGATGCGCACCGCGCTCGAAGCCTGCCATCGTGGCTGGGGCACCAGCATCATCATCGGCGTGGCGGAAGCGGGCAAGACCATCGAGACCCGTCCGTTCCAGCTGGTGACGGGCCGCAACTGGCGCGGCACGGCCTTCGGCGGCGCCAAGGGCCGCACCGACGTGCCCAAGATCGTCGACATGTACATGCAGGGCAAGATCGAGATCGACCCGATGATCACCCACGTCATGGGCCTCGAAGAGATCAACACCGCATTCGACCTGATGCACGCGGGCAAGTCGATCCGCAGTGTCGTGGTGTTCTGATCCGGTCTTGAGGGGCAGGCTCAGGTTCGCCTCTCACGGCCTTGAATGCCCATAAAAAGGGGGCCGCGCGATGCACTCGCGCGGCCCCTTTTTTGTACGCTTTCCCGCTTATACCATGGCCATCAGGCTGGCATTGCCGCCAGCGGCCGTGGTGTTGATCGAAACGCTCACTTCCTCGACCAGCAGGTCGAGCGGATAGCTTCCGTCCTCCGGATCGGCGGCATGGAGCGCCACGATCATGCCTTCACGGTCGGCCAGTGCCTGCGCCACGGCCTGCGCAGGCGCGCCGGTTTCCTCGACGAGGGCGGCGGCCAGGATCTGGGGCCGTCCGGGGCGGGCCCAGATCACGCGGTCGGCCAGCGTCCTGGACCACTCGGCAGGGGCTTTGTTCAGCAGAGCATTGGGGGCCAGAGGCGCGCCGGACATGACGACGGCGCTGTTGCCGGTGGCCAGAACCGCGCCGAGCTGACGCCAGAACCCGGCCTCGCTCGCCGCATGGAGGGCAATGGCCCCGCGCGGCGCGATGCGGTAGCGGTTGCTTTCGCCCACGGGGCCCGCCAGTTCGATCTCCACGCCCAGCTTCGAGGCTGCCATTGCCGCGCGGACGGCAAGGGCCGCCTTCCGGTCGCCCTTGTGGTCGAGCCAGTCGGCCAGATCGGCGGCGGCAAGATCACCCTTGGTGGCCACGCCCTTGAACACGGCCGGAACGCCCGCCCGCCCGCGCACGAGGCGCGAGAGGTAGAGCGGCCCGCCCGCCTTGGGCCCGGTGCCCGAAAGGCCGCGCCCGCCAAAGGGCTGGACCCCGACCACCGCGCCGATGGTGTTGCGGTTGACGTAGAGATTGCCCGCGTCGATCGCCCCGGTCACGCGCTCGACCGTTTCGTCGAGGCGGGTGTGCAGGCCAAACGTCAGGCCATAGCCGGTGGCGTTGACCGCCGCGATCACCTGTTCGAGATCGCGGGCGGCATAGCGGACGACATGGAGCACCGGCCCGAAGACCTCGCGCCCGAGCGCGTCGATGCCCGGCACTTCGATCAGCGTGGGGGCGACGAAAGTTCCGGCCTGCGCAGCCTCGGGCAGCGCCACGCGATGGACGCGGAAACCCCGTGCGGCCATCGCCGCGACATGGGCCTCGATCACGCCTTGCGCCTTGGCGGTGATCACCGGGCCGACATCGGTTGCCAGTTGCACCGGGTTGCCCAGCGCGAGTTCGGCCATCGCGCCCTTGAGCATGGTCAGCGTGCGGTCGGCCACGTCGTCCTGAAGGCAAAGCACGCGCAGCGCCGAACAGCGCTGGCCCGCGCTGTCGAAGGCCGAAGCGATCACGTCGCCCACGACCTGCTCGGCCAGCGCCGAAGAGTCGACGATCATGGCGTTCTGCCCGCCGGTTTCGGCGATCAGCGGGATCGGGCGGCCTTGCGCATCGCTGCGGCTTGCCAGCGTGCGCTGGATGATCCGCGCCACTTGCGTCGAGCCGGTGAACATCACGCCTGCCACGCCCTCGGCCTCGACCAGCGCGGCGCCGATCGCGCCATCGCCGGGCACGAAGACGAGCGCCGATGCCGGAATGCCCGCATCGTGGAACAGGCCGACCATGACCGCGGCGATCAGCGGGGTTTCCTGCGCGGGCTTGGCCAGCACCGGGTTCCCCGCGACGAGGGCGGCGGCGATCTGCCCGGCGAAGATCGCCAGCGGGAAGTTCCACGGCGAGATGCACACGACCGGCCCGAGCGGAGCAGTGCCTTCAAGGGTTTCGCGGGCCTGCGCGGCATAATAGCGCAGGAAATCGACCGCTTCGCGCACTTCGCCCACGGCATTGGCGGCGGTCTTGCCCGCCTCGCGGATGATCAGGCCGAGAAGCTGGCTTCCGCGTGCTTCGAGCAGGTCTGCGGCGCGTTGGAGCATGGCTGTCCGCTCGCCCACGGGAACTTGCGCCCAGGCCTCCGCACCTTCGCGGGCAAGGGTAACGGCTCCGGCGGCTTCCTCGCGCGTCATCGGCCAGACCGTGCCCACGATGTCGGCATGGTCGGCGGGGTTGCGCACGGGCTCGCCCTCACGCCCGCTCGTACCCGCTTTCCAATCGGTCTGGGCGCTGGCGGTGAGCAGGGGAGCAAGGCCATCGAGCACGGCTTCATCGGCCAGATCGAGCCCCTTCGAATTGGCGCGGCTGCCATAGAGCGCGCCGGGCAGGGCGACCGCCGGATGGGGCGCGCCCGGATCGGCGCTGGCCACGACTTTGGCGACAGGATCGGCCACCAGCTCGGACACCGCCACATCCGGGTCGCCGATGCGGTTGACGAACGAGGAATTGGCCCCGTTTTCGAGCAGGCGGCGGACCAGATAGGCCAGAAGCGTCTCGTGCGTGCCCACCGGGGCATAGACGCGGCACGGGCGATTGAGCTTGGCGGCGCCCACGACCTGATCATAGAGCCCTTCGCCCATGCCATGGAGGCACTGGAATTCGTAGTCACCGACCTTGAAGTCGGGCCCGGCCAGATGGAGCACGGTCGCCAGCGACTGGGCATTGTGGGTGGCGAACTGGGGGAACACCACGTCGCGCGCGGCCAGCAGCTTGCGGGCACAGGCGACATAGGCGATGTCGGTGTGAACCTTTTGGGTATAGACCGGGAAATCGGCGAGGCCATCGACTTGCGCACGCTTGATCTCGGCATCCCAATAGGCGCCCTTGACGAGGCGGACCATGATCCGCCGCCCGCTGCGGCGCGCGAGGTCGATGATCCAGTCGATCACGAACGGGCACCGCTTCTGATAGGCCTGAACCACGAAGCCAAGCCCGTCCCAGCCCGCCAGATCGGGATCGAGCGCGAGCATTTCGAGCAGGTCGAGCGAGAGTTCGAGGCGGTCGGCTTCTTCGGCGTCGATATTGAGGCCGATGTCGTGGGCGCGAGCCATCAGGCACAGCGCCTTGACGCGGGGCAGCAGTTCGGCCTTCACCCGATCGACCTTGGCCCGGAAATAGCGCGGGTGGAGCGCGGAAAGCTTGATCGAGATCCCCGGCCCGGCATAGATCCCGCGCCCGGCCGAAGCCCGCCCGATGGCCGCGATGGCGTCTTCGTAGGAGGCATTGTAGCGGTCGGCGTCCTCCGCCGTCATCGCCGCTTCGCCCAGCATGTCGTAGGAAAAGGCAAAGCCGACCGCCTCGCGCGGGGCGGCATTGGCAAGGGCGAGGTCGATGGTCTCGCCGGTCACGAACTGCTCGCCCATCATCCGCATCGCCGCATCGACCGCGCGGCGGATCACCGGTTCGCCCAGACGGCCCAGCAAGCGGGTCAGGCCAGCGCCGAGCCCGGCCTCGTCGTGTGCGCTGACCAGCTTGCCGGTAACCAGCAGCCCCCACGAGGCTGCATTGACAAAGACCGGACGGTCCTTGCCCAGATGGCCGCGCCAGTCGCCATGGGCGATCTTGTCGCGGATCAGCGCGTCGCGCGTGGCCATGTCAGGAATGCGCAGCAGGGCCTCGGCCAGACACATCAGCGCCACGCCTTCGGGGCTGGAAAGCGCATATTCCTGCACAAGGGCCTGCACCGCGCCGGGCCGCGCGCCCGCGCGCAGCGCCTCGATCAGCTTGGTGGCCGTGGCGGCAATGGGCCGGGCCAGTTCGGCAGGCACTTGCGCCTGGGGCACGAGCGCGGCGAGGCAGGTGCGCTCGTCGCGGCGCATGGCGGCGGTGATCGCCTGACGCAGGGGGGAGTGCCCGGCAAGCGGGGCCGTGAAGCGGGCGAAGGGCGCGGTGTGATCCATGGGTCGATGCTATCACGCAAGTCATAGGCCGTTCGGGCGATTTGAGGCCATTTCCAGACCAATCGGACTGATTTTTCACCCTGCGACAGGCCATGCCCGCGTCAATCCGCGCCTCCCGCGCCGAAACGGACCTGCACCTCGAAATGCAGTGGCACCGCTACGTCGTGCGCGGGCGGCAGGGGAAACGGCGCGGCCCGTCGCAGTGCCACGACAGCGGCCCGATCCAGCATGGCCACGCCGCTGGGCCCCACGACCGCAACGCTTGCCAGATGCCCGCGATCATCGAGATCGAAGCGGAGGGTGACGCGCCCGTCGATGGTAATCCCCGCCGGGCGACAGGCCATGATCCGCGCCCACACCTTGTGTACGTAATCGGCCGGAAGCGCCGCCCTGTCAGCTTTCTGGCTGGCCTTGGCCGGCTCGCCAGCCGGGGCACGGGGCGCGATGGGCGCCAGCGCCGGAAGCGATGCGATGGCCGGGGGAGCAATGGGCTCTGTCCGCAGCGAGGGCGCGGGGGTGCCGGTTGGGCCCGGAGGAGGGGAAACCTTCGGCAGTCCGGGCGCATGAGCCGCAGGCTGGGCTTGCAAAGGCGCCTTGCGCAAGGATCGGGCCGCACGGGGCGCTTCATGGGGGAGAGGACGGGGCGCGGACAGCGTGAAGACCGCCAGTTGCTCTGCCTGCCTGTTCTGGAGTGGCCTGCTCGGGTTCTCCCCGCAGGCCAGCACTACGCCCAGCACGGCGCCATGCGCCAGCAGGCTGGCCGCAATTCCGGCCAGCCTGCGGCGCAAAAGGGGCCCGGCCGCATCGCCGCGACCGGGCCCCTTGGGCACAAGACCCTCAGAAACGACGCGAAAGGCCGACATTGACCGACCGTCCACGCCCGGCCACAGGCCGCAGGTCCGTGCGCCCGCTGGCCTTGTAGTCGCCCAGCGAGAGGCCGCCGAGCGGCAGGAAATAGCCCTTGTCGAGCAGGTTCTCGATATCGATGCTCAGGCGCCATGCCTTCCACTGATAGGCCGTGCGCAAGTTCACCAGCGCATAGGCCGCCGTCGTCGGTTCGTTGCGGGCGGTATCGACACGGGTCTTGCTGTCTACCCAGTTGACCTCGACCGCGCCGCTGAAGCTGCCCACTTCGTGGCGGACGCTTGCCAGAATGTTGAGCGGCATCTGGTGATAGAGCGGGGTATGGTCCGTCAGGTTCTGGCCGTGGACCCACGAGAGCGTGGCGTTCAGGCGTGTCTGGCCCAGTCCCCCGCCATTCCAGAGCGTCGCCTCGCCCGACACATCCAGACCGTAGAACGCGGCCTCTTCGTTGGTGAACTGCAACTGGTTGAAACGTCCCAGCGACTTGACGAAGCGGGCGTCAACATAATCGTTCACATGGGTGTAGTAGGGCGCCAGCTTGACGAACCAGCCCTGCTTGTCGCTGCCAGAAACGCCGCGAACCCCGCTGAGCGCGCCATGGCCGGAAACCGTCACCGACCCGCTTACCGTGTCGGCACGTTCGGGTCGCAGGTTCAGGTTGCCGAAATAGCCGTTGCCATCGCCATACCAGCCGATCATCTGGCTCGACATCGTGCCCTGACCCCAGGTGTAAAGCTCGTAGAGGTTGGGCGCGCGGGTCTTGTGGGCATAGCCCAGATCGAGCACCACGCCCGCTGTCGGGGTATAGCGCCCGATCAGCGACCCGCTCCAGTCGTTGAAATGGCGCTTGTGGCTGGCCGCGTTGAAGGCCTGCGCGGCCATGGCATCGGCCATGTTCATCATGCTGGTCGAATAGGGGCTGACATTGCCGGTATTCATGTTCACCCGGTCATAGCGTCCGCCCGCCGTCAGGACGAAACGGTCGCCCCAGTGCTGTTCGGCCTCGATATAGCCGGCAATCCGCTCGCGTTGGCCATTGTTGATGTTGCGGTAGGTGCTTGGCCCCATCATCATGCTGCCCGCGACCGGCGGCCACCAGTCGTCCATGTGCTCGTTGCGATATTCGTTGCCCAGGCGCAGCATCGTGCCCGCCGATACCGGCAGCTCCACCGCCAGCGTATAGCCGCCCGAGCGCACCCGCGTGTTCATCGGCATGCCGCCATCGGCCACGCCGCCCTTGTCGGCCAGAAAGTTCATTTCGTGGTCGGTCGCGCGATAATCGGCCTTCAGGTCCACCGTGCCCCAGGCAAAGCTGCCCAGATAATGCCCGTTCAGGAACCACGAATTGTTCCCCGTCATGTCCATGAACTGATTGGGAAAGCCTTCGTAAGCCGAATGGTGGTAGCCGCCTGCCAGCTCGACAAGGCCAATGTCGCCCTGCCATGCCAGCGCCAGCTTGTGGTCGGTCTTGGCATATTGGGTGGAATGGACCGTGCCCAGATCGCCACCGGCCCCATAGTTGCCGGCCTTGGTATAGCTGCCGGTATAAGTGGCCGACAGATGCTCGCCCGCAACCGTCAGCGACAGTCCGGTGCCGAAACCGTCATCGTTGCTGCGGTAATAACCCTGAACCTCGCCCGTCACCAACAGGTGGCCACTGGTCGAAAAACGAGGTGGCGCGCTCTTTACCGAAATCACCCCGCCGATGGCATCGCCCCCGGCACTGACCGGAGAAACACCGGTGATGACATCGATGCTGCCGACCGTCTGGGGATCGGTATAGCTGAGCGGCGGGTTCATGTCGTTGGGGCAGGCCACGTCGACGGGGTGACCATCGACCAGCACGGTCAGGCGCTGCTCGTTCATCCCGCGAATGGCAGGCATCGTCGAGAAACCGCCGCCCGTATTGCCCGAAACACCCGGCACACGGGCCAGGATCGCGGCGGTGTCGCTGGTCGAGGAGGCCAGAGCGCGGATATCCTGACGGGTGAGCGTCGTGGTGCCCGTCGCGGCTGATGTCATATCGGTATCGACATCAACGTCGGGCAGGACGGTGGTGTCCTGCCCGGCCATCTGGGCCAGGGCCGGCATGGGCACGCCTGCCAGCAGGGCGAGCGTAAAACGCGTGGTTTTCATCGGAAATTCCTGAATACTGGGCGCGAGCGTCCGCTTGCGAGGCTCGCGCATTCACAAGGATCGTCAGGCCTCAAGCCTGCCGGTCACGGGTTTTGCGAGGTATCAGGAGAAGGCGGGTGGCGCCCGCAAGGGAGGGCGCAGGCGCGCAGGACGCGCCGGACTGCCCCCGGTGGCCCGTGACAGGGCCAGCACCATGACGAACAGCAAGGCCGCCAGCAGCAAGACCGCATCCGCCCCGCCCAGCAACGGCATGGCATGAGCGGCAAACGGGCAGGGCGTGTGGTGATCCTGTCCGTCGGGATGAGACGTGGGGCGATCGGGCACGAGGATATTCTGAACATGATCGAGACCGCTGGCATCCGCGCAGATCTCGACCGTCAGGACATGTCCCGAAGCGACCGGCATGAAACCCTGAGGCACCAGCATGCGCACGGCAAGTGCCGAGACGACCAGCGCGAAAGCCAGCCAATGCCTGTTCAGGCACCAGTTGCGCAACATACCCATTCCCCGATGCCGTTATACGGGGCAGGCGGGAAGGGCAACCGGACAGAATGCATCTTCGCTGGCCCCGCCCGTCGTTCGGGCGCCTCCGTCGTCTTGCCGGGGAGCCAGGGGCAACATGTCCTGTCCAACAATTGAGAGCCCGTCCCAAAAGTCGTTATTTCAACCCGGATTCGTCGGAAATATTTACACCATCGCCTTTCGACAGGAATCGTTTTGCTTTGATTGCAGCAATATGGTGAACTGGCATGAAAAGTGCCTAATATTGGGTTAGCTATTTTGCTTGATTAAAAAAGGCGGGGAACATGGGGCGTATCGCATATCGGGCAGGGCTTGCCCTTGCAGCGTTCGTGGCAATGTGCGGAACCGCCAATGCGGATTCCATCACGCTCGGTTCGGGTGACATCGGGACCAGCTTCACACTCGATTACAACGGCTTTTCGAGCGGAACGGCGATCTCGGGCCTGACCGGATCGACAACATTCACGCTGACGGGCGTCACCGGCAATACCTACAATTTCGACTACACGGTCAGCAACACCTCGTCCGCACCGGTCACCGGCTCGCGCATTTCCAGCTTTGCCTTCAATACGGACCCGACGATCGCATCGGCGTCGAGCACGGGGGCCTACAGCTACACGACATTGTCCTCGACATATCCCAACGGGATCGGCTCGGTCGACGTGTGCTTCAAGGATGCTTCAACCGGCAGTTGCGCTGGCGGCGGCGGCGGCGGTCTGGACATCGGGCAAACCGGGAGCGGCACGTTTGCGCTCGGGTTTTCCTCGCCCGTCTCGTCGCTGACGCTCAGCGATTTCTATGTTCGCTATCAATCGATCAGCGGCGTGCCGGGTATCAGTTCGGCCAGCGGGGCGGGCACGTTGAGCAGCACCACGAGCAGCAGCAGCACGAGCGGAGGCACTCCGGTGCCCGAACCGGGCATGCTGGGCCTGTTCGGCGCGGGCGTGATCGGCCTTGCCTTCGCGCGCCGCCGCCCCTTCGCGCGGATTGCCCGCTAAAAACGCACCGCTCCTGAAAAGCCCTCCCGCTATCCGCAAGCGGGAGGGCTTTCGTTATGGGGCCTTGCCTGCCTGTGCGGCCTCCAGATGGGCCTTTATCGTCGGATTTGTCGGCGCCCGCTCTGCCGCGCTGCGCAGAAGCTGGAGAGCGCGGGTATGTTCGCCCGGCACGCGCAGCAATTGCCACCCCAAAGTATCCATGACCGAAGGATTGTCCGGCGCCAGGGCATAAGCCCTCTTGGCAAGATCGAGCGCACGGGTCGCATTGCCGACCTGGGCCTGGGCGAACGCAAGGTTGTTCAGGACCAGTGCATTGCCGTTCGTGATCGCCAGAACATGCTCATAGCTGGCAATCGCCTGCCCCCAGTTGTGCGCTTTCATCGCGGCATCGGCCGTGGCCAGTTCTTCGGCCAGGGCGCGCGGATCGGGGAAGCGAGCCCGCGCGGCCAGCGCCGCAGCCTGGGGATCGCCAGCCCGCCGGGCTGCTTCGGCCAGAAGGCGCGCGTCCTCGGGCTGGAGAGCCTTGCCGGTCTCACTCAGCGGCCTGAGCGTGGCGAGCGCAGCCTTGGGGTCATTGCCCGCCATTTGGGCCCGCGCCAGTTCACGACGGACGAGGGCACTTTGCGGGTTGCGCATCAGCAGGGGGGCCAGAAGGGCGGAGGCCTGCGCAGGCTGGCCGAGCTTGAGCAGGACATGTCCGTAAAGCGCATTGGCTTCCTCGAACCCTTCGAGAGACTTCTCGTTAGCCTGAAGAATGGCGCGAGCGCCAGCCCAGTCCTTTTTCTCGGCGGCAAGCCTTGCCCGCAGATAGATTACATCGCGGTTGTAGGAATTGCCCAGCACCGCGAGCGTTTTTTCCATATCGGACCAGCGCCCCAGATCGCCCTGCACACCAGCCTTGCCCGCGAGCATGGCGATATTGCCGGGATAGAGCCCGGCGGCGCGGTCATAGGCGGCCAGGGCATGGGCCAGATCGCCTTGGGCGGTCGCGATCTGGGCGTCGGCGGTCATGACTTCGAGGAGATCGCCCCCGCTTCGCAGCGCGGCATTGATTTTGCCGCGCGCCACATCCAGATTGCCATCCTGAAGGTCCATCTGGGCGGCAAGCGCCAGAATGCGCGGATCATCGGGGGCTTGCGCCAGAGCTGCGGTAATTGCTTTCGAAGCGCCAGCCCGGTCCTTTTTGGCGAGAAGCGCGAGGGCTCGCAGCCTCTGCGAGGCAGGGTCTGTAGCCTGTCCCAGATAGGCAAGCGTGCGGTCGGGCAGGCCGCGTTGCAGATCCGCTTCCGCGACAAGCTTCTGCATATCCGCCGGGGCATGGGGCGACCGGGCCAGCTTGTCGAGCGAACTGGCCGCCGCTTCACCGTTCCCCAGAGCCAGCGCATTGCGGGCATGAAGTTCCAGCAGACCGGGATCATCGGGCGTGGCAGACAAAGCAGTGGCAAGATCGGTTTGCGCAGCCGCATAGTCGTGCGCGGCATATTCACGCGCCGCGCGCTGGCCTGCTGCCTTGGGGTCTGCCCCGCACCCGTACAAAAAAATTGTACCCAGCCAGCAACCCGCCATCCAGAGTTTCCGGTCCACCATCAGTGCTGCCCTCCGCAACTCTTTCCGGCCTTACGGCAAAATACCTTAATATCTCTGGCAGAATACAAAGCACTCGGGTGAAATGCCAAGCCGCTTATTGAGGCAATACACCATGGCCTGATGTGCCGATGGATGTCTGGTTATCCTGAATTTCGCGGCGATTGGCCTCGATGCTGGCGAAACGGTCAGCCATGGCCTGCCACGCTTTTGCCGAATGCAGATGGCGTTCACGGACATTGACCAGAACACTGGCCTCTGCATTGCGCAGGCTTTGTTCGGCACATGCCTGATAAAAAGCGCTGGAGTTGGCCACGGCCGTCCTTTCTCAGAGGTGCGCTTGTCGATCAATCCACCATATCAGCCACCAATCGGCGCATTTCGGCAGCAGAGAGAACGCCCGATGTCAAAGGGACTGCGAAAACAGGGCGGGGCGAGGGGGATTTTACAGAGAAAATAGGATGCTTGATAACAGTATTACGCATATAGTTTATTGAAAACTCGGATAATTCGCAGCCTGATGGCTGCGCAAGGGAAGGGTAAAGGAGGGTCCGCCTCGTTCAAATTGTGCAAGACGGAGGCAGTTTCCCATGCCAGGCCCGCGATCACGCAAAGCGGATCAAGCAGGCCAAGCACGGGCCATCATGACGCAAGGGACCCTTTCGTCATAACGGACAGTTCCCGGTGCCCCTGCGGACACCGGCGAACATCTTGATCAGGCGCAAACCAGATTGACAGCGGACTGCTTGCCGCGACGATCGGTTTCGACTTCATAGCTCAGGCGCTGATCCTTGTTCAGCGTGTTCATGCCGGCCTGCTGAACGGCGCTGATATGAACAAAGCTGTCATTGCCGCCGTCTTCGGGGGCGATGAAGCCATAGCCTTTGTCGGTATTGAAGAATTTGACTGTGCCGATAGGCATGGGTGTTTCCTTTTCACGAAAACAAGAGAACCCGCCCGCAAAAGCGCAAGCGGAGCTGGCAGCATGTGAAAGGAAGAATAACCGAACGAATCGGAGTCAAATTCCGTCGCAGGCGACGTTAGCAAGAGCCCTGATATATCGAGGCGGCGGGAAAGTCAATTTAGCAATCAACAAGCTGGAGATGGCAACAGGCTGAAACCGGCATTTTCGGCACAACCGAAATTGCCGCATCCATTTTGCGCGATCTTCAGCGTCAGTCTTGACGTGCGTGATAGAAGGGAAAGCGCTTCACCGGCCCCTCGATCAGATGTCCTTTCAGGCGGCGGCGGATCTCCTCGGCGCCTTCGCTGGTAATGCACACCAGATGCGTGCCGCCCGAGGGGAGGGTTTCAATGTCGCTGATGCGGACCCCGACTTTTTCGCACAGCGCGGCGATCTGCGCTTCGGGCAGGCCGATGTTCATCGCGCGGCTCACTGCACGCCATCCGCTTGCCAGGAGGTAGCCGCTGTTGCCCCGGCGCTGGCCTGAAACGCACCGATGCTGCGCGCAATTCTTGCAGCTTTTTCCTCGTGCTTCAGGCTGGTTCTCTCGTTCGAGGCGCTGCTGGCCTGCATGAGCAAAAGCTGGTGCCTGAAATAAAGGTGATTGAGATCCATGCCCTGTCCCTCTTGTGTAAGCGGGAGCACACCTGTCTCTCAGTCGCGGCTGCCTACGAAATGAGTGCCGCAATGCTGTATATATAAACATTTTAGATTAAAATGTAAGATCAAATCCAATAAATTAAATTTTGCCATGGGGATTTCAAAGGATCTGCAAGGCCACAAGCCCTGCAATCCATGACGCTGCAATAATGCCAGCCTGTGCGGGAATGACCCGTGCTGCAAACGCTCTCGTTCCTGCCGTGGCCGAAAACAGCATCTTGGCAATGCTGCTGGTGGTACAGGCGATCAGCACCGGCACGATGGCCTGCGTCGAAGTGATCGTTCTCTCGTTCACCTGCGTCGCGATGGAGATCACGGCGGCGTGGACATCCAGCACGCCGCCAATCGCCGCCGCTGCCGCGATCCCCACGGCACCGAACCATGCACGCATCGCAGCAACCAGGATCAGCATGCCAGCCAGCATCGCGGCAAACATCAGCGCGATCATCACATTGAATGACCGACTGAACTTGGGAGGCTCGGCCGAAGTCTCGCGCCATGCCACCACCATGAACCAGCCGCCCGAAAGAGCCGCGGCCAGGGCTGCGGCGGCAACGGGCGCGGCTGTCGCCGCAAAGGCGCTGCGATCGGTAACCGCGATAACCACGGCCATCTGCACATAATTGGCAACCGTTGAAAGCACCGCTGCCGCGACCCCTGCCGAGAGGGACGCCGGATTGACGCGCACCCAGGCCCCCATCGCGCCAATCGTTGCCGAACTGGAGATAAAGCCCGACACCAGCCCCAGCATCGGCACGCCCAGTCGTGCGCCCAGCAGCCGCGTGGCCAGTTGCCCCACCGCATTGATGCCAAGGATCATGATGACCACCAGCCAGATGGCATGGGGGTTGAGCGCCGCGAAAGGCCCCATGGGGCGATCGGGCAACATGGGCAGGACGATCAGCGTCGCGCCTGAAATCAGCAGCACATCCGCCACTTCATCAGCCGTGACCATCTGCCCCACAAAGCGGTGCAACGGGTCGCGGGCGGCCAGAATGATGGTGAGGAGTACCGCCCCTGCGCCAGCAAGAGCGGGCGCACCGACCGACAAGGCACCGAGCAGCGTAGTGGTGATCAGCGCGATTTCGGTGGTGATGCCGGGATCGCCAGAGGCGCGGCGTTGCCAGTTGCTGAACAGCGCCAGCGCGGTGATGCAGGCCAGGATGACACCGCTCATCCAGTTCCACGGCGTCAACGCGCTGGCGCAGCCCATGAGGCTGGCGATGGTAAAGGAACGCAGCCCGGCAGAGGCCGGTCGCTGGGCCTTGCGCCGCTCCCGCTCCGCGCCGATCAGCAGGCCGATGCCCAGCGCAATCAGCAAATGGTGCATCAGCGCAATGTCAGCCATGCGTGCTTTCCTTGCCCGGGGCGAAGGCCGGATCGATCAGTTCTTCCATGAACAGCGCGATCAGGCCGGTCTGCGATGTGATGCCCGCCTTGGCATATATCCGGGTCAATTGCGCGCGCACGGTTCCCTGCGCCGATCCGCGCAGGGCGGCGATCTCGGCCACATCCAGCCCCTTGATGGCGAACAGCGCCACATCGGCCTCGGCAGCGGTCAACCGCCATTCGACAAACCGGGCGCGGATCAGGGCCCCCATCGCCCCGCGCGCGGCAGTGATCAGCGCCTGATCCTGTCGCGCGCGTTCGATCAGGGAGCGGACATGGATGGCGCCCACCACCACCCCGGCAGCCAGCGCCAGCGTGGCGAGCAATTCGATCGACAGGTGCCAGCCCAGACCCGCCTCGGCAATGTCACCGGCTATATCAAGGGTGAAGAACATCGCCGCCAGCACCTGACAGCCCAGTACCAGCGTCAGGATCAGGGCTTTGCGTTCCAGAGATCGGGTCGCAGGTTGCATTGGGCCTGTTTACCGTCGGCCGGGCAACATGGCCAGCACCAGCCCGCGCCCCGAGCGTCGCGTTTCAAAGACGACCCCGCCCAGATGCAACACGATCAGCAGGTAGAGCAGGTTGACGGCAGCTTCATGCGTTTCGCCAAGCGGGCTTTCCTCGCCTTCACCATCTTCGCCCTCCTCATCGACAGACTGCGCGGCCTGCTCCACGCCATGATGGTCATGCGTCACCGCCCTGGGCGGCAGGCCCGCCATCGCAATGCCGCTGGCGATGATAATGCCCAGCGTGCCCCAGATGGCATAGACCATCAGGGCCCCCAGCGGGTTGTGGGAAGGCTGATCGTGGACTTTGCCGGCCCTGATCTCGCGAATATGGGCCAGCGCACGCGGGAGGCTGGGCGGAAAGGCTGAAAAGCGCGCTTCGCGTGGCCCCACCAGCCCCCACAGCAGGCGCAGCACCAGCATTCCGGCCAGCGCATAGCCAACCCAGATATGCGGCCACGAGCCGCCTTCGGTGAAAACGCCATTGCAGAGCACTGCCGCCACGATGCTCCAATGCGTCAGTTTGACCACCGGGTCCCAGTTGCGCGGCGATTTGGTGAGGGCAATAGTCATGCGGGTGCTCCTGAACGGGTGCGAATGACCGCTGACCTGAACCGCCTTGTTCCGGGGTGCCATTGCAGCGGCGCTTATTCCGGCTGCCGTAAGCGGCTGCTTATCCATTGCCGAGGGCGTGAACGGCGCCTTTCCGCCCTCGCGAATGACGGCACCGCCAGTGCGCCGCGACACCCTATATGATGTTTTCTGCATTCACATACGTGAACGATGTTGCCGATTCGAATGACTCCGCCGTTCCCGGAGGCCGGTTTTGCAGAACATCCATCAGGCGAACGGGCACAAATCGGGACATACTCTTCGCCAATTCGCCCAAAAAACGAGCAACAAACGACACTTGTCACATTTGCAGCATCAATTTGACGACAGATCCAAATGCAGTCATGATGTTCACAAGAATGAACGATCAGTTCTCAATCGTGAACAATCACACGGCTGGACGGGGACGGCATGAGCGACGAGATAAAATCCGCAGCCCGCGTGCTGGATATGCTGGAGCTGTTCTCGGCCCGGTGCGATGGTCTGACTCTGAGCGAAGTCGCGCGCGGGCTGGAACTCCCCAAAAGCAGCACTCTGGGCTTGCTGCGAACTTTGCACAAGCGCGGTTATCTGGTCCGTGAAGGGGACAATGACGCCTACCGCCTGAACGACATGATCCGTCGCGACGGCTTTGCCCGGCACGGGCGCATTTTGCGAGTGGCTCCGCCGGTGATGACGACGCTGGCGGTGGAGGCCGGTGAAACCGTTCTGCTGGGTATGCCCGATGCGGCCGGCATGGTTCGCCTGCTCGCCAAAGAGGCTTCGCCCTCGGACATCCGTTTCGATATCGAACTGCCGCGCAAGGTGCCCGCATACTGCACGGCGCTCGGTCGGGTGCTGCTCGCCCGGCTGGACGCGGCTGCTCTTGACGCGGCGCTGGACTGCGTGCCCCGCGCATCGCTGACCGCTGCAACCCGCGTCGACCGGGGCGCTGTGGCGGATGCGGTAATGGCTGCACGAGAAACCGGCTTTGCCGTAGTCGAGGACGAATTTGCCGTAGGCGGAACAGGCGTTGCGGCGGTCATTCCGCTCGGGCCGGGCCAGCCGCTGGCCGCGCTTGGCCTTGCCTGTATTTCACAGCGCTACCGACAGGATCCACCGCGCCTTCAGGCGCATCTGGCCGGCGCCATTTCCCGCATTGCAGAGGCAATGGCAGGACAGGGCAATATGTAACTGGCTCGACGAGCCCATGACGGTTGCAAACATCATGAAGCATCCTTTTCGAAAGTCCGGCGCGAATGCCGCCCGGAACCTGATCCTGGCAGGGGCTGCACTGTCCGGCCTGGGCCTTGCCAACACCGGTTTCGCCGCCGCGCCTGCGCCTGATGCAGCGGTCGGGCGGACCGACCGCCATGACTGGATCGCGGCGGGGACCAACACCGATCACACCCCGCGCATGGTCCCCGAACAGCCTGAAGCGGTCGGGGGGCGAATCGTGGTCTTGCGCGGGGGCCTCGTCTTCGACACGCAATCCCTTCGGGTCGCACCGGGAAGCGTGGTGATCCAGGGCAGCCGAGTGCGGGCCGTGCTTTCTCCCGACAGCACGGCGTGGCCCGCCGACGCGGAAGTGATCGATGTAACCGGCAAGTTCGTCATGCCGGGCCTGATCGACATGCATGTCCACCTGACCTACCCGGACAATGACACCCCTTACGACGTGCAGGCAGAAGATGCTGACGGTGTTCTGCGCGGGGAGCGCAATCTGCGCTGGTTCATCGAAGCGGGCTTCACTTCCGTGCGCGATCTCAACGGTGTAGGCGATGCTCCCTATCGCCTGGCCGACTGGGCAGCGCAGGATGCCATTCCGGCCCCCCGCGTGTTCACTGCCGGGCACATCATCACCGGCACGGGCGGTCATGCCACCGAGCGCCCGGTGCGCCCCTCGCACGGTCCCGACTATGCCTGGGAACGGAACGGTGCCGACGCCTGGCGTGCGGCGGTGCGCGAGACCTTCAAGAAGGGGGCCAGCGTCATCAAGGTCGCCAGCCACTTCGCGCCGGACGAAATCCAGGCCGCAGTAGACGAGGCGCATCGCCTCGGCCTGAAGGTGACGTGCGACTGCGAGACCATCTACACCCAGATGGCGGTGGAAGCGGGCATCGACATGATCGAGCATCCGCTGCCGCGCACCGACAAGACGATTGCCGAGATGGCGCAGCATCACACCGCCTCGGTGCCAACGCTACAGGTCTATCAGAACGTGCTCGACCGTGCGGGCGGTTTCTGGGATTCGACTTCGCGCCGCTTCACGATGACCTCGGACGCGAACTTCGCATTGTTCGAGAAGATGAAGAAAGCCGGGATCGTGATGGGCGTGGGTACCGACACGATCGGTGACGCGAACAAGATGATCCCCAATATCTACCTCGCCGAACTCAAGTGGTTCGTGAAGGGCGGCTACTCGATCCCGCAGGCGCTTCAGGCCGCGACGCTCACCAATGCCAGGCTGCTGGCAATGGACGACCTCATCGGCTCGATCCAGCCGGGCAAGCTGGCCGATGTCATCGTGGTCGACGGCCGCCCGGATCTGGATATCGACGCGCTGCGCAAGGTTGCGATGGTGTTCAAGGATGGCCGCATGATGGTGAGGGACGGCGGGGTCGTCATCCCCCCGCACGTACCGGTCCCGCTGCCCAGGCCTTCGCCCGCCGAAAAGCCCTGAGACCCAAGGAAGACCTGCCATGACGACAACGGCGCTTCCCGCCGAGGGACTTGCTGCGCGCCCTGTTCCGGGCCGCAAGGACATTGCCCGGGCACTGGCTTCGGCGATGATCGGCAACTGGTTCGAGCTGTTTGACTTCATCATCTACGGGTATTTCGCCGCGCAGATCGGCATCGCCATGTTCCCGGCGTCCGATCCGGTGACGACGATCCTGTCCAGCTTTGCGACCTACGGCGTCGGCTTCGTCATGCGGCCGGTCGGCTCGATGGTGCTGGGTTCGATGGGGGACCGGTTCGGGCGCAAGTCGGCGCTGGTGCTAACGATGATGCTGATGGCAGGCGCGACATGCGCCACCGGGCTCATTCCGACATATGCCACGGTGGGAATTGTGGCACCGTGTGCGCTCGTGGTCTGTCGCCTGGTGCAGGGTTTTGCGGCCGGCGGCGAATGGGGCGGGGCGACCACGTTCCTGGTAGAGTATGCACCCGCCAACCGTCGCGGCCTGTTCGGTGCGCTCCAACAGCTTAGCACCAGCCTTGCGGTGGTCTCTGCCGTTCTGGTGGCGCTGGCGCTGAACACCGTGCTCCCCGCCGACGATTTGCAGGCATGGGGCTGGCGCGTGCCTTTCGTGCTGGGCATCCTGATTGCGCCAATGGGTTTCTACCTGCGCACGAAAGTTCCTGAAACGCCACACTTCGAAGCCGAGACAGAGGTTCCCGGGCACCCATTGCGCGAGGCGCTGACGATCCACCGTCGCACCGTCCTGACGATCTCGGGCATGGTCGTGATCTGGACCGTGGCGGGCTACACTTACGGCACCTTCCTCGTCAGCTTCGCCAGCCAGGTTCTGGAAGTGCCATCGCGCTACGCATTGCTCGGCACCCTGACCGGCGCACTGTGCAATGTTGCGGTGATCCCGCTGGCGGGTTGGGCCTCGGACAAGGTCGGGCGCAAACCGTTCCTGCTCGCCAGCGCCGCGGGTTTCGCGATCGTCTCGATCCCGCTGTTCATGTTCATGACCGAGGCGCGCAGTGGGATCTCCGTCATCACGGCAACGGCAGTGGCGGGTATTTTCTCCGGTCTTTTCAGCGGGACGGCACCGACATACCTGTGCGAACTGCTGCCGACCCGCGTCCGCTACACCGCGCTGTCGGTAGGCTACAGCGGCGCGGTGATGCTGTTCGGCGGCTTCGCGCCGTTCATCGCTACTTTGCTGGTGCGGATCACCGGCGTGACCATTGCACCCGCCTTCTATGTCACGGCCGCAGCCGTGCTCTCCTTTCTCGTGATCGCCTGCGTGCGCGCGCCTGATCCTGCAAAGGCCATCGACCGATGAGACTGACCCGCACCTTCCTCCTGGCCACCTGCCTGACGCTCGCGGCTCCCGCGTTTGCGCGAGCAAAGCCCGTGCCGACGCCCGAGCAGGTCCTGGGCCATCACATGGGGGAAGACCGTTACGTTCCATCCTACGACGACATGATGGCCTACTGGAAGGCACTCGCCGCCGTCAGCGACCGGGTCAAACTGGTTGATATCGGCCCGAGCACCGAGGGGCGGCGGCAGATCATGGCGGTCGTCTCCTCGCCGGAGAACCTCGCAAAACTCGACGAATACCGCGAGACCAGCCGTGCGCTCGGTGCTGCGGAAGGCATCGACGCGGACAGGGCGCGGATCATGGCCGCCACCGGCAAGGCGCTGGTCTGGATCGACGGCGGCCTTCACGCCAGCGAGGTGGAGGCGCAGACCGCGCTGATCGCACAGGTGCATGATCTCGTCTCCTCCGATGACCCCGAGGCGCAGAAAATCCGCGACAACGTCGTCACCCTGTTCGTGCCAGACAATCCGGATGGCCAGCAGTTCGTGGCCGACTGGTACATGCGCTTCAAGGACCCGATGAAGCGCGAGGCAGACTTCAAGTCGCTGCCGCGCCTCTATCATCCCTATGTCGGGCACGACAACAATCGCGACTTCTTCCTCGCCACGCAGGTCGAAACGCAGAACATGGTGCGCGTGCTTTATCGCGACTGGCGCCCCCAGATCGTGATGAACCAGCACCAGACCGGCCCTGCGGGGACTGTGCTGTTTCTCCCGCCGTTCCGCGATCCGTTCAATTATCACTACGAACCGCTGGTCATTTCCAGCCTCGACGAAGTGGGCGCCACGCTGCAAAGCCGCCTGCTGTCGGAGAACAAGGGCGGTGCCACCACGCGCAGCGGGGCGCACTACGACACATGGTATAACGGCAATCTGCGCACCTCCACCTACTTCCACAACGCGGTGGGCATCCTCGTGGAAATCATCGGCAGCCCGGTGCCCGAAACGATCCCCTTCGTGCCCGAGCGACAGGTGCCCGGCAATGATCAGGCGCTGCCTGTCAGGCCCGGCCCATGGTCGATGGCGCAGTCGGTATCCTACAGCCTCTCGCTCGCGCGCGGCCTGCTGACATATGCCGCCAACAACCGCGAAAAGCTGCTGTTCGACCGCTGGCAGATGGGTGCCAATGCCATCGCCAAGGGATCGACCGACAGCTGGACGATCTCCAGGGACCGCATCGAGGCCGCGCACGCGGCGCTGGCGGAACGCGGCGGCAAGCCCAAGCCGGTGCGCACGCGCGGCTGGAGCGAGATCGACGCCGACCTCTATGAAAAGATACTGCACGATCCGGCACAGCGTGACGCGCGGGCCTATATCGTTCCGGTTGACCAGCACGATTTTCCGACGACCGCGAAGTTCCTCACCTCGCTCTCGCGCCTCGGCGTGGAGATGAGCCGGGCGGAGGAACCCTTCACTGCTGCAGGCAAGACCTGGCCTGCCGGGACATACATCGTGCCGGCCGCGCAAGCCTATCGCGCCCATGTCCTCGACATGTTCGAGCCGCAGCATTACCCGAACAACTTCGCCTATCCCGGTGGCCCGCCAATCCCGCCCGCCGATGCTTCGGGATATACTCCCGCGTTTCAGGCAGGGGTTGCGTTCACCCGGGCACTCGATCCCTTCACGGTAAAAAGCCACCCCGTCAGCGGCGAGATCGCGCCTGACGCGCAACCGATCGCGAATGCGGGCGTCGAAGGCACGACCGGGGGCTGGCTCGTCAGCCATGACCAGAACGATTCCTTTCGCCTCGTCAACCGCCTGCAAGCGGCGGGCATCGCGGTGAGCGCATACCGGACACCGCTTGCCATCGCCGGTCGCGCCCCAGAGGCGGGCGCATGGTTTGTGCCCGCTTCGGCCAAGGCGCGCAGCATCGTCGAGGAGGGGGCAAAGTCGCTGGGCCTGACCATACAGGCTGTCGCCGCCGCGCCGCAGGGCGCGCGTCTTGCCGTCGGCAAACCGCGGGTCGGCCTCGTCGATCTCTATGGCGGGCTGCATCCGACCGGCTGGTTGCGCTGGATCTTCGACGGGCAGGAACTGCCTTACGCGATCGTCTACCCGCAGGAACTGGACAAGGGCGGCCTGGCGAACAAGTATGACATCCTCGTTGTGCCCGATGCCGCGCTTCCGAATGCGCGCTCGGGCGTGGACGGGGGCATGTTCCGTGGCCGCTTCGACAGCGTTCAGCCCGCCCCCGGGGATGTGCCCGTGAAATACCGCGCCTCGCTCGGCGATATCAGCGCGGAAAAAACCATCCCCGCACTCAAAGCCTTCGCCGATGCAGGCGGCACGCTGCTGGCGATGGGCTCGTCCTCGTCCGGCCTTGCTGCGGCGCTCAGGTTGCCGGTCACAGATCCGCTGCTGACGGAGCGGGACGGCAAGCGCGTGCCACTGTCCGATACCCGGTTCTACGTGCCGGGCGCCGTGCTGACTGCCGATGTGAATGCGGCAGACCCGATCGCCTGGGGGCTCAGCCCCAAGGTGGACCTGTTCTATGATTCCAGCCCGGTGTTCCGCGCGACCACGCCGGGAACCTCGATTGCCGTCTCGTTCGGCCAGGGCACGCTGCTGCACAGCGGCTGGGCCTGGCATCCCGAGTACCTGAAGGACACCGCCGCTGTGCTCACCGTGCCGCAAGGCAAAGGCAAGGTCGTGCTCGTTGGCCCCGAGATCGCCCTGCGTGCCCAGACCCAGGGAGCCTTCAAGATCCTGTTCAACGCCATCGCGCTGTCCGCTGCGCGTCCGGCCCAGACTGCCCAAGGAAAGTAAGATGCTGCGCGCAGCCGTCATCCAGCTCAACACCCGCAACGACAAGGCGGCCAACCTCGTCGCCATCGAAGCCGCCGTGCGCGACTGCGTGAAAAGGGAGCGCCCCGATTGGGTACAGCTTCCCGAGCACTGCGAATGGCTCGGTGGATCGGGCGGGGCGCCTGCCGTCGCCGAACCGTACCGCGATGGCGATACCTGGACGCTGCTCTCGCGCCTGTCGCGCGAACTCAAGGTCTGGATCCATGGAGGATCGTTCTACGAGCAGTCGGAAAATCCCGGACGCGTCTACAACACCACGGTCGTCTTCGATCGCGACGGCCAGGAGTGTGCCCGCTACCGCAAGATCCATCTGTTCGACGTGACCACGGCAGATGGCGCGAAGTTCCATGAATCCGCCACCGTCGATCCGGGCGACGCGATCGTCACCTACGACTGTGAAGGCCTCACGATCGGCTGTTCGATCTGCTACGACGTGCGCTTTCCCGAACTCTACCAGCAACTGGCACGACAGGGCGCGCAGATGATCGCGGTGCCCGCCGCCTTTACCCTGCTGACCGGCAAGGATCACTGGGAAGTGCTTCTGCGCAGCCGTGCGATCGAGACCGAATGCTGGGTCGCAGCGGCAGGGCAGTGGGGTTCATACCAGACGCCTGCGGGCGAAAGGCAGTCGTTTGGCCAATCGATGATCATCGATCCTTGGGGCACCGTGGTCGCGCGCGTGTCCGAAGGCCTCGGCAGCGCATCGGCGGGCGTGGACATGGGCATACTGAACCGTGTGCGCAGCCAGATCCCGCTTGCGGCGAACAAGGCGATCAGCATCACGGCATCCCTCGCAGGGACCGGCCTGTGAACTGCGTCCGCCCCCACGCCCTTCAGGACCTGAGCCATGCGGCCTTTGCCGAACGGATCGCGAATGATCGCCCGGTCATCGTCTTGCCGCTGGGCAGCCAGGAAGAACAGGGGCCCCACGCGCCGATGGGCGATTTCCTCGCCGCAGAGCGGATCGCCCTGGCCGCAGCCGAAGCGGCGGGGGCCGTGTGCGCTCCGGTCCTGCCTTTCGGCTTCGCGGAGTTCTTTCGCGGGTTCCCCGGCGGAGTGCAACTGCGCGGATCGACCTTCCGTGCGGTGCTGCGCGACATGATCGACAGTTTCCTCGATCACGGCCTCGACCGCATCGTCATCGTCAATGGCCACTCCACCAATGCACCGCTGATCGCCGAAGTGGTGCACGCCGTGCGCCGGGAGACCGGCGTGGTGGTGCCTGCTGTCCATCTCTGGCGCTCACTCCCGGATGCCGTGTGGGAAGAGGCCCATGGCGACAAGGCTGCGGCGGCTCGCGGACACGGCGCCGATCCGGTGACTTCGGTGATGATGTACCTGGCCCCCGGCCTGGTCGGCCAGGCAAAGTCGGGCGCCACGCCGCGCAAGCCGGTGTTCGGCCTGCCTTCCGACCCGCATTTTGCCAGCGCGCGCTTTGGCGGAACCTCCATCGACTTCCCGCTGGACGCCAGGGAAGTGGCCGATGATGGCATCGGTTCGGGCGATCCTTCGCTGTCGAGCGCGCGGGCGGGCCAGATCTTCACGCGCTTCCTGATCGGACATGTCGCCGACTTCCTCCGCCACTTTCAAAAGTCTGATCCTCGCCGGCCAGACCTTGCCCCCGGTGCCCCGAAATGAGCTATGATCGCCAGCCCATGCCCCCGCAAGTCGCCCCCGACCTCGTGCGGCGGCTTGCCCAAACCGAGACATCGACGCTTGGACATTGGCGTCTTTGGGGTATTTGCGCCCCGGAACTGCGCCCTCTGAAGCCGACGATGAAGGCCTGCGGAACAGTGGTCACCTTGGCGTTGCCAGGCCCTGACGGCGCACTCTTGCACGAGGCCCTGTCCTGTCTGCGCAAAGGCGACATACTCGCCATCGACCGGCTCGGAGATACGCTGCACGCAGCGGTCGGGGGCGTGGTCGCCGCCGCTGCGGTGGCCAGGGGGCTTGCCGGGATCGTCGTCGATGGTCCGGTCACGGATCTTTGCGAAATCCTCGAAACGGGACTTCCGGTCTGGTCGCGCGGTGTGTCCGCCAAAACGACACGCCGTCTGGGCCTTGGCGGGCGGTTCAATGCGGCGGTGAATATTGGCGGTGCCGTCGCGCACCCCGGTGACCTTGCCCTGTGTGATGGCGATGGGGTCGTTTTTGTTTCCACGCAGGAAGCCGAAGACGACATTGAACGTGCAATCCGCAGCGCACATCGCGAACGCACCATTCGGGACGGCCTTGCGCAAGGCAACATGCTCGAAGGGCTGCTGGAGCAGCCGGTTCTGGCGAGGCTGGCCTGACATGAGCACACACCTGACCCTTGACGACGCCGATATCCGCATTCTTGCGGCCCTTCAGAAGGACGGCACCCTTTCGATGGCGGCGCTCTCCGAGCGTGTCCACCTTTCGCACAGCAGTTGCTGGCGCCGTCTCAAGAGACTGGAAGCCGCTGGCACGATCACTGGTCGCGTGGCGCTGCTCGATCCGGCGAAGCTGGGACTGGAGCTGACCGCCTATGTCTCGGTCCGTACCAGCGAACACAATGAGGAATGGCTGCGCAGCTTCGCGCGTGCTGTCGAAGCGATGCCCGAAATAGTCGAGTTGTACCGCATGACCGGTGATGTCGATTACCTGATGAAGATCCGGGTCGCCAACATCGCTGCCTACGACGCGGTGTACAAGAAACTGATCAGCATGGTGAAACTGACGGACGTCAGCTCCGCCTTTGCGATGGAGGAAATGAAGAACACCACTGAGCTTCCTCTCTACACGTCACCCTGCCGCACCGGATGACGCGCATCATTTCACAATTCAACATGAAATCATGATGCAATCTTTGAGGCTGCTGCCTGACATTGGAAATGACATCGCCGAGCAGACCGAAATGCGGTCACGTGACAGAACAGGAATGCCAATTGTGACTATTGACTACGGCAGAAATAGCGAAGCGACGCGCATGATCCACCCGGTTCATGCCGACGATGACATTCTGCGAACTGCCGCACCTGTTATTCAGCGTGGCACCACGGTTTTGCTCGATGACTACAGCGAATTTGGAAGAACCACACCGACGTATGGGCGCGGTGGCCTTGCGTCGCAGGCCGCGCTGCGACAGGCGCTTTGCGAACTCGAAGGCGGCGAGGGGGCTGAACTTTATCCGTCCGGGCTAGCTGCCGTGACCGGTGCGATCCTCTCAATATGCCGTACCGGCGACGAAATCCTGATCTGCGACACCATCTACGGCCCAACCCGCCGCTTTGCCACGACCACTCTTGCCGATTACGGCGTTTCGGCGCGCTATTTCCCTGCCGACATCACGATGGACGATCTTGCCGCCATGCTTGGCGAAAGGACGCGGCTGATCGTGCTGGAGGCGCCAGGTTCCCTGACGCTCGACATGCTCGACGTTCCAGGTGTTGCGGCCCTCGCACGCGAGCGTGGCATCTTCACGCTGATCGACAACACTTATGCTGCGGGCGTGCTGTTCAAGCCGCTTGCCCATGGCGTGGATATCTCCGTCCAGGCGCTCACCAAGTACGTGTGTGGTCATTCGGATGTCTTCCTCGGCAGCGCTGTCGCCAATGGGGAGGCGGCCGCACTGATCAAGCGCGGATCGCGCAGCATGGGCTGGGCTGTGTCGGCCGATGACGCCTACCTGGCCTTGCGCGGCCTGCGCACCCTGCATGCCCGGCTGGCACGCCACGGCGATGCGGCACTGGAAGTCGCGGCCTGGCTACAGGGACAGCCGATGGTACGCGAGGTGCTCTGCCCTCAGTTGCCCGGCACACGCGGGCACGAGATATTCAGGCGCCATTTCAGCGCCGGCAACGGCTTGGTCACGATCATGCTGAACGGCCCTGAAATTGCCGAACACGCGTTCTTCAATGCGCTGCGCCTGTTCGGCCTCGGCTTTTCCTGGGGCGGCTTCGAGAGCCTTGCCATCCCGTGCAACGGCCAGATCCGCCAGCGCTCTTTCGCGGCGCAAACCGGCAATCCGGCGATCCGCCTCCACGTGGGGCTGGAACACACCGCAGACCTGATTCGTGAACTCGACGGCGCGCTTTGCGCATTTGCGGCGGCTGCCGACGAGAACACGCACACCGGGACGGGACAACCCGCCGGACAAACAGGCGCCTCTACCCGACCGGGGCAGGGCGCCCAGGAGGACAGTGCCACTTAATCCGACGGCGTCAGAGACGCCGCACAAATATTGGGGGGTTTTAATGCGTAGAATACTTGTTTCTTCGTCCATCCTTGCGATGAGCGCTGCTCTTGGTGGCACCGCCTTTGCCCAGACAGCAGACGATCCCGGCACGCAGGGCGGTCAGGACATCGTCGTCACAGGCTCGCGCGGGCAGGCGCGCACCGTGGCCACGAGCCCTACGCCGATCGACGTCATCAGCGGCGAGCAGATCGCCCAGCTCGGTGGCTCAATGCAGCTGCGTGACGTGCTGTCTCAGCTCGTGCCTTCGTTCCAGTCGCAGCAGGTTGGCTCCTCGTCGTGGAACTCGGTCACGCGTCCGGCTGGTCTGCGTGGCCTTTCGGGCGTGCATGTCCTGGTTCTGGTCAACGGCAAGCGCCGCCACAACTCGGCCCTGATCGACCTGAACTCGGGATCGACCTCGATGGGCGGCAACCCGGTCGACCTCGACCAGATCCCCGCCAGCGCGATCGCACGCATCGAAGTCCTGCGCGACGGCGCTGCGGCACAATATGGCACCGATGCCATCGCCGGGGTCATCAATGTGATCCTCAAGGACAACCCCAATGCGGGCAGCGGGGCGATCGAGGCCGGCCAGCGCTACAGCGACAGCGTCAACGGCAGTGACGGCGAGACCGTCTCTGCGCAGCTGTCCAAGGGCTTCCACCTTGGCGGGAATGGCTCGATCGTCATCTCCGCCGAAGGCAAGCTGCAGAAGCCAACGGTACGCAATTCTGACTACACCGGCCGCATCTATCCCCGCATCAACGGCGCCGACGATCCGCGCGAGGCGACCGGCGATCGCCGCCGCTACCAGGGCGGCCTGCCGGACCTGAAATCGGTCAACCTCGCTCAGAACAGCCATGTCGATGTGGGCTCCCTGACGATCTACACCAACGCCACCTTCGGCTATCGCGAAGCGCGCGTGGGGCAGGCGGGCCGCTATCCCAGCACGACCAGCGACATCGTCCAGATCTATCCGGACGGCTTCACGCCGTACTACACGATGAAGGAAACCGACTGGCAGGCGACCGCCGGGATGAAGCAGAAAGTTGGCGGCTGGAACCTCGATTTCAGCACCACTTACGGTCGCGACTACGTGCGTTCGGGGGCAGACAACACGCTCAATGCCTCGCTCGGCCCGTCAAGCCCCACCAGATTCGACACCTTCAGCGCCGCATTCGACCAGTGGACCACCAACTTCGACATGTCCAAGGGCCTGGAGGTTCTCGGTGGTCGCCATCTGCAGGTCTCGGCAGGGGCGGAATTCCGGTACGAAAGCTACGTCACCAAGTCGCTCGATACGGCATCGTGGGCCAATGGCGGCTATGTGTACCCGGCGGGCTCGCCGCTCGCGGGCCAGCCGGGCGCGATCGGCGCGCAGGGCGCGACGGTTATCACTCCGGCGGACGCGGCAAACGCCAAGCGCATGGTCGGCGCAGCCTATATTGACCTGGCGCTCGATCTCACCGACCGGCTGCTGATTACCGGCGCGGGCCGCTTCGAGACTTACGACGACAGCTCGGGCAACGTGTGGAGCGGCAAGGTCTCGGGGCTGTGGAAGGCGACCGACTGGCTGAACTTCCGGGGGGCTTTCTCGAATGGCTTCCGGTCGCCGTCGCTCTCGCAGCAAGCCTACGCGCAGACCGCCACCCAGGTCTCTCTCGTCAACGGCTCGTACCAGCTGATCGAGTCCAAGATCCTGCAAACCGGCTCGCCGATTGCGCAGGCGCTGGGCGCGCAGCCACTCAAGCCGGAACGGTCGCGCAACTACAGCTTCGGCGTGACCATGACGCCGCTGGCGCGCTTCACGCTGACCGTCGATGCCTACCAGATCAATATCGACGACCGCATCACCCTGACCGGTCTTCTGTCCAGCGCAGGGGTGCGCCAGATCCTGAGGAACAACGGGTTTTCGGGCAACCAGTACGTGCGCTTTTTCGCCAATGCCATCGACACCCGCACCCGCGGCATCGACGCGGTGGCAAACTACACCTTCTCACTGGGCAATTTCGGGCAGGTGCGAGCCAGCGCGGCCTACAACTATAACAAAACGACGATCACCCACGTCGCCGACAATCCTGCACAGCTGGCCAACCTTGGCCTGACCTTGTTCGACCGCCAGACGCAGGGCTACTTCACGGTCTTCACGCCGCGAGACAAGATCATCCTCGGCCTCAACTGGTCGAAGGGCCCGTACTCGATCAATGCCAAGGAAACCCGCTACGGCAGCTGGACGGCACTCGCCAACCTGGTCAACGGTCAACCGACGGCGGACCAGAGCTACGGCGCGAAGTGGATCACCGACCTTGAAGTCGGATACCAGGTTATCCCGGCGATGAAGCTGTCGTTCGGTGCCTACAATCTGTTCAACACCTACCCGGACAAGAACACTGTGCCCAACACCATCGGCAGCTCGCCTTACGGCAGCAACTCGCCGTTCGGTGCGTATGGCGGATATTACTACGGCCGCCTCTCGTTCGACTTCTAAGCACCCACCCCCTGCGACCGGCAGGCAGCGCACCAACCCTGCCCGCCGGCCGCCCTTCTCTGGGAGCCTGACTCAAAATTTTACTAAATATAGCAATGTCTTGCCGTTCCGCCCCTTAGCATGGAAATGGAGGCGATTGTTGCCCATTGAAGCGTCCCGGGTTTTCCGGAGGCAGGCTCAATTGAGTCATGCAGCCATATTGAGGTTCTCAAGGGCTGCATAGTAATTGGCTTCGGCTTCG
>DQVI01000164.1 GCA_015661825.1 Novosphingobium capsulatum
ATCGCCCAGGCTGGCTGCCACCGCCCCCAGCAGCCCCTGCCGGACCGGGGCCGGGGCCCGGTTGCGCGGCAAAGGCGCGCGATCGTCAGGCGCCAGCAGGGCCATGTCGACCAAAAACGGTGCCTCGACCACCGGCCGTTCTTCGCTGCACACAGGCGTTGCGGGCACGACGACATCGCTGCCCCGCCCGACATGCTGGCGACCGCCGTCGGGTGGCGGATTCGGAGCCCGTTCGGGCCGGGGCGGCAGGCTCACCTTGGGGGCCTGTAACGAGCGCGCGGCCATGCCCTGCCGGGCTGCCACCTGCGGGGCCGGAACAAGCCCGGCGGGCCAGGCCGCCGTGGAGATGATCGCGCCGCGATGGGGCGGCAGGATCAGGTCATGGGGAAATGCCGCAACCGGCGGCGCAGCCAGAAGGAACCCCTGCCCTTCCCGCCCCGCACCGGCCTTCCCCGAACCGGCCATCTCCAAACCAGGTGGCCCGGAGCGGTTCTTCGGCGTGGCGGGTGCCTTGGCCTGCACGGCGCCCTGATCGCGGCTGGAAGAACGCCGCGCCCCCTTGCGGGTGCCCCCGGCGTGACTCGAATGGCCTGTGTGACTGGATTTGCTGGGCATCGGGACATCCCTCTCCTGGGTCCGATGCTGACGATTCTCTCACGGCAGGAATTAACGCGGCAATCCGCGTGATGCCTGAGGACAAATCCGATGACGCCAAAAGGCCCGATAACGCAAAAGGGGCGCAACCGTCGCCGGTTGCGCCCCTTTTGCAATCGATCGAAAATCAATCGACCTGTGCCGGAAGTCCGATCAGGCGTCTTCGCCTTCAGCCGGGGTCTTCTTGGCAGCGGCCTTCTTCTTGGCCGGCTTGGCTTCGCCTTCAGCCGCTTCGGCTTCGCCTTCGGCGTCGGCCTTCTTGGCAGCCTTCTTCTTGGCGGGCTTGGCTTCGGCGTCGCCTTCGGCAGCCTTGGCAGCCTTCTTCTTGGCGGGCTTGACGTCGCCTTCGCCTTCTTCGGCTTCGATCGCGGCCTGAAGTTCCTCGCGGGTCACTTCACGTTCGGTGACTTCGGCCTTGTCGAACAGGAAGTCGACGACCTTGTCCTCGTAGAGCGGCGCGCGCAGCTGGGCGGCGGCGAGGGGCTCGGAACGGACGTAGTCGATGAAACGCTGGCGGTCCTGCTCGCGATACTGCTGCGCGGCCTGACGGATCAGCATTTCCATTTCCTGCGCGGTGACGACCACGCCATTGGCCTGGCCGATTTCCGACAGGAGCAGGCCCAGACGCACGCGGCGTTCGGCGATCTTGCGGTAATCGTCCTTCTCGGCTTCGATTTCCTTGAGCGCTTCCTCGGGGTTTTCCTCGTTCTGCGCTTCCTGGGTCAGCTGTTCCCAGATCTGGCCGAATTCGGCTTCCACCATCGAGGGCGGCACATCGAAATCGTGACCGGCGGCCAGCTGGTCGAGCAGGGCGCGCTTCATCTGGGTGCGGGTCAGGCCGGCAGTTTCCTGCTCAAGCTGGCCCTTGAGGAGGCCGCGCAGCATTTCGAGGCTTTCGAGGCCAAGCGCCTTGGCGAACTCGTCGTCGGCGACGAATTCACCGGGGTTCTTCACCGCCTTGACCGTGATGTCGAAGGTGGTTTCCTTGCCGGCGAGGTGCGCGGCGGGGTAGTCTTCGGGGAAGGTCACGGTGATGACGGTTTCGTCACCGGCCTTGGTTCCCACGAGCTGTTCTTCAAAGCCGGGGATGAAGCGGCCGGCGCCCAGTTCGAGCGGCTGGTCTTCGCCCGCGCCGCCTTCGAAGGCCACGCCGTCGAGCTTGCCCACGAAGTCGATGATCAGCTGGTCGCCGTCCTTGGCCACGGCGCCTTCCTCGGCGTCGGTGAACTTCTTCTGGCCAGCGGCGATGCGGTTGACCGCTTCGTCGACCTGTTCTTCGGTCACGGGCACGACCAGCTTGTCGAGCTTGAGACCCTCGAGCGAGGGGGTTTCGACCTTGGGCAGGACTTCGAGAGCCACGGTCAGCTCGGCGTCCTTGCCTTCTTCGTAGCCTTCACCGAGCGAAACGCTGGGCTGCATGGCCGGACGCAGCTGGTGGTCGGCGACGAGCTTGTCCATCGCTTCGCGAATGGTGGTCTGGAGGGCTTCCTGATGCAGGGCGGGACCGTGCATCTTCTTGACGAGGTTGGCGGGCACCTTGCCGGGACGGAAGCCGGGCATGCGCACCTGCGGCGCAATCTTGGTGATTTCACCTTCCACGCGCGCTGCGATTTCGGCCGCCGGAATGGTCACGGCGTAGGCGCGCTTCAGGCCCTCGTTGCTGGTTTCGACGATCTGCATCCTGATCCAACTTTCTCGACTGACGCCGTGACAAGGCGCCTGAAAAATCCGGGCTAGAGCCGTCGGGAGGGGTTCCCTGGTGCGGGCGAAGGGACTCGAACCCCCACATCTTGCGATACTGGAACCTAAATCCAGCGCGTCTACCAGTTCCGCCACGCCCGCATACGGCAAAAAGCGAGCGGTGCCCCTATCGCAGCCCATGCAAAAGCACAAGCCCGCCGCTTGTTCCAAAGGGAACAACCTGACAATCCTGCGCGTTCAACGGACGCAAGGGGCGTCCTGCCTCTCTTGCCCCCCTGTTTTGCCGGAGCACAGCCCATGGCCAGTACACCGCCGCCCGACCGGATCACCCCCCAGTCTCCGCCCGAGTTTCCATCCGCGCCCCTGCCCGAGGAAGCGCCGCCGGAGTTGCCCGACGAGACGCCGCCGCTCGCGCCCGACTGGATCGATCCGGGCGAGCCGGAGGAATTTCCGGCAAGCGATTGAACCGATTGAACGGACCGGGACGTTTTGCCTCTGGCGAGGCCGGTCGGAGGCCCCGGATCAGGTCCGGGGCCCCAAGGGGGCTTCAGAGGTGGCGCAACAGCAGGGCCAGCCAGCCTGTCGGCGCGGCGGCGCCCCCGCCCTG
>DQVI01000070.1 GCA_015661825.1 Novosphingobium capsulatum
CCGATGGGGTGGGGGAAGGCGTGCCCTGCGGCGCGCCGACGGCGGCGGTCGTGGGGGCGGGCGGGGTGTTCGACAGGACACCGGGCACGCCCTGCGCACCATTGCCGCTGCTTTGCGAGGCCGATTGCGTCTCGGTCCGCACCGCGCCCTGCTTGTCGTAGCTTTCGCGCGCGGAGGTCACCTGATCCATGTCGAGATCGACCTGAACCTCGCTGGAAAAGTTTCCTTCGCCCAGCATCGGGGTGAGCAACTGGGACACCTGCTCGCGCAGCTTGTCTTCCATCCGGCCCTGCAATTCGAGCCGGTCAGCATCGCCCGGCTTGTCCGACGAGAGCAGGCGCCCGTGCTGGTCGATCACCTTGACCGCGTCGATGGAAAGCCCCGGCACCGATCCGGCCACGAGGTTGACCACCGCCGCGACCTGACTGGCCGCCAGCTGCCGTCCCTTGGCCAGACGCACCATGACCGAGGCCGAAGGGGCCGCGGTGTCGCGCACGAAGACCGATTTCTCGGGCTGGGCCAGATGGACGCGCACGGCCTCGACCCCGTCGATCTCCATGATCGTGAGTTCGAGTTCGCGCTCGCGCGCGGCCTGAAGGCGCTGGCCCTCGATGGTGCGGCTCGCGCCCATCGGCAGCTTGTCGATCATCTGCGCGCCGCTCTCGGGCGCGGCGATGGCCCCGTCCGAAGCGGCCACCATGCGCGCGCGATAGAGATCGTTCTCGCCCACGGTGACAGCGCCGGTGGTGTTGTCGATTTGATAGGGGATCGAGGCTTTTTCGAGGGCAGTCGCCACTTGCGCGCGCTCGGCATCCGAAAGGTCGGAATAGAGCATGCGCTGGGGCGCGGGCGCCATCGCCAGCCACAGCAGCCCGGTCATCCCGGCGGCGGTGATCCCGCCAAACCACGGCAGGACCCGGCGCAGCGGCGGCTGGCGCAGGAAGCTGCCCATCCGCGCGGGCAGCGAACCGCCCGCCGGATCGGTCAACGGGGTGAGCAGCGAGGGCCGCGCCATGGCGGCGGGCGGGATGGTCGCCGGCGGCCCGGCGCCTGTCCCTGCGGGAACGAGATCGGCCATTTATCAGACCCCCATCCGCATGATGTCCTGGTAGGCCGTCAGCAGCTTGTTGCGGACCTGAAGCGTGGCCTCGAAGGCGACCCCGGCTTCCTGCCGCGCGAGCATGACCTTGGCCACATCGACGGTGTCGCCCTTTTCATAGGACTGGGCGAGGCCCTCGGCCTTGGTCTGGCTGGCGTTGACGGTGTCGAGCGCGGACTTGAGCGCATCGGTAAAGCCGCCCGCCGGCGCGCTGCCTTGCGCCGAAGAGGTGCCGGTGTCGGGCGTGCGGATCTGCTGGAGCAGTTGCGAACGCTCGATGATCTGCTGGCGCATGGCCATGATCTGCTGGATGCCGCCGCCCGCGCCGATGGAACTGATCCCGCTCATCGCCGCCCTCCTGCCACCGCAATGCCCGCTTCACGGAAGCTGGCGAGCCGATAGCGCAAGGTGCGCTCGGAAATGCCCAGTTCGCGGGCGGCGGCCACGCGGCTGCCGCCACAGGCTTCGAGCGTGGCGAGGATCGCGCGCGCTTCGGAGAGCTGGACGATGTTCGACAGCTTGCCATTGGCCGCGCGGGTCTGGTTGGCATCGGCCAGTGCGGCTTCGGTCGCGGCGCTGCGGGCCGGGCGGTCGAACACGATGTGTTCGGGGCCCACTTCGGCGGCGTTCCCGGCCAGCAGCAGCGCACGGCGCACGACGTTTTCCAGTTCGCGCACATTGCCCGGCCAGGTGTGGCGGGCGAGCATGGCCAGCGCCTCGTCGCAGATCCACGGGGTGGGGCGGTCGGGCGCGGTGTGGCGCAGCATCAGCGCGAAGGCGAGCGGGCCGATGTCGTCGGGCCGGTCGGCCAGCGCGTGAAGCGTGAGCGGGAAGACATTGAGCCGGTAGTAGAGATCGGCGCGGAAGCGGCCTTCTTCCACTTCGGCGGGAAGGTCGCGGTTGGCGCAGGCAATCACCCGCACGTCGACCTTGACCGGCTGGGTGGCGCCCAGTGGCACGACTTCGCCTTCCTGAAGCGCGCGCAGCAGCTTGGCCTGAAGCGGCAGGGGCATTTCGGCGATCTCGTCGAGCAGCAGGGTGCCGCCGTCGGCTGCACGGAAGAAGCCTTCGCCCGCCGCGCTCGCGCCGGTAAAGGCGCCCTTCTGGTGGCCGAACAGCAGGGCTTCGAGCATGGTCTCGGGCATGGCCGCGCAGTTGATGGCGATGAACGGCCCGTCCTTGCGGGGGCTGGCGGCATGGATGAAGCGGCTGAGCACTTCCTTGCCGGTGCCGGTCGGGCCGTTGATCAGCACGGGGATGTCGCTGGCGGCCAGACGCTCGGCCAGGGCGAGAACGGACAGGCTCTCGGGATCGGCGGCAATCGGGCTGCCCGCCGGGGTGGCGCAGGCGATCAGCGCGCACAGCGTGCTCTGGGCCAGCGGATCGTTGTAGCGCAAGGCGAAGCGGCGCTTTCCGGCCAGCCGCGCGAGGCCGGGCTGCGAGGCGCGTTCGAGCGCGACGACGGGGGCTGCCTGCCGGCTTGCCTGCGCGCTGCCTGCCTGTGCGCTGTCGATCAGCACGGCCAGATCGACCGAGGCGAGCGTGCCATCAAGAATGGCGCGCGCGCGCCGGATCAGCGCGCCATGTTCCCCGGCGGCCCAATCGGTCCCCGGCGTACCGGTGCCCGATGCATCGCTGCTCGGCATATTGGCGGATGCTGAACCCCCACTGGCGTCATCGCATTCGCGATTCATGACAAAGACCCCTGTTTTAACCATGTCCACGAGGGCCAGTTTTCGCGCGAAACCGTCAAATGCTGTAAAACTTTAAGATCAGCGGCGGTCCTAAGGGGAATCGTCTATTTCTGGCCCGTCCGCAAAACCGCCGAAAAACGCCAACCGGCAAAAGCTTGCCCTTAAATTGCCGCCCATCCTGCCGCTCTTTGCCGTGCAGCCGGAAAGACCAGACCCCGGAAGCGGCCCCCCCGATTTGTCCGGGCCGGGTCAAAGACGCGAATACACGGAGAAGAATCATGGCGGTTATCAACACCAATGTCAGCGCCATCAAGGCGACCAATGCATCGAACTCGGCCAGCCGCATGGCCCAGACCGCGATGGAACGTCTGTCGACCGGCAAGCGCATCAACAGCGCCAAGGACGACGCGGCGGGCCTCGCGATCGCCACGACCATGACCGCGCAGATCACCGGCATGAGCCAGGGCGTGCGCAATGCCAACGACGGCATCTCGATGGCCCAGACGGCTGAAGGCGCGCTGAGCGAAGTGACCAACATGCTCCAGCGCGTGCGCGAGCTGGCGGTCCAGTCGAAGTCGGACACCTACCAGCAGTCGGACCGCGACGCGATGCAGTCGGAAGTGGCCAACCTCACCAACCAGATTTCCGACGTGCTCAACAACACCAAGTTCAACGGCAACAACGTGTTCGCCGTGGCTGGCGGCACGGCGGCGACCGACGGCAGCGACGACCTCACCAAGTCGATCCAGACCGGCGCGGAAACCGGCGACACGGTCAACATCGTCAGCAAGGCGTTCAGCGGCGTCAACCTGTTCGGCGGCACGCTGACCGCCTATGACTCGACCTCCACGTCCCAGGCGCTCGACGTGACCGACACGACCAAGGCCTCGACCACGATGGACAATGTCGATGCCGCGCTCAAGGAAGTGAACGCCACCCGCGCCACGCTGGGCGCCGGCCAGAACCGTCTCGAATCGGTGGTGAACAACCTCAACGACAACATCACCAACCTCTCGGACGCGCGCAGCCGCATCCAGGATACCGACTACTCGGCCGAAACCACCCAGATGGCCAAGGCCCAGATCCTGGCCCAGGCTTCGACCGCGATGATCGCCCAGGCCAACCAGAGCCAGCAGAACGTGCTGACCCTGCTGCGCTGATCGGGGCGGTTTCGATCAGCGACGGGCTTCCGTCCGCCTTCGGGCGGGCGGGGGCATGGGCCTGATCGTGAGAGGGTTTCTGTGCCCGGCGATTCTTCAGGATCGCCGGGTTTCAGGCGTCTGGCGAATCGGGCGAGGGTAAATCAGGAGAGGGCGATTCGGCCCGCCCGCCCTGTTCGCTCGTGCGCGGCGCGGCGAGGAGCAGCCACTGCGTGAACACATGGGCCGCATGGCTGGCATAGCGGCGAATCGTGTCCGGCTCGGGCGGGGGAATCACGCGAAGCGCCACGCGCATGTGCAGGTTGCCGCGCACCATGCCCAGAAACTGGTCGGCGGCCATGCACGGGTCTTCCAGGGTAATCCCGCGCAAGGCTGCCTGCCGGGCGAGGATCGGCGCGAGGCAACGGCGCGAATGATCGGGCCCCGAGCGGAAGAACAGCTTCGCCGCCTCGGGAAACTGCACGCTGGCGGCATGGACCATCCGGTAGACATCGAGCGAGCGCTGGCTGCACAGCGTCGAGAGGAAGCGCGTGCCGAAGTCGGCGAGCATGGCTTCCAGATCGTCCGAATCGTTTTCCGCGAGGGCCTGGAGCGCGGCTTTCACCTCGCCGCAATTGCGCAGCAGGACAGCCTCGAACAGATGCTCCTTGGAGGGGAAGTATTTGTAGAGCGTGGCCTTCGAACCGCCCAGTTCCGCCGCGATGGACGACATCGAGGTCTCGCCATAGCCCGACTGGGTAAAGACCCGCGTGGCCACCGCGAGGATGTTCTCACGGCGCTCGTCGGGCGTGCAGCGCTTCAGCCTGGGGATAGTGACCATGTGGTACACATAGGAGTTGACAGCCGCAGTGCAAGAGGGCAGTGCTCCCTAGTGACCGCTTGGTACAGCTTTTTCTGATCCTCTTCCCCCTCTCGTTACCCGAGGTTTGCGATGTCTTCCTCTTTCGCTGGCGTGTCTGGTCGTGTTCTGGCAGGCCGGGCGTCGTTGCTGGCTGTCGTGGCCGGGCTGGGCTTGCTGGGCGGGTGTGTGCCCACGCCGCCGATGGGGCCCAGGCAGACCCTGCGCGATGTGGCCGCCAGCGATCTTCCCGCTTCCATGGAAGCGTCTGCCACGGACATGGCGGGGAATGCCGACCGGCGCCCTGCCGACTGGCCGTCGGACACATGGTGGCAGGGGCTGGGCGATCCCCAGCTTTCGGCGCTGATCGAGGAGGGGCTCAAGGATTCGCCCTCGCTCGTGGCCGCGCAGGCCCGGCTCCATGCCGCGCAAGGCTATGCCCAGGCCAGCGGCGCGGCGCTGCTGCCCTCGCTGAGCGGAGACGTCAACATCGGCGGGGCCAAGCAGACCTACAATTATCTGTTCCCGCATGAATTTGCCCCCAAGGGCTGGCGCGATACCGGCGTGGTCAGCCTGAGCGCGAACTACGAACTCGATTTCTTCGGCAAGAACCGCGCGGCCCTGCGCGCGGCGACTTCCGAACGCGAGGCCGCACGGATCGAGGCCGATGCCGCGCGGCTGGCCATCGCGACCGGCGTGGCGGAAGCCTATGCCACGCTGGCG
>DQVI01000075.1 GCA_015661825.1 Novosphingobium capsulatum
CGCACAATGCCGCCGCGCCGGCGCACCGCCCTGTCCGGCGACCTGAGCGGGCCCCCCGCGCCCCTCGCGCCTTTCAGCGCCTCCCCGTCATTCCCATCTGCCAGAATTCCAACAGGATCACCCCCGATGTCTCTTCTCGAAGCCCGCAAGACCTACAAGCCCTTCGAATATCCCTGGGCCTACGAATACTGGAAGCGCCAGCAGCAGATCCACTGGATGCCCGAGGAAGTGCCGCTGGGCGAAGATTGCCGCGACTGGGCCCAGAAGCTCTCGGACCACGAGCGCAACCTGCTCACCCAGATCTTCCGCTTCTTCACCCAGGCCGACGTGGAAGTGCAGGACTGCTACCACGAGAAGTATGGCCGGGTGTTCAAGCCCACCGAAGTCAAGATGATGCTGGCCGCGTTCTCCAACATGGAAACGATCCACATCGCGGCCTATTCGCACCTGCTCGACACCATCGGCATGCCCGAAAGCGAATATGGCATGTTCCTCGAATACGAGGAAATGAAGGCCAAGCATGACTACATGCAGCAGTTCGGCGTCGATTCGGACGAAGACATCGCGCGCACGCTGGCCATGTTCGGCGGCTTTACCGAAGGCCTCCAGCTCTTCGCTTCGTTCGCGATGCTGATGAACTTCCCGCGCTTCAACAAGATGAAGGGCATGGGCCAGATCGTCTCGTGGTCGGTGCGCGATGAATCGCTCCACTGCGAAGCGATCACCCGCCTGTTCAAGGAATTCTGCGCCGAGCGCCAGTGCCTGACCAAGGCGGTCAAGGAGGACATCCTCGACTGCTGCCAGAAGACCGTCCGCCTCGAAGACGCCTTCATCGACCTGGCCTTCGAACAGGGCCCGGTCCCCGGCATGAGCGCCAAGGAAATCAAGCGCTACATCCGCTACATCGCCGACTGGCGCCTGGGCCAGCTGGGCTTCGACCCGATCTACATGATCGAGGAACACCCCCTGCCCTGGCTGACCCCGCTGCTCAACGGCGTCGAACATGCCAACTTCTTCGAAACCCGCGCCACCGAATATTCAAAGGCAGCCACGCGCGGCAACTGGAACGAAGTCTGGTCCGATTTCGACGGTCGCCGCAAGGCCAAGGCCGCCAATCCGGCCCCGGAAACCATCGAAATCGACATCGACATGTTTGGTGGCAACGACGTCGCGGCGGAGTGAGGTCACGTAGGCGCGGGGTTCTTCACCCGGACCTGCGCCTATTTTTCCAGAAGAGTATGGAAGAAAAGGGATAATGCAGGGGCCATCGCCCCTGCACCCCGTTAATTCTGGTTCTGCTTGCCCCTTGCTTCGGCCAGAACACCCGGAGACGCTCTGGTTTATGTGCATTGTTCTTGTTAGGACTTTGCCATTCGCGCGAGAGGGGCTCGATTCATGCTGCAACCGGGCCGCAATATTGCATCGTTGACGGGGCTTCGCGGATTGGCGGCCCTGGCCGTCGTGTTCCACCATGCCAGCAGCGAGGCGACGCAAACCTCCCTGTTTCGCGGCCAGCCGATGGTCGATATCTTCTTCGCGCTGTCGGGCTTCGTGATGAGCTACGTCTATCTGGCGCGTGGCCCGCTCGACTGGATGGCCTTTGCCCGCTCCCGCTTTGCCCGGATCTATCCGCTCCACGCGGCAACCGCGCTGGCCATGGCCGCAGCCAGTCTGGCGGTCGCCCGCCTGACTCATGCGCCCTGGCCCGATTACCTCAGTCCCGTGCAGGCCCTGCGCGAAGCGACGCTGACGATGGCCATGCCGCTGGTGGGGGCCGACAAACTGTGGAATTTCCCCGCCTGGTCGATCTCGGTCGAATGGTGGACCTATTTTACCCTGTTTCCGCTTTTGGTCTATTTCGGCCCGCGCCTCACCAACCGGCAGGCGCTTGCCCTGTTCCTGATCGCGGCGATCGCGCTGGCCGCGCTGCTCCACCTCGATCTGGCCAAGGCGACGCGCGGCTGGCCCGCGTTCGGACGCGCACTGGTCGGCTTTGGCGGCGGCTGGGTCGCCCATCGCTTCGCCGCGAGCACGAACCGGACGCTCTCCCCGCCGATGGCCGACACCGTGGCGCTGGGCGTGCTCGCCTGCATCTATGGCACCGCGCCGATTACCGGCGAAGATGCCTGGTATCTGCTGCCGGTCTATCCGGTGCTGGTGTTTGCCCTGGCCACGACCCCCACGTCCGCCAGCGCCCGGTTCCTGTCATGGCGCCCGGTCGAATGGCTCGGCGAGATCAGTTTCTCGATCTATCTGGTCCACTCGATCGTGCTCGACGTATTCAAGCAGGTCAGCGCGAAGATCGTGCCGCTGACCGGACAGGCCGAATGGATCGCCGTGATGGTGCCTGCCACGCTGCTGGTGGCGCCGGTCAGCTATTATCTGCTGGAAATGCCGATGCGCCGGCTGCTCTCTCCGCGCAAGCCGGCCCGCACGGCGCCATAGACAGGGCGCCTCCCTTCACTCCCTCATTGCGCGGGCCGCCAGCCAGAGCCGGATCGCCCCGGCAAGACCCGAAGGCGTGGAACTGGCGATCCGTTCGGCATCGATCCGCGCGATCAGGGCATTGAGCGGCATGCCTTCGCGCCCGGCCTCGCGGCGCAACCAGTCCCAGAACAGCGGTTCGAGACTGATCGAGGTCTTGTGCCCGGCAATCTCGACCGAGTGTTTGACCGGAGGATGATAGGGGACCGCAGAAGGATCAGGATCTGTCATGACAGGTCCGGTTCTGGGCCGAACCGGGCCGAAACGCAAATGCGCCCCGACCCGTGCCGACCGGTCCCGGCAATCAGTACATGTGCTGGCCACCGTTGATCGACATCGTCGATCCGGTGACAAAGCCGCCTTCTTCCGACGTCAGGAAAACCACGCCCCGCGCGATTTCACTGGCCTGTCCCAGACGACCGACCGGAATGCGGGAGATGATCTTGTCGAGCACCGCCGGGGGCACGGCGGCCACCATGTCGGTGTCGATATAGCCGGGCGCGATGGCATTGGCCGTCACGCCATACTTGGCGCCTTCCTGGGCCAGCGCCTTGGTGAAGCCGTGAATGCCCGACTTGGCCGCGGCATAGTTCACCTGACCATACTGGCCGGCCTGACCGTTGATCGAACCGATGTTGACGATCCGGCCCCAGCCGCGCTCGCGCATGCCCGGAAACGTGGCCTTGGCCATGTTGAAGCATCCACCCAGATTGATGCGCATGACCTCGTTCCAGTCATCGAAGGTCATCTTGTGGAGCACGCCATCGCGGGTGATGCCCGCGTTGTTGACCACGATGTCGATCGGGCCGACTTCGGCGGCAACCCGCGCGCAGCCTTCCTGCGATGCCTCGAAATCGCCGACGTCCCAGCGATAGGTCTTGATTCCCGTGCGTTCGGCGAAAGCCTGCGCCTTCTCCTCATTGCCTGCATAGTTCGCGACGACGGTTCGCCCTTGTTCCTGGAGGGCAAGGCAAATCGCTTCGCCAATACCCCGAGTTCCGCCTGTCACGATGGCCACTCGCGTCATTCCTGGTACTCCCGTTCTCACCAGCTTCGATGGCCCTAGGCTAGGATTATGAAACGCTTGCGGCAACCCGCCTGCGCAGCAATTGATAAATTTCCCAAACTGGAATTGATAAAGACCGGAAAGGCTTTGGAACCGGCGAGTCGCGGGCTTTCGGTCAAGAAAAAGGCCCGCCAGAGCGAGCCTTGTTTCAACCGAATCGGACCAGGATCTTGCTTAAAAGCAAAAATACCTAGAATCGGAACTGCGTCCCCAGATAGACAGCCTGGCTGTCCTGCTTGCCATCGGTCAGCGGACGCAGGCGATCCCGTTCCGACGAATAGCGGATGCCCGCCGTCACATCGAGATTGCGGGTCAGGCGATAGCTGCCGCCAAAATCCACCTGGTAATCGCCCTGTCCTTCGAGCGTGCGCGGCGCGCGACCGGTGCGTTCCTTTTCGTCGAGCGCGAGGCGCGGCGCCAGACGGCTGGGCGTCGCCGAGGTGATCGAGCTGCTGACCGACTTGCCCGCTGCCGAGAAGTGGCTGAGATCGGGCATGTCGATGCGCTGGACATCGCGCGAGAAGCTGGTGCCGCTGGTGCCAAGGCCGCTGGTGACGGCAAAGCTCTGATAGCCGCGCGCCATGCCCAGGTTGAACGCATTGGGCGCGATGCGCAGCGGCGCGGCGGCGCCCGGCGTCGTGCCGATATTGCCCAGAACGCCACGGACCAGAATGACCCCGGTGATTTCCGGGTTCACGCGGACGGCCACGGTGATCGAACGCTCGGCCCGCGAATCCGAACCAGCGGGGGTGAAGCGGAAAGCCTGGCTGTTGGCCACGCCACGCACGGTGATGACCCGTGCCAGACGCGGATCGCCCGAAGCTGGCGTGAACGAGCCGATCCCGCCCCGCGCAGCAAGGCTGACCTGGCTGAGCCGGGCCTGCGCGAGCGGAGCGAACGTGCCGGTGACAGCGCGGCTGACGGTCGGCGCGATGACCAGACCGGCGGCGACACAGGCGCCAACCAGGAGCGGAGCCCGCAGGGCGCGCCGCAGCGAAGAAGGGCGCATGACGCCGCGGCGCGAAACGCCCGCTTCCGTCCTGATGCCATCCTTGCCGCTCATGACCCTGCCTGCTTCCTGTTCTTGCCCGCAAATCCGGGCCGTTCATGCCCCATGCCCATCCCCGGAAAGAGGAGGAGTGTGACACCGGCATGACGCCTTGGGCTTTTCTAGTCCTGCCCCCCCGCAATTTCCAGATCCCAAGCGCGCAGGCACGCAACCATTTTTCTGGCTGTGGCCAAGTGGTGACAGGCAGGCATAGGCCTCTCCCCTCCCTGGCGCCCCGCATGTCCCCCATGCGCGCCCAAGCCCGCCCTACGCCCGGCCCACGCCCGCCCCGCGCGCCAAGCGTGCAACGCGGCTTGCCGGGCGAGGGGCCGGGGTGATAGAGGCAGTGACAGAGACTTGGGCCCGAGGGCCGGGCGCTCACACGATTTTATCATGCAGGGCTTGCGGTTATGCCGTTTTTCGCAAGATCCCTGCCAGACAGGACAGGATTGACGTGACGATCAGCGCCATCGCCCGCCACATTACCAAGACCACCGGGATCAAAACCACCGGAATCAAGATCACTGTGGCCCCGGCGCTTGCCCTTGGCACCATCGCTCTGGCGCTGTCGGGCTGTGCGGCCCATGGCAACAAGAAGGTCGCCAAGCTCGACAAGAATCCCTCGCTGGCCGCCAGCAAGGTCACCACGATCGGCGTCAACGCCTACCTGTGGCGCGCGAGCCTCGATTCGCTCTCGTTCATGCCCCTGCTCCAGACCGACAGCAACGGCGGCGTGATCGTGACCGACTGGTATACCAACCCGCGCGACCCGAACGAGCGCATGAAGGTCAGCGTCTCGATCCTCGATCAGGACTTGCGCGCCGACGCCCTGCGCGTGACCGCCAGCCGGCAGGTCGCCCGGAACGGCGGCTGGATCGACGCCCCGGTACAGGCGGCCACTGTCCAGAAGCTGGAAGACGTAATCCTGACCAAGGCCCGCGACTTGCGCCGCCAGTCCCTGCCCGGCGCGCTCTGATTGCCTTTGTCGGCTTTCGGGCCGACACAGCCTCCCCCCTCTCCCACAATGCGGCACGCCCCAAGCGGCACGCGCTTGCGATAAGGCGTGCCGCTTCCTAAAGAGCGCGCCATGACTTCCGCTCCTGCCCAGCCCAATCCCGGCCAGCCCGCTTCTGGCCGCTTCGATCCCGCCACTGCCGACTTGCGCTGGCAGAAGGCCTGGGACGACGCCCAGTCGTTCCGTGCCGACGACACCAGCACCAAGCCGCGCAGCTATGTGCTCGAGATGTTCCCCTATCCTTCGGGGCGCATCCACATCGGCCACGTGCGCAACTACACGATGGGCGACGTGCTGGCGCGCTACAAGAAGATGACCGGGCACGAAGTGCTCCATCCGATGGGCTGGGACGCATTCGGCATGCCGGCGGAAAACGCCGCGATGGAAAAGGGCGTGCATCCGGGCGGCTGGACGCGCGAGAACATCGCCAACATGAAGGCGCAGTTGAAGCGCCTGGGCTTCGCGCTCGACTGGAGCCGCGAGATCGCGACCTGCGAGCCGGAATACTATGGCCACGAACAGGCCCTGTTCCTCGACCTTTATGCCGGTGGCCTCGTCTACCGCAAGGAATCGGCGGTCAACTGGGACCCGATCGACCACACCGTGCTCGCCAACGAGCAGGTGATCGACGGGCGCGGCTGGCGCTCGGGCGCGCTGGTCGAAAAGCGCAAGCTCAACCAGTGGTTCCTCAAGATCACCGACTTTGCCGACGAACTGCTCGAAGGCCTTTCCACCCTCGACAAGTGGCCCGAAAAGGTCCGCCTGATGCAGGAAAACTGGATCGGCAAGAGCCAGGGGCTGGAATTCCGCTTCACCCTGTCGAACGGCGTGACCCTTCCGGTCTACACCACCCGCCCCGACACGATCTTCGGGGCAAGCTTCGTGGCCGTGGCCGCCGACCACCCGGTCGCGCAGGCCGCCGCAGCGGGCAACCCCGCCGCGCAGGACTTCATCGCGCTGTGCAAGCAGGGCGGGACGACCGCCGCCGAACTCGAAACCGCCGAAAAGCTGGGCTTCGACACCGGCCTGACCGCCGCGCACCCGTTCACCGGCGCGGCCCTGCCGGTCTACATCGCCAATTTCGTGCTGATGGACTATGGCACCGGCGCGATCATGGCCGTGCCCGGCCACGACCAGCGCGACTTCGACTTTGCCACCAAGTACGGCTTGCCGATCCACCGCGTGGTCGCCGCCGACGCGGCGCAGGCCGATGCGCCGTTCGGCACGGAAGCCGAAGCGGGCGACGGCATTCTGGTCAACTCGCAGTTCCTCGACGGGATGAGCGTGGCGCAGGCCAAGGCCGCCGTGATCGGTCGCGCCCAGGCCGAAGGCTGGGGCGAGGGCAAGACCGTGTGGCGCCTGCGCGACTGGGGCGTGAGCCGCCAGCGCTATTGGGGCACGCCGATTCCCTTCGTCCATTGCGAAGTGTGCGGCGTGGTGCCGGTGCCCAAGAAGCACCTGCCGGTCACCCTGCCCGAAGACGTCGACTTCTCGGTGCCGGGCAACCCGCTCGACCGCCATCCGACGTGGAAGCATGTCGATTGCCCGCAGTGCGGCCACCCCGCCCGCCGCGAAACCGACACGCTCGACACCTTCGTCGACAGTTCGTGGTACTTCCTGCGCTTTGCCAGCCAGCCCGCCGACCGCCCGTTCGATCCTGAACAGATCAGGCAGTGGCTGCCGGTCGAACAGTATATCGGCGGTATCGAGCACGCGATCCTGCACTTGCTCTATGCCCGGTTCTGGACCCGCGCCCTCGCCCGCATCGGCAAGGTCGATGTGAAGGAGCCGTTCGGCAGCCTGTTCACGCAAGGGATGGTCACGCACGAGACCTATTCGCGCGTTGACCCGGCCAATGGCCAGCCGATCTGGTATGCGCCGGGCGACATCGAGCGCACCGGCGAAGGCGCCACGCTCAAGGCCGATGGCCAGCCGGTCGAGATCGGCCGCGTGATCAAGATGTCGAAGTCCAAGAAGAACGTGGTGGACCCCGACGACATCGTCGCCCGCTATGGCGCCGACGCCATCCGCTGGTTCATGCTGTCCGACAGCCCGCCCGAGCGCGACCTGCCGTGGTCGGAAGCGGGCATCGAGGGCTGCGCCCGCTTCGTCCAGCGCCTGTGGCGCCTGTTCGCCCAGATCGACGCGGGTGCGCAAGGCCGGGACAAGACGCTGGATCGCAAGGTTCACCAGACCGTCCATGCCGTGGGTCAGGACATCGAGGCGCTCGGCTTCAACAAGGCCGTCGCGCGCATCTACGAACTGACCGGCGCGACCGAAAAGGCCGCCCCCTCGGCCAGCCGCACCGATGCCATCCGCACCCTGCTGCTGCTGATCGCGCCGATGATGCCGCATCTGGCCGAAGAAGCCTTCGCCGCCGATGGGCTGGGACAGGGGCAGGGGCTGGTGGCGGACGTCGCCTGGCCCGCAGTCGATCCCGCGCTGCTGGTGGACGACGAAGTGACCGTCGCCGTGCAGGTCAAGGGCAAGCTGCGCGACACGCTGACCGTGGCCAAGGGCACTTCGCGCGAAGAGCTCGAACGCCTTGCGCTGGCCTCGCAGAACGTGCAGCGTGCGCTCGACGGGGCAGACGTGAAGAAGGTGATCGTGGTGCCCGACCGACTGGTGAACCTCGTTGTCTAAGCTCTCGCTCTCCCTGACGTGCGCCATGGGCGCGGGCCTCGTGCTCGCGCTCGGTGGCTGTGGCCTCCATCCGATGTACGCCGGGGGCGGCTCGGGCGCGGTGGCCACCGCTGTTGCCAGTGTCGAGGTCTCCCCGATTCCGGGCAAGTCGGGCTGGCTCGTGCGCCACGATCTGGCCGACCGGCTGGGTTCAGACGGCAACCACCCGCGCTATCGCCTCGATGTCCGGCTCGACGAAAAGCTTCAGGGCCTGGGCCAGATGTCCGACGATACGATCACCCGCGAACGCCGCACGATGCGCGCGCGCTACCAGTTGGTCGACCTGAACACCGGCGCCATCGCGCTCGACGCCACGGCCTCGGTCGACGAGGGCCTCGACGTGGTGTCCAGCGAATATGCGGTGATCGCCGCCGAACAGACCGCGCAGGAGAACCTCGCGCGCGAGCTGTCCGACCAGATCGTCACCCGCGTGGCCACGCGCCTGCGCGCCGCAGTCCGGGGCGAACAACCCATCCCCGCGCCTTCCTCGGCGCCGCCGTCCGATCAGGGCGAAGGCACCGGTGGCGCGCCCACCTCCGGCGGGCATTGATCCCCCTGCGGTGAAAGCCACCCAGAAAACCTTTCCCGGCATGGCGGTACGCGCCGCACAGGAATGCCGGATCTTCTTCTTCTGCGGTCCCGACGAAGCCGGGGCCGCAGATGCGGCCGCGCGCATTGCGGGCCTGCTGGGCGAGGCCGAGCGCGTGGAGATGACCGGCGCCGACTTGCGCCGCGACCCGGTCCGCCTCGCCGACGAGGCCCGCTCGGTCTCGCTGTTCGGCGACCGCCGCCAGATTCACATCCGCACCGCGGGCGACGAGACGTTCGACGCCATCGAGACCCTGCTTGCCAGTCCGGTCGAAGGCTGGCCGGTGCTGATCGTGGCGACGTCGGCCACCGACAAGTCGCGCGTGGCCAAGTTGCTGGCCGACCGCCCCGATGCGCTGGTCGGCATGTTCCATCCGCCCGACATGCGCGCGGTGATCGACAGCGTGCGCGACATGGCGGGCGCGGCGGGCCTGCGGATGACCGGCGATCTGGCCGAGCGCATCGCCCGCGCCACCGCGCTCGATACCCGCATGGCGCGCAGCGAGATCGAGAAGCTCGCCCTCTACCTCGACGCCAGCCCGCAATCCCCGCGCACCGCCGATGCCGCCGCGCTCGACGCCGTGGGCGCCGCCACCGAGGACGACGGCATGATGCCCGTGGTCAATGCCGTCCTCTCGGGCGATTCGCGCCGCATGGGCGCAGAACTCGCCCGCGCCCGCGAAATGGGCATCAATCCGGTGGGGCTTCTTCTGGCCTTTGAACGGCGCGCCGCACAATTGGCGCAACTTGCCGGACGTCTGGGCACCCGATCCGATATCAACAGTTTCCTCGAACAGGAAATGGCTGCCCGCCGCGTCTTCTTTCGAGACAAGCCGGATCTGGCCAATCAACTCAAGCGCTGGCGTGGAAAACGCCTCGAACGTCTGCTCGAACGGCTGATTTCGTTGCATCGCAGCCTTTTGGCCGACAGCCGCAATGCCGACCTGCAACTCTGGCACGCTCTGTCAGAAATTACGCGCGCCGCGTCGCGCTAGGTCTTTTCAATCGACTCACCTTTCGTAAAACGCTAAGGAGAGATACTTGCCAATGCTTGAAGAGCATGCAAGTATTGCATCGCAGCAAAAGTCGTTTTTGCTGCCCGGCAGATCATTGCCCTGCATTTATTGATACTAAAAGACGCCCCGACGACGATAGGCTCCAAATGACGACGCTCGATCTTGAAGCCCAGTCTGCGACCCGCGCCAATCCGCGTACCCCTTCCCCGCGCGAGCGGCTCAAGCTTCCGCTGGCCCCCTCGCTCGAACACCGCCGCCTCCAGTGCTATGCGCTGTTGATGGCGACCGACAGCCTGGCTCTGGCCGGGAGCATGCTGGGCGTGGGCTCTGCCCTCCACGGCAGCCTGTCGATGGCATTTCAGCACCTGCTGCTGCTGCTGCCGTTCTACCTGATCGGCGCGCTCAGCTTCGGCGCCTATTCGCTGCCCGCGCTCACATCCGTCCGCTTCAGCCGCCGCCGAGCCCTGATCTCGCTGGTTGCCGCCTTCACCACGCTGATCTTCCTGGCCTTCTTCGCCAAGGTCTCCGACCAGATCTCGCGCGTTTCGATCGGCGCGAACTTCGCGGCCTGCTCGCTCATGCTGCTGATGGTCCGCTCGTCGATCCAGCCGCTGATCGCCCGGCTGTGCGGCCCCACGGCGCAGAACGTGCTGATTCTCGACGATGGCGGCATGCCGGTCCGCATCCCGCATGCCTGGCACATCAGCACCCGCGATCACCTGCTGGTTCCCAACCGCAGCGATCCCCACATGCTCGACCGCCTGGCCATGTTCATGACCAACATGGACCGCGTCCTCGTCAGTTGTCCGCCCGAACGCCGCATGGAATGGGCCATGACCCTCAAGGGCGCGAACATCACGGGCGAGATCATCGACCAGACGGTGATGTCCATGGGCGTGCTGGGTGCCCGCCGCATCGACAACACCGGGTCTCTGGTCGTCTCGGCCGGGCCGCTGGGCCTGCGCGGTCGCGCCACCAAGCGCGCGATGGACCTTGCCATCGCGGGCAGCGCCGCCCTGTTCCTCGCGCCGCTCCTGCTGACCGTGGCCCTCCTCATCTCGCTCGAAGACCGGGGCCCGGTCTTCTTCAAGCAACAGCGACAGGGCCGCAACAACCGCCTGTTCTGGATCTACAAGTTCCGCTCGATGCGGGTTGCCCAGCTCGACAGCGCAGGCGCCCGCTCGGCCAGCAAGGACGATGACCGCATCACCCGCATCGGTCGCCTGATCCGCCGCACGAGCATCGACGAACTCCCGCAGTTGATCAACGTCCTGCGCGGCGACATGAGCATCGTGGGCCCGCGCCCGCACGCCTTGGGCTCCCTGGCCGGCACGAAGCGCTTCTGGGAAGTCGATCCCCGCTACAACCAGCGCCACTCGCTCAAGCCGGGCCTCACCGGCCTTGCCCAGGTGCGTGGCTTCCGCGGCGCCACCGACACCGAAGCCGACCTGTCCGGCCGCCTTCAGGCCGACCTCGAATACCTCGACGGCTGGACGATCTGGCGCGATGTCCAGATCATGTTCGCCACCTTCACGGTCCTCATCCACGACCGCGCTTTCTAGGCGGCCTGGACACATTGCCGGCCCTCTCATGAGAGCCTGATCCGAAATTTGCCTCTTCGGCGAATTTCGGATCGGCACTGGCCCGCTCCATCAGAAACGACAGCTTCGGATCTGATCCCGAGGGATGGAAATCGGCGGCAATCGCGACCGCCACCGGTCCGTTTCCCCCGTGACGAACCTGTTGCGCCCTTTTTGAGGCCAATAGTGCTTTTGCGCGATGGGGGCCGGGCATCAGCAATACTTTCCGCCTGAAACACCCCGCGCAGCCCGATTCTATTCCCGACAGGCAGGCCAGCGCCGGATTCGCGCGCGATACATATTTCCCTGCCGCGAATTGGCCAGCCTCCAAAACAGATCCAAGCGTCTGAAAATCATGATGAGTCTGACAGCTGCGAGCCCCCCGCATTTTCGCTGCGCCATATTGCGATGATCGTCCATTGGCCTTTTGCGAGGCACCAAATCGGAGAATCATTACATTTCATGGCTTTATTTTATCCATGATTCTCCACGACATTTAATCCGAACGAGAATGGATAAAATACCACTGAGTATTTTATTATTTATCCAATCAGGCTAATGACTTGCTGAAAAGTAAATTAGACGTTGAACATCCAAAACGGATCACTTAGTATCACTACTTATTCCGGTATTGGGGACAACGCCATGAAACTCGCAAAGTTTGCTACCGTCGGTATTGCGACAAGCCTGCTTCTGGCAAGCACCGCACAGGCCGCTTCCACCCGCGCTTCGGCCATGCCCGTGGCTCCCGTTGCAGCCAAGAAGCTGGTGCGCTCGTCCGCCCCCGTTGACAGCCAGGCCAAGGGCACTGGCACGGCGATTGTTCTGGGCATTCTGGGCGCTGGTGCGGTCGGTGCCGGGACGTATTTCGCCGTTCGCGACGCCTCCGCCGGAAGCTGATATCAAAACAGACATCAAAGTAAAAAGGCCTCGCAATGTTAAAATTGCGAGGCCTTTTTACTTTCAAACAATACCAATCAAACTTTCCGAGTCGCATTACTCTGAACCATTACGCCGAACATCGGCTGACAGAACAGGCCCGGAGCATTCATGACGCCATCTATTCCCGCATGTCCTCCGGCGATAGCATTGCCCACGGCTGCGGAAGATTGGGCAACACCATCCAGATCCCGGCGCCGGCGCAGGCGATCATCCCGCGGCAAGTCCCGTACAGAGCATTCGCATGGCAACCGGGCGTATCACGCCGGGGCCCTCCGTCGGCCCATGCCGGGCGAGATCGTTGCCATGCTCGCCATCGGCAGCGCGATGGCACTGGGCGGGGGCGGCACCTCCAATCCGTTGACCGAGACCATTCTCCAGCCCCTGCTGGCCCTGCTGGTGGCGCTGCCATTGGCACTGCCGCGCCTGCGCACCGGGGTCGCCCCTGTCTCGCGGACATGTCTGGTTCTGGCCGCGCTCGTTCTGGTCGTGCCGATCCTGCAACTGATCCCGCTCCCGCCCGCCGTATGGCAGGCCCTGCCCGGTCGCGACGCTGAAATAGCCAGCCTCGGCCTGATCGATGCCCAGAACGCATGGATGCCCTGGACGATGGCCCCGGCGCGCACGTTCATCGCGCTGCTCGCGATGGTCGGGCCGGTGCTGATCCTGCCGCTCGTGGCAGGCCTTGGCACCACGGGCCGGACCTGGCTGTGCGTGACCATCGCGGGCATGGGGCTGGCATCGATGGTACTGGGCGTGCTGCAACTCTCGCATGCCGAAGGCCTTACCTGGTCGCTCTACCCCTATTACAACAACGGCAAGCTCGACGGATTTCAGGCCAACCACAATGCCCAGGCCGACATTCTGGGCATTGCGTTGATGGCCTTCGCGGTTGGCTGCACCGCGCTTTACCAAATTTCGATGCGGCCGGTGCTGGTCTGGAGTCTGGCCGCAACCGGCCTCGCGATGGCCATGGCCGCGCTGTTCCTGACCGGATCACGCACCGGCATTGCCCTGATCCCGGTGCCCGTGGCAGTCTTTGCGGCGATCCTCATGCCCACCGTGCGCGGCGTGATCGGGCGCGCACGCCCCCGGTTGATCGCCGCCCTTGTGGCTGCCGCCACGCTGGTCATGGCGATCAGCGGAATAGCCCTGATGCGCCTGCCCTCTGTCGGTGCGGTGCTGGCCCGCTTTGCCAGGCTTGAGGATTCACGCGCGGATATCTGGACCGATACGCTCCACGCCATCGGCCGCGTCTGGCCCTTCGGGGGCGGGATCGGCAGCTTTCCGGTCCTGTTCAATGCGGCAGAACGCCTCGAAGTGGTCACCCCCGTCCAGGCTGGACGCGCCCATTCCGACTGGCTCGAATGGACGCTGGAGGCCGGCCTGCCCGGACTGCTGGTTCTGGCCACTTTTCTGGGACTGGTCGGGCTGCTCGCCTGGCGCGCCCTGCGCTCCCGCGAGGAACGCCACGCCGGGACCCGCAGGCGCGGCGAGGCGCAACTGACCCGCGCCCACACCCTGTTTGCCTGTGGCACCCTGCTGCTGCTGGGCCTTCATGCGCTGGATGACTTCCCGATCCGCGCGATGGCGCTGGCATCGCTGGGGGCCGTGGCCATTGGCTTGCTGCTGCCTGTGCGCGAACGCACGCCCGATCCGCTTTCACCGACCGCTCCCTGACTGTCATTCAGGGGGCGGCAAGCTCGCCTCCGCCACGCTGGACAGACCGCCCGAGACCTTGCATTTCCCAGAGACACGCGCTCCCAGAGATTTGCACTCCATGCCCCCGCACGACCGCGAAGACCCGATCCTGCCCGCGCAACACGCCCCTTCGCCGCCTTTCGCACGGCGCGCGGTGCTGGGCGGCATCGGCGCCGTCGCATTGGCTGCCGGCATGGAAGGGATCGGTGCCGCAGGGCCGACAGCAGGTCAGCCCACGGGCAGCCCCCTGCCCGACGCCGCCCGCTGGCCATCGTGGGCCCCCACCGCCGATGCCACGCGCCAGAAACTCGCCACCTTGCGCACGAAGGCCGTCAGCCTGCGCCAGTTCGGCGCCGCGCTCGATGGCATGACCGACGACACCCCCGCCTTCACCCGCGCACTGGCCGCCGGGGTCAGGGCTGTCCTCGTCGAAGGCCCGGCGCGCCTCACCCGCCCGCTGGCCGTCAACCGTCCCTTCGCCGTCTTCGGCAGCGGCAAGGGGCCCCACCTGATCTGGGACGGGCGCCCCCTCGACCCGATCTTCGCGGCCCGCCCTGCAAGCGCCGATCCGGCCAGTTTCGTGCGCGATGTCGCATTCAGTGGCCTTCACGTGGTGCGCGCGGAAGGCCAGACGCCGGGCGGGGTTCTGGTACGGGCCATCAACATCCGCGGCCTGACCGTGGTCGATTGCCGGACCGAGCGCACGAGCCTTGCCTTCGTCACCCATGCCCGCATGGCCACCTACGACCGCACGAAGGGCTCCGAAACGGTCGACCCGGCAGTGCTGGCGGGGTTTTCCGCCACCGATGTCGACGATCTGAACGAGGACATCACGGTTCTGGGCAATCAGGTCGATTTCGGCATGTACATGGGCGATGTGCTGCGCTTCAACTTTGCCCGCCGCGTGGTCGCCCAGGGCAACAAGGGCCGCTTTGCCCGGATCAGCTGGTGGGGCGGTGGCGCCAAGCGCCTGGAGGGCGGCATGCCGCAATTCCTGCGCCGGGTCCGCGATGCCTACATTGCCGACAACGCGATCTGCAACGTCAATGGCGGCATCTATGGCAACAATGGCCAATCGATTGCGGTCGTGCGCAACACGGTGTGGGACACCAACGATGTCGGCATCGACTTCGAAGGTTGTATCGATTGCATCGCCACGCTCAACCATTGCCGCAACGCCGGCAATTTCATCTACGCAGCCTTTTACGTGGCGCGCAATGTCCGCTTCGTGGGCAATTACGGCGAACAGGACGGGTCGGCTGCCTCCATCGACACCCGGCTCGGCTCGCAGCCCATCGGCACCCCGCGCGGTCTCTATCTGGCCGCGCTGCGCGGCGCGGGCTTTGCCGGGACACCGGGCGCCATCGACGTGACCTTTGCCGACAACACGTTCGTCTACAGCGGCAAGCAGGGGCTGGGCCGGATCCTGCCCGGCCCGTTCAACCGCCTCACCCTGACCGGCAACACGATGCGCAATGTCGCCTGCGACATCCGCGATCGCGGCGGCCAGAGCGCGATCGTCGTGGGCAACCGGCTGAGCTTCGACCATTCCGCGCGCAATCCGGTCACCCTGCTGGCCGCCTCCGCGCCGCAGACCCGCATGACCGGCAATGTCGTGACCATCGGCGCCCGCCAGCCGACCGGTTCGGCAGCCATCGGCTATGACAGCCTGCGCGTGCCCCTCGATGTCGTCGTGACCGGCAACAGTGTCACGGGGCCCCAGCCGCTGCCCCTGGTTGTCACGACGCCCGATGCTTCAGGCGCGACCGCCCTCCTCCTGCGTGATCTGGCCGGTGCGATTCCGGGCATGACCCTTGCGGGCAACAAAGGCGCCAGGCTCTATGCCGGAAATCCGCCCCCGGATGGACAGAAAGCCCCGCCTTTTACAGAATAGAGCAATAACCAGAATTGAATTTCACTTCTGAAGAACGATATTTCCTGCAATTATTCATATCCTTGTCTGATATCCGATACACCCGCCCTTGCCTGAACGCTGTTGTTATGCTGTTGTGCAGCATTAAACCGGGCGAGGTGCAATGCATATTGGATACCGACGGGACATTGACGGGCTGCGCTTTATTGCCGTCAGCTCCGTCGTCCTGTTCCATGCAGGCCTCGAAACGATGTCGGGCGGGTTTGTCGGTGTCGACATCTTCTTCGTCATTTCCGGATATTTGATAACCTGCGGCCTGTTCAAGGATGCCGATGGACAGGGCATTTCCACCGCCCGTTTTTACGAACGGCGAATCAAGCGCATCATTCCCGCCTATGCCGCGGTCATTGTGGCCACCATGCTGGCGGGGCTGTTTGTCCTGCTGCCTTCGCAACTGGCCGATCTGGGCAAGAGCGCGCTGGCGGCGACCCTGTTCGTCGCCAATATCCATTTCTGGACCGGCGCGGGGTATTTTGCGGGCGATCCGCTGAGCCACCCGCTGCTGCACTTGTGGTCGCTGGCGGTGGAAGAACAGTTCTACATCGTCTGGCCGGTTTTCGTGCTGCTGCTCTATCGGATGGGCCTTGCGCGCTGGCGGGTGCCGCTGATTCTGGCGGGAATCGCGGTCACGCTGGTCGCTTCGCAACTGATGCTCGGCTATTCGGCGAAAACCGCGTTCTACATGGCGCCGCTGCGGGCCTGGGAACTGCTGGTGGGGGCCCTGCTTGCCTGTGGGCACTGGCCCCGGCTCAAGGCCGGCTGGATGGCCCATGTCATTGGCGCGCTCGCGCTCGCGCTGATCCTCGTGCCGATGTTCACCTATACCGAGGCCTCGCAATTTCCGGGGATGCGCGCCGCCGCGCCCTGCCTGGGCGCGGCCCTGGTGATCTATCGCGACGAGCGCCACCCCTCGTTTCTGGCCCGCGCCCTCTCGCTGCGCCTGCCCGTCTTCATCGGCACGATCTCCTATTCGCTCTATATCTGGCACTGGCCGATCCTTTCGCTGGTGTGGATCGCCCATGGCGGCCAGCCTTCCGTCCCGGTCCGCATCCTGCTGGTGGCCGTGATGATCGGCGTTGCCACGCTGTCGTGGCGCTATATCGAACGGCCCTTCCGGACCGGGGCGCCGCCCTCGGGCCGGCAGGACAGCGCCCGCATCGGCCTGGCGGCCCGCGCCGTTGCGGGAACCGGACGCACACTGGCCTTTGGCGGCGGCGTTCTGGCCTGCCTGGCGCTGTTGACGGGAGGGCTGGTGGCCACGCATGGCCTGCCCGGACGCCTGCCGGTTCAGGCCGCCCGGCTCGATGCCCTCGCACGCCTGCCCTATGTCACCGACAATGGCTGCGTCTTTTCCGAGACCGTTCCCCGCGATGCCGGAAGCCGGTGCTTTGCCCAGGCCGACCGAATCGCCGGGCCCAAAGTGGTGCTCTGGGGCGATTCCTTTGCCGGACAGCACATTCCCACCATCGAGCATCATTTCCGCACCGCCGAGGAAAGCGTCGTCTCGGTGGTTGCCACCGGATGCAGCCCGCTGCCCGGCGCCAACCAGTATTTCGGCAAAGGACGCGCCGATTATCGCTGCCAGCGCATGAACCGCATGATCTTCGACCAGTTGCAGCATCGCCGCGACATTCGCGGCGTGATCCTCGTCGGGCGCTGGTCCAACCTCTACGGGCTTCAGGCCCCCGGCGGCCTCTTCGATCCGAATGCCCGCTTTTTGACCGATGCCGGTCACCGGCGCTACAGCCTCGCCAATTCGCTTGCGGTGATGGAGGCCTCGCTCGATCGCACCATCACGATGCTGCGCACGCGCGGCATTGCGGTGGCCGTGCTGCGCGAACCGCCGCGCTATACCGAGGCCATCCAGCCCTGCGTCGCCCGCGCCCTGTGGTATGGCGCCTCCCCTGATCGTTGCACAATCGCCACGCGCGAGGAGGATCGCTTCAGGGCCCCGATCAATGCGGTTTTCACCAGACTGGCAAACCGCCATCCCGACATAACGATCTTCGATCCCACGCCAAATCTTTGTACTGCCGAACGATGCTCCGGATTTCGCAACGGAATTCTCATTACACAAGACATCGAACACCTCACGCCAAAGGGCAGTGAAATCGCCCTGAGGGGATTGTCATTGTTCCAATGACAGACAACATCGACTGCCTCATCATCACGCCGTACTTGCCATTTCCAGATACTGTCTCGTAGACACCGGCAAGACCGGAGCACGATTTCGGGGCCTTGGGCCCATTGCCCCAGATGGCCCTCAATGGAATTCCCAGGCATGCCGCACATGACCGCCCTTCATCACCAGAACGCCCGACGCGGAACACGGGGCAACCCGGCCCCGCTGCGTTCGCACCTTCCGGTCATCGGGGTGGCCCTGCTGGTCATCTTCAACCTCGCCCTGCCCAAGGGCGGCATCAAGATCCTCAATCTGCCGCTCACCTGGGGCTATCTGCTGCTGCTGCTGCTTACCCCGCTGGCCGGACTGGGGCTGATCGGGCGGCGCCAGATCGCCCATGCGCCGCTGATCCAGGCGCTTGCCTGCTTCATGCCGACAGCCGCGATGGTGGTGGCCAAGGCGCTTCTCTACGACCTGCCGATGCAGACCTGGGCAATCTACGTGACGATCTTCGGCGTGCTGTCGGGCGCGATGCTGATCGCGCTGGTGCCCTATCTCGAAGATGTCCCGGCCGACATGCTGGGCCGGTTCCTGCGCCTTGCGATGCGCTTTGTCGTGCTGTGGGGCCTGATGAATTTCGTGCTGCGCATCGTGACCGGGCAGTTCATCGAAATCCCCTATGTCACCGTCAACGCCGCCGACGTGGGCGACATCTTTTCCAAGATGAACAATCGCGGTGGCCTGATGAAACTGGTCTCCACGTTCAACAACGGCAACATCTACGGCGTGTGCATGGTCATCGTGACGCCGATGTACCTGCTGTTCGAAAAGAACCGCACGTTCGTGGCCCTGCTGTTCATCGCCCTGGTCTGCACGCTCAGCCGCACGGTGTGGTTCGGCGTGGTGGGAATGATCGTGATGATGATCGTGGGCGGGCAGATCCGCCTGACCAATCCGCTGGTATGGCTGGGCACGCTGGCCGCGCTGCTCGGGGTGATCGCGCTGATGCCGGTTCTGGGGTGGAGCCCCGACAAGCTGGTCGATGCCCGGCTGGGCGGGCGCGACGTCTATTTCGATGCCTATGAATTCACCATTCTGGGCGGCGACCACATGCAGGTGCCCGAACTGGTCTATTACGGCTTCGCGCAGAGCTTCGGCGTGCTGGGCATGCTCTTTCCGCTGGCAGGCATGCTGTTTGCCCCGGTCTATGCGGCGATAAACTGGGCCACGCTCAACCCGCTGCGGCGTGCGGCGGCCATCGGCGCCGCCAGCTATCTGATCGCCGCGCTGATTGACGGGGCCTTCATCCTGCCCCCCACCTTCGTGCTGTTCCTGTTTGCCTGCGGCATGGTCTACCGGCGCGGCCTGCACCCCGATGCGAGGGCCCCGGTGCCCCTGGCCACCCGTTTTCAGGGACGGGCCGCTCCCGGACGACTCGTCGCCGATCGGCTCCCCGTTCGGTGACGCAGCCCCCGTCCGCCCCCACCGACGCGACGACAACGCCCGCCTCGCAGGCCGACACGGCACCCGGCGCGCCCCCCCATTCCGCCCCCGGCGGCGCCAGGGTGCTGCATATCGCGCAGATGCTGCCGGGCGGCATCATTTCCTACATCGAGGAACTGCTGCCCACGCAAATGGCCCAGTTCGGGCCCGCCAACATCATGGCGCTCGTCGCGGCCAAGGATGCCGGGCTGCTCTCCACGATGGCGCCGGGCAGCGTGCACACGTTCCCGAAAAGCGGACGCTCGCTGCGCGAACTGTTCCGCTTCGCGCGACGGGCGGTCAGCGTCGTGCGCGCGGAACGTCCCGACATCGTCCACCTGCACAGCACCTTTGCCGGCCTGCTGCGCCCGCTGATCCTGCTGGCCTCCCGCAGGCCGAGGCCCGCCATCATCTACTGCGCCCATGGCTGGGCCTTCAACATGCGCACGGCCCGCTGGAAGCGAACCCTCTATGCCATGGTCGAACGCGCGCTGTCGCATTGCGCCGATCACATCATCTGCATTTCCGCGTTCGAGTATCGCAGCGCGCTGGAGCGGGGCATTTCGCCCGCCCGCATGACGATGATCGAGAATGCCATCACCAGCCGGCCCCGGCCTGCGGGCAAGGCTCCGTTCCGCCCGGCCGAGGGGATCAACCTCCTGTTCATCGGCCGCTTCGACAAGCAGAAGGGGTTCGACATCGCCGAGGCGGCCATGGATCTGGTGCGCGATGTGCCGGTCACGCTCCATGCCGTGGGCGGTTTTGTCGTCAACGATGCCCAGACGCCCCATCCGCGCTGCAAGGGCAGGCCCAATATCGTCCACTATGGCTGGCAGGACCGCCGGGTGGTCTATGACTTCATCGACCAGGCCGATGCCCTGGTCATCCCCTCGCGCTGGGAAGGCTTTGGCATCGCCGCCATCGAGGCCATGCGCGCGGGCAAGCCGGTCATCGCCGCCGATGTCGATGCCCTGCCCGAAATCGTCGTTGCCGGCGTGACAGGCCTGATCGTCCCGCCCGAAGACCCGGCCACGCTCGCGCGCGTGATCCGCGGGCTCAACAAGGAACGCCTCGCCCGGATGGGGGAGGCCGCACGGGCGCGCTTTCTCGAACGCTTCACCAGCGAACGGCTCAATCGCGAAATCCTCGATACCTATCGCGCGCTGCTGGCCCAGCGGGCGCGCTGACAGGCGCTCACGCCCCGGTTACGCCTGCCTGCCCGGTTCAGCCCGCTTGCCCGGTTACGCCCGCCTGTTCCGCAAAGAATGCACGCAGCGCGGCCTCGTCGGCGGCCACCTGGACCGGGTTGTCGGCCCAGCCGCGCAAGACCCGCCCGATCCGGCCCTGTCCGAACAGCTCGGCCACGAACAGCGACTGCCCGAACGCGCCCAGATCGAGCAGCGCGGTGGACACCGGCGCCACGAACGCGCGATAGCCATGGGCCTGCGCATGAGGGCCGATCCCGTGGGGCATGTCGGCAAGGGTTACGCCACCGGGCACACGGGCAAGCAGGGCAGGCAACCCGCCCTTGTCCTCGCGCGGGTGGGGCAGATAGCGCACCGGCCAGGGCGAGGCCGCCACGATCGCGGCCAGCCCGCGTGTCCAGTGGGTGCGGGAGATCAGGCGGTCTTCCACCAGCGGCGAGCCGATCACCAGAACCTGATCCTGCGCCGGGGCCAGCACCGGGCTGGCCAGCGTGAGGTTGCGGGCGCGGAAACGGTCGCGCACCAGCATCCCGCTGCGGTCGGCCCGCCGCACCATCGCGCCATGGGGATAGAACCCGGCGAGAATCTGCACGGCCCCGCGCGCCGCGTACCAGAGCGGCGTGGTCAGATCGACATAGTGCGAGAGCCCCTCCTCCCACAGTTCGACCTTGCCGCGATACCATGCCAGGATCGAGCGTTCGAGCGGCTCGCCTTCGAGGAAAAGCACCAGCCGGGTGATGCCCAGCGCCTCCAGCCTGTCGCGCACTTGCGCATAATAGCGGCGGTTGGCGCGGAAATTGCGCAAGAACCGCACCGGGTGCGGGTCGATCCGCGCCTCGCGCCCGAGGAACAGCCCCCGCCCCGGAAAGGCCTGTTCGATGGCCCCGGCCAGACGCTCGTCGCGGTAGAGAACCAGATCGATGTCCGGTTCGTTTTCCTGCAACAGCCCCAGATGCAGGCTCGACCGCGCCAGCGCGGCATTCACGCCCCGGCTCATCGACGGGCCTGCGTGTCTGATATGTCTGATCCGAAACGATCGTTTCGGATGGTACGGCACCGGCCCGCTCCCCCACCCGGCCTCCCATAGGGTACTATCGTTGGGAGGTCGGGTGGGGGAGCGGGCCGGGGCCGTACCGAAATTCGCCTCTTCGGCGGATTTCCAAGCAGACTCTCAGGGCACCGGAAATCGCCGCGAAACTGCCAAACCGGTTGTGCCATATCCCGCCAAATCCCGCCCTGCTGCATCGCAAAAAGACCTTGCCGCACCTTGCCGCGCTGCTAATGTTGATCCCGATGTCTGGCAATTGATTGTCCAATAGGCAAGGGCCGGACCAAATTGAATGACTTAACACTGCCGTGCGAGGATTGGCTCTGGTCTTGTACTCCGGCAATACCGTGTCCGGTCAGACCGTATCCAGACAGGGGCCATCGGGGCCCAAACCAGGAGAGCTTGATTTGCAACCCGGAAAAAGCCCCGCTTTCTCAAGCGCGTTTTCAAGAAGGCCGGTTGCATGATCATCGACCGCAGCACGGCGGCCTATCGTGTCTTTGCCGAAGACACGATTCTCGTCGGCCTCCAGAAGATCTCGGCCAACAAGGCCGGCTTCGTCATCGTGGTCAGCGAGAGCGGGCGCGTGGTCGGCACGGTGACCGACGGCGACATTCGCCGCTGGATGGCCGCGGCCACCCTGATCGACGTGAACCTGCCGATCCAGGCCATCGCCAACACCGCCTTTACCCAGTTGCCGTTCCAGACCCCGCGCGACCAGATCGCGGGCAGGCTCGATTCCAAGGTCCGCTTCATCCCGCTGGTCGACGAATACCAGCACCTGATCGCCATCGCGCGTCAGGGCGAGGCCGAATTTGCCATTGACGGGCGCCTGATCGGGCCGGGCCACCCCAGCTACATCATCGCCGAAATCGGCAACAACCATAACGGCGATGTCGAACTGGGCCGTCGCCTGATCGATCTGGCCGCGCAGGCCGGGGCCGATTGCGCCAAGTTCCAGATGCGCGACATGGCCAGCCTCTATGCCGCGCAGGGCAACCCGGACGACGCCAGCCAGGATCTGGGCGCGCAATATACGCTCGACCTGCTCGCCCGCTTCAACCTGAGCGTGGACGACCTTTACCGCCTGTTCGACCATTGCCTCGCGCGCGGGATGACCCCGCTGTGCACCCCCTGGGACGAAGCCTCGCTGCGCGCGCTCGAGGCCTATGGCATGGCCGGCTACAAGGTCGCCTCGGCCGATTTCACCAACCACGACCTGCTCACCGCGATGGCCCGCACGGCCAAGCCGCTGATCGCCTCGACCGGCATGTCGAGCGAGGCCGAGATCATCGCCTCGGTCGCCCTCCTGCGTCAGGAAGGCGCCTCGTTCGCGCTGCTCCATTGCAATTCGACTTATCCCGCGCCCTACAAGGACGTGAATCTGGCCTACATGAACCGGCTGAAGGAACTGGGCGATTGCCCGGTCGGCTATTCGGGCCATGAACGCGGCTGGTTCGTGCCGGTGGCCGCCATCGCGCTGGGCGCCAGCGTGATCGAAAAGCATTTCACCGTGGACCGCACGATGGAGGGCAACGACCACCGTGTCTCGCTGCTGCCCGACGAACTGCGCGCCATGGTCGAGGCGATCCGCGCCACCGAACAATCGATGGGCACCGCCGCCGAGCGCGAGGTGACGCAAGGCGAGATGATGAACCGCGAGGTTCTGGCCAAGAGCCTTCATGCCGCGACCGACATCGCGCCCGGCACGGTGATCACCCATGCCCATATCCTCGTGCGCAGCCCCGGACAGGGCCTCCAGCCCAACCAGCGCGAGGCGCTCGCGGGCCGCACGGCCACCCGCGCGATCAAGGCGGGAACGCCGTTCTTCCCCACCGATATCGAGGATCGCCGGATCGAACCGCGCGCCTTTGCCTTCGCGCGCCCGTGGGGCATTCCGGTGCGCTATCACGATTATCGCGCGATGCTCGACCTCGCGCCGCTGCCGTTCCTCGAATATCACCTGTCCTACAAGGACATGGACGAAGACCTGCGCACCTGGTTCGATGCCCCGCTGCCGATTTCCTTTGCCGTCCATGCCCCCGAACTTTTCGCCGGGGACCACGTGCTCGATCTGGCTTCTCCCGACGAAGCCTATCGCGCCCATTCGATTGCCCAGCTCCAGCGCGTGATCGATGTCACCCGCGCGCTCAAGCCATGGCATCAGGGGCCCGAGCGCCCGGTCATCGTCACCAACATGGGCGGGTTCAACGCCAAGGGCTTTCTCCCGCGCGAGGAACGCGCAGCCCTCTATGACCGCATCGTCGACAGCCTGTCGCGGCTCGACAGCGCAGGCGTGGAGATCATTCCCCAGACGATGCCGCCCTTCCCGTGGCATTTCGGCGGGCAGAGCCACCACAACCTGTTCATGGACCCCGACGAGATCGTCGCCTTCTGCATGGCCAACGACATGCGCGTGTGCCTCGATCTTTCGCACTCGCAACTGGCGTGCAACCATTTCGGCTGGTCGATGAGCGAATTCTGCCGCAAGGTCGGGCGCTATGCCGCACACCTCCATGTCGTCGATGCCAAGGGCGTCGATGGCGAAGGGCTGCAAATCGGCGAGGGGCACATGGACTTTGCCGCGCTGGCGCAAATCCTCGACGAGACCTGCCCGCAGGCCTCGTTCATCCCCGAGATCTGGCAGGGCCACAAGAACGGGGGCGCGGGCTTCTGGCAGGCGCTCGACGCGCTCGAACCGTGGTTCGGCAGCGCCTCCCCCGCGCAGCAGGCCTGATCCCGATGACCGAACTGGCATCCCTGATCGTGCCGGGGCTGGCCTATGGGCTGACGCTGGGCCGGGGCGGCTCGCAGGGGCTTCCCGGCAAGAACGTGCGGCCATTGGGCGGGCATCCGCTGATCGCGTGGTCGGTGGCGGCTGGCCGCCTCGCGCAAGGGGTCGCGCGGGTGCTCTGCTCGACCGACGACGAAGCCATTGCCCAAGCCGCGAGGATCGCCGGGGCCGACGTGCCCTTCCTGCGCCCCGCTGCCTTTGCCACCAGCGCCGCGACCGACCTCGACGTGTTCACCCATGCGGTCGAATGGCTGGCGCAGGCCGAGGGGCGCCTGCCCGAATTCTTCGTGCAACTGCGCCCCACCCAACCCTTTCGCGAGGCGGGCTGGATCGACGAGGCGCTCGCCCGGATGAAGGCGGACCCGGCGATCACCTGCATCCGCACGATCGCGCCCGCGCCCCACACGCCCTACAAGATGTGGCTGGCCGATGACGCGCAGCGGCTCTCCCCGCTGCTCACCCTGCCGGGCGTTGCCGAACCCTTCAACATGCCGCGCCAGTCGCTCCCCACGGTCTACTGGCATACCGGACAGCTCGACGTGATCCGCACCACCACGCTGCTGCAAGGCTCGATGACCGGCGACCATATCGAGGGGCTGACCGTCCCCATCGAAAGCGCCGCCGACATCGACACCCTGATCGATTTTCAGGTCGCCGAGCTGCGCTTTGCCCAGCAGATGCCCAAGGCCCTGATCGACTGGCTGGAACCCTCGCCCAACTGCTAGATTTTTTGGCGGCGCTCGAACAGGGCGAGAATATCGAGGCTCACACCATAGCGGCGGCGCACGATCACCGCGAGGACACTGTTCCACGCAAACTGGCCCAGCACCGCCCCGATGGCCGCCCCGACATGGCCGATCCGGGGCACCAGAACGAGGCAGGTGGCCAGATTGATCACCAGCCCCACGACCACGCCCTTCACGATGTCGCGCTCGTGGCCGGTCATCGTCAGGACCATCGGCACCGGCCCGGTCATCGTGTTGATCAGATAGCCCAGACACATGATCAGCATGGCCGGATAGGCCGGCTCGAAACCGGGCACGACCACCCCGAGCAGCCAGCGCCCGGCCACCAGATAGGCAAGGCTGACCACGACCGAGAGGCCAAAGGCCACATAAGTCGTGTGCAGGGCGGCACGGCGGAACCCTGCCATGTCCTGCTTGCGGTACATCTCAGCCAGGATCGGCCCGAGCGGCAACTGGATCACGTTGAGCGCGATCGACGAAAACAGGGCAAAGCGCCGGGCAATGTCGAGCAAGCCCACCTCGCGTGTGCTCGACAGCGCCGCCGTCACCACCAGCGGCACCTGCTCGTTGGCCACGAAGATCAACTGGCCGATCCCCAGCACGATGGCCGCATGGGCCCATGTCCGGCGCGTCCGCCCGCTGGCCCGTGCGCTCCCCTGCGCCACATTGCGCCGCACCGCCAGCAGGCCCATCGGCCAGACGATCACCAGCGCGGCGATGAAGGTGACGATGGCCAGCATCGCGCTGGGCGGGAACACCGCCAGCAAGGCGACGAACAGCACCAGATTGAGCACCGGGGGCAGGATCAACTGATAGACCTGCCCCAGCGAAACCCGGCCCAGCCCGCGCAGCTGCCCCTGAATCAGCCGCAGATGCGCGGTCAGGGCAATGCCCAGCGCCTCGAACAGGATCGTCTGCTCGAACCCCTTGCCCCTGAAATACCCCCAGGCGACCGAGGCCGGGACGAACAGCACCAGCATGACCGCGCTCGTGATCCAGACCCCGCGCGGCAGGGCATGGGCCAGCGCGACTTCCTGTTCGACATCGCCGTTCGTGCGCGCGACCACGAATTCGCGCGTGGCCAGCATGTCGTAGCCAAGGCAGCACATCGGCGCGAACAGCGTCACATGCGCAACGACGGTCGCATAGACGCCATATTCGCTGGGGCCGAGCAGATGGCCGAGCAGGAACGCCAGCCCCAGCGTCGAGCCCAGCCGCAAAATCCAGACCCCACCCGAGCCCAGCACCCCGCGCGCCAGCCGCGCCATCGGCCCGCTGCCTGCCAGAATGCGCCCGAGGCTTTCCCGCACGCCGCCCCCGCCCGGCATCAGGCTCGCCATCAGGCGCCCGTCCTCACCAGCTGGATGTCGGACAGACGCACATTCACCCCCGGTTCGATCCAGAAGATCAGGCCGCGCGCCTGACAGGCATCGTCGAGCACCACGTCGCGGACATAGCGCGCACGGCCCGTCGACAGGGGCTGGCCCGGCAAGGCTGCCCCCCGGTCGAGGCTGCACCCCAGCCCCACCCGCACCATGGCCGCCTGCGTCACGTTGAGATCGGGCATCGTCCACGACAGGCGATAGCGCCCCGGCGCCAGCACGACCGCCTGACGCAGCACCGGCTGCGACACCGCGCCCGAGACCCGCACCTCCAGTTCGTGGGCATCGCCATCGAGCGGCGAGAGCGTCAGCGACACATCGCCGCGATTGGTCACCTGCCAGTCGAACGTGCGCAGGCCCTTCTGTCCGGTCACGTCGAACCGGGCCAGACGCCCGTCGTAGAGCAGCGCATCACTGGCGCCACAGGCCTTGCGCCAGACCGCCTGCCCCTGTGCGACCATGCCCGCGCCAACAAGCGCGTTGACCATCGACCCCATCGCCTGACAGTCGAGCGCATCGGCCCGCACGCGCCCCACCACGTCGAGGCGATTGACCAGATCCTGCGCGGAAATATCGGAAGGAACGGTGAGGAAAGCCGGTATCCAGCCGGGCTGCCCCCCCATCTGGCCAGCAAGCGCCGCGCGGCCTTCGGGTGTCGCGGTGATCGCCGCAAACAGGCGGTCGCGCCCTTCAAACTGGGGAGACTGGCGCAGCAAGGCATCAAGCCGCTGGGCCGACAGCCCGGCCTGCCCCCGATGCAGCCCCTGACCGATCCAGTAGATCTGCGTGTAAGGCTCGCGCCAGCCCATCGGGCCCGAGACCCGGAACGCGGCCTCGGCGCCCCCGGCATCGCCAGCCAGCATCCGCGCCCAGCCCAGCCGGCCAACGACCGCAGGATCGACCGGATCGGACAGCAGCGCGCGCGCGGCCATGGCCTGTGCTTCCTGCCCGTGCCCGGCGGCCAGCGCATCGTCGGCCCGGCGGCGCGCGATCATGCTGTCATAAGGCCAGCCGGACAGGGCCGATGGTATCGGAGAGCCTGCTCCCGAGGAACCTGGCCCCGCGGCACTTGCCCCCGCAGCGCCACCGGTGTTGACCGCCGCCATCCGCCCGCTGCCGCTGACCACTGCGGCCAGCGCATATCCGGCCAGCAGGACGAGCAAGAGCCCGCGCCACACTCTGCCCGGCCAAGGCCACGCCATGCGCGGATCTGTCTCCTGCCTGCCCTCGGCTTGCGGCATCACTTCCCGTTTTCAGGCGTGTAGCGGTAATAGCTGTAGCCATAATATTCGGAATAGCGGTTCCCGACTTTGGCCGGATCGAACATCGTGAGCACCGCGCCCAGCACATTGGGCTGCATCGTGCGCAGGCGGCGCAGCGAGGCGCGCAGCGATCCGCGGCGGCTGCGATCCGACTGGACCACCATCACGACGCCATCGACGACAGCCGACATCAGCGGCGCGTCGGCCAGGCCGAGCACGGGCGGGCTGTCGAGGATCACCACGTCGAAACGCTCGCGCAGGGTGTCGAGCACCTGATGAAGGCGCCCCGCGCTCAGCAGTTCGGTCGGGCTGGGCGGAATCGGGCCCGAAGTGATGACCTGAAGCCCCGGCGTATCGGTCGGGCGCAGCACGTCGTCGATGGTGTCCTGCGCGGTCAGCAAGCTCGACATGCCGTGTTCGTTGGACACGCCCATCGTGGCATGAAGGGCCGGACGGCGCATGTCGACATCGAGCAGGACCACGGTACGACCCAGACGGGCCAGCCCCCTGGCAATGGCCAGACTGGTTGTCGACTTGCCTTCGGCCGGCTGCGAACTGGTGATCAGCAGGGTCTTGGGCAAGCCGCTGGCCGTCGAATAGAGCAGCGCGCTGCGCAGCGAGTTGTAGCCTTCGCTGACCGCCGACTTGGGATCGACGAGGGCATCGGCCGGCGTGCCATCCTGCGCCTTGGGGATGACCCCCAGCAGCGGCATGCCCAGCTTTTCCTCGACATCCTCGGGCACGCGCACCGCATCGTCGAACTGGAAGCGCACCAGCACCACGAGCGCGGCAATCACGATGCCCGCGACCAGACCGATCACCAGATTGTTGACCAGAATCGGCGCGCTGGGCTTGGTCGGCGCATCGGCGGCATCGATCACCGCGATGTTGCTCGCGCTGATCCCGGCGGCGGCATTGAGTTCCTTGTAGCGCTGGAGCAGCCCGTCATAAAGCGCGCGGTTGGTGTCGGCATCGCGCGCCAGCAGGTTGTAGCGGACCGAAAGGTCCTGCTCGGCCAGCGAGGAGCCCTTGAGCTGCGAGACTTCCTTCTGGAGGTTGCGCTCGGCATTGAGCGCCGCATCGTACTGCTGCCTGACCGAGGAGCGCACGGTCTGGGCGACAGCCGTGATCTGCTGGTCGATGGCGGCGATCTGGGCCTTGAGCTGCACCACCGAAGGATAGTCGTCGAGGTGCTTGATGCGCTCGCGCTGAAGGTCGGACTGGGCATGGGCCCGGTCGGCCATCAGGGCGGTCACGGTCGGATTGGCGAGCACTTCGGGCGCGCTGAGCAGGTTGGCACGCGACAGCGAATTCCAGCGCTGCTCGGCCGCCACGCGCGTGGCGGTTGCCTGGTTGGCCGCCGCATTGACCTGAAGCAGGCTGGCCATCGTCACCGTATTCACGTCGGTGCTGGGCTGGTCAGTGCCGGTGGTGACCGTGGCGTCGCGCATGCGGATGATCCCGGCATCACGGGCATAGGCATTGAGATCGCGCTCGGACTGTTCGAGCTTGGCCTTGGCTTCGGCGAGCTGACCGGCGATGAACTCGCGCGCATAGGCCGAACTGTCGTAGCGGCGTTGCAGGTTCGACTGGATGAATTCGCTGGCCCAGGCATTGACGATCTGCGCCGAGAAAGCCGGGTCGATGCTGGTAAAGCGGATCGTGGCCAGACGCGAGGTCTGCGGAAGATCGGCCTTCACCGCATCGAGCAGCACATCGACGGTATATTTGCGCGCGTCGTCGGCCGACATGCCCTGATCGGGGGCGGACACGCCCATCGCCGCATAGAAGCGGGCATTGCCGATCAGGCGCAGGCGCTGCGCAACGCGCTCGGCGATGCCGCGGCTGCCCAGGATATCGATCTGGGTCTTGAGAAAGCGGTCGGTGTCCTGCGCAGCGACGGTCTCGCCCGAGGCGGCGTCCTGGTCCTCGGCGAGCACCTGGGCGGACTGGTTGTTGATCTGCACCGAGACTTGCGCGGTATAGCGCGGGGTCTGGAGCATCGTGAGCGTCAGCGCCAGCGCGACACAGACAGCCAGGATCAGGCCGATCAGCCAGAGGTTGGCGCGCACGACCGCAAGGACCTTGCGTATGTCGAACGACGGGCCGTTTGCCCGGAAATCCTGCCCGCCGGCAAAGGAACCACCGGCAAAAGTATCGTAAGGCGAACCCGCAAGGGGGCCATCGAGCGGAGCGTGGGATGGGAGAGTCTGCACAGTTCCGCCCTGGTTAGAAACGAGTCAAAACATTGAGGATCGGCGCGGCAAGCAGGATGTCACGATAGATCGCCTTGGCCGGGGCGAACCCGACCACGACCACGTCGCCCGCCAGAATCTGCGGATCGGGGTCGATCCCGGCACGGATGCGCCTGATGTCGAAGCGGGCCACCATGCGCTGGCCGTTGACCGTGCGGAACAGCATGGTCTCGTTGAGCTTGGCGATCCGGGTCGGGCTCTGCGCCATGGCAAGCGCGGCGAGCAGGGTGGTGTTGCCCTCCACCGGGTAGGACCCGGCGTGGTTCACCTGTCCTTCGACCGAAACCAGCTTCTCGGCGGCCACGGTCACGTTGAGCGCGACATGGGGATCGCGCAAGTACCGCTCGCCCAGCTTGCGTTCGAGCAGCCGCGAGGCCTGATCGGGCGACAGGCCACCGACCATGACCGACCCAAGTAACGGAATTTCAAGGCGTCCGGCATCGTCGACGACAAGCTTGGCCGCGCTCAGATCAGGCTCTCCCACAACCATCAGCGATACTTCATCGCCAGCAGAAATGGTGGCATGGGCAGGCATGCTGTTCTCGCCCAGAGGCGGAGCGACCTCATAGGAACGGGCTCCGACCGCAACATTGGGCGCTGGCGGCGTCGAACAACCAGCCATGGCAAGACTGGCCACAAAAACCGTACCTTGGGAAAACCGCCTCACTACGCCACCTGCTCCTGGGTCAAAATAGACCGGGCACGCCACGAATCAAATCATGGCAACCACAACTGCACCGCAAATGCGATACAGCTGTTTCAGCACGATATATTGCAAGTCTACGAACTTGTTCTTGGAGCAACAGCGATGCCAGCAAATGTTGCCTCGCACAATATCAATTTGTGCGAGGCAGGTTCCCTTTGCGGGAAACTGACCCTTTACGGAAAAAGGGTCAGCACTTGTTGTAGGCGCGGTACCATTCCACGAAGCGCGCGACGCCTTCGCGCACGCTCGTTGTCGGGCGATAGCCCAGCTCGCGTTCCAGATCGGATACGTCGGCAAAAGTATCAGGCACGTCTCCGGCCTGAAGCGGCAACAATTCGCGCTCGGCCGGGCGACCGAGTGCGACTTCAAGTGCCTCGATATACTCGGTAAGTTTGACCGGATTGTTGTTGCCGATGTTGTAGATACGGTAGGGCGCGTTCGAGGTCGCCGGGTCGGGCGCCATGGCATCCCACGCCGGATCGGGCGCGGCCGGACGGTCGAGCGCCCGGATCACGCCCTCGACGATATCGTCCACATAGGTGAAATCGCGCGTGTGGTTGCCGTGGTTGAAAACCTTGATCGGCTTGCCTTCGAGAATGGCGCGGGTGAACAGGAACAGCGCCATGTCCGGGCGCCCCCACGGGCCATAGACGGTGAAGAACCGCAGGCCCGTGGTCGGCAGGCGATAGAGATGGCTGTAGCTGTGCGCCATCAGCTCGTTGGCCTTCTTGGTCGCCGCGTAGAACTGGAGCGGGTGATCGACACCCTTGTGCTCGCTGAACGGCATCGCCTTGTTGGCACCATAGACTGAGCTGGTCGAGGCATAGACCAGATGCCCGACCCCGCCATGGCGGCAGGCTTCGAGAATGTTGGTGAAGCCCACGATGTTGCTTTCGACATAGGCGTGGGGATTCTCGATCGAATACCGGACCCCGGCCTGGGCCGCGAGATTGATCACCCGGCTCACGCCGTTCTGTGCAAAGGCCTCCTCGACCGCGCCCCGGTCGGCCAGATTGGCCCGCACGAAACGATAGGACGATCCGGTGCGCTGCGCAGTCTCCTCCAGGATGCGCAGGCGCGCCTCCTTGATGGCCGGATCGTAGTAGTCGTTGACCACGTCGAAGCCGACCACGCTGTCGCCGCGTTCGAGCAGCTTGCGCGCAGTATGAAAGCCGATGAAGCCGGCATTGCCGGTAACCAGAATTGTCACGCCAAAGCCTCCGTCGCCCGCAAGGGGCCCCTACCCCGACCATTCGCCCCGATCACAACCCGACGGCCAGGCCGGACAATCTGGCCGGATGGTCAGGCCGGATGGTCAGAAACGCCCGGACACCCCGGTATCGGCAATGCCCACGCAATCTCTAGCGCATGCCCCGCCGCCCGCCAAAGGGCGTGTGCATCAGTTCTTGCCAGTCAGTTCTTGCCAGACTGGGCCTTGGCCACATTGAACGTGCCGGTCACGCGCCCGCCCGATGTCGTCGTCCCGCCTGCCGCACCCGCATCAGCCCCCATGTGATGCCCGTCGACACTCGAAAGACCGGTGTTCAGGTCGATGACCAGACGACCACCATTGAGCGTGTCCTTGCCCCGATGCAGCGCGACATTGCCGACCATGGTGATCACCTTGCGCGGGATGTCGTAGACCGCGCTGTCGCCGCTCGCGCGCTCGTCGCCGCGGGTTACCAGAACACCGCCTGCCGCGTTGATGCGCTGCACCTGCACGGACGCGCCATCGGTATAGGCCAGCGTCGTGCGCGCGGCCTGGAGGCGCAGGTCTTCCTGCGTGATGTCGACATGGCCGGTGAGCACGACGCGCTTCTGCTTGTCCTGCATCTCCATCCGGTCGGCGGCGAAATTGACCGGTGCGTTGGAATTGTGACGGGAAATGGCCTGTGCGGAAAGAACCTGCGCCCCGGCCACGATCGTCCCGCAAAGCGCGAAGCCGCCCACCAGCGAACGCAGGGCCAGCGCCCGCGTGCTCAGGCGGCGCGGCGACAGGGTATGCGGATCAGTCATGCAAAAGTGTCCTTATCGAATCGCGCATCACGGCTTGCCGGGGACCGTCATCTTGCCCTGCTCCATCCGCATACGGGCATTGCCTTCAAGCGTCACGGTATGATCGTCAAGATTGGCGACAAAGCGGTCCGCCGAGAAAACCCCGGTCGGCAGGCGCCCCTCGACATGACCGTCACTCACCAGCAGACGCTTCGACAGGTCGATCGAAGCGCCGTTGGTGACCATGCGATAGCCATCCGAACTCTCGAAATTGACGATGCCGGGCACGGTGATGAACTGGCGACCGAAATCGTAGGCGCCTTGCTGGGTGGTCAGGATCGCGGGCCCATCTTTGAGCATGACCCGCGCGGTCACGTCCTTGAGCTGGACGACATCCTCGCTCGCGGAATGCTGGACACCGCTCCCCGCCGTGACCGAGAAGGTCCGCCCCCGGTCGTCCGCGCCACGATACATCGCGCTCATCACCCGCAGGCGGTCCTGGACGACCGCCACCTTGTTGCGGTCGAGCAGGAAGCTGATCTCGCCACGCGGGGTCATCGGGGTGAGCACCATGACCGCCAGCAAAACCCCGATCAATCCGGGCAGGACCACCGCCATGGCCCGCACGATGCGGTCATGCGTGCCGCCGGGCGCCGCCTTGTGCTGGCGGCGGGTGCGGATGCGATCGGCCTGGGTGGTCATCGAAGCAGCCGCGCTCAGTCGTGGCTGAAGATGTCGCGATCAGCCCAGCCGGCAATGTCGAGCAGGGCGCGCGTGGGCAGGAAGTCGAAGCAGGCCTGCGCCGTCGCGGTGCGGCCTTCACGGGCCAGACGGTCGACGAGAATGGCATGGGCGCCATGGAGATAGCGCACGTCCGAGGCGGCATATTCGAGCTGGGCATCGCTCAGCACCGCGCCGCCCCAGTCGCTCGACTGCTGCTGCTTGCTGATTTCCTTGCCCAGCAACTCGCGCACGAGATCCTTGAGGCCATGACGGTCGGTGTAGGTGCGCACGAGCTTGGAGGCAATCTTGGTGCAGAACACGGGCGTCGCCATGACCCCGAGATAGTGATGAATAGCCGCCAGATCGAAGCGGGCGAAATGATAGAGCTTGAGCCGCGAGGGATCGGCCAGAACCGCGCGCAGATTGGGCGCGGCATAGTCGCTGCCCACCTTGAAACGCACCAGATGCTCGTCCCCGCGTCCATCGGAGATCTGCACCACGCACAGACGGTCACGCGCGGTCACGAGACCCATCGTCTCGGTATCGACGGCTACGATGCCCGGCGCCAGAATATCGGCAGCAGGCAGGTCTTCTTCATGCAGGTATACGGCCATGGCCGGTGCTTAGGCCCGATCCGCGCCAGCGGCAAGCCCGGTTGCAGATGGCCTGCCCGCCCGCAGCGGCCATGTGCCGTCACGAAAAAGGTGTTTTGATCATGCACACTCCGGCCGTCGCAGATGAGAATGCTCTATTTCGAGGGCATCCCCGCAACTCCCTGCAATCTGGCCTGTAATCTGGTTGCGCCGCACAATCCCCTCTTGTGACCGCCAGCCCCGCCCTGTAACTGCCGGCGACCACCTCTCCAAAACAGCCCATGCGGCCGTTGCGCAAACGCGAGGCAGAATGACGAAGACGACCCTGGTTGCCACCGTAATGGAAGAGAGCGGCGTGGCGTTCGGAACAAGCGGCGCACGCGGATTGGTCACGGCGATGACCGATCGGGTATGCTTCACCTATACTTGCGCATTCCTTCAGCACATGGCCGCGATCGGCCAGTTCGCGCCGGGCATGGCCGTGGCCATCGCGGGAGACTTGCGCCCTTCTTCGCCGCGCATTCTGGGGGCTTGCGCGGCCGCGATCGTGCATTGCGGCGGGATCGTCGATCATTGCGGCTTCGTGCCCTCGCCTGCGGTGGCGGCCTATGGCTTCGCGCGCGGCATTCCCTCGCTGATGGTCACCGGCAGCCACATTCCCGATGACCGCAACGGCATCAAGTTCAACCGGGCCGACGGCGAAGTACTCAAGCCCGACGAGGCCGCGATTCGCGCGCAAGGCGTCGATCTGCCCGACCTGTTCGATGCAGCGGGCATGCTGCGCACGGCCCCTGCCCCGACCCCGCCCTGCGATGCGGCAACGCCCTATATCGCGCGGTATGTCGATTTCTTCGGGCCCGATGCGCTCGCCGGGCTGAAGCTGGGGGTCTACCAGCATTCGGCGGTGGGCCGTGATGACGTGCTCGAAATCGTCACCGCGCTGGGCGCGCAGGCCGTGGCGCTGGCCCGCTCGGATACCTTCATTCCGGTCGACACCGAGGCGGTTCGCCCGGTCGACCAGGAACTGGCCCGCCAGTGGGCCGCCGAATTCGGCTTCGACGCGATCCTCTCGACCGACGGGGATTCCGACCGCCCGCTGCTCGCCGACGAGACCGGGCAATGGCTGCGCGGCGATGTACTGGGCGTGCTGTGCGCGCAGGCGCTCGGGATCACCGCGCTGGCAACCCCGGTCAGCTCCAATTCCGCGCTCGAACTCTCGGGCCTGTTCAGCCAGGTCGTGCGCACGCGGATCGGCTCGCCCTTCGTGATCGAGGCGATGAACACGCTGATCGCGCTGGGCGAAACCGCCTGCGGCTATGAAGCCAATGGCGGCTTCATCCTGGGCAGTCCGGTCACACAGGAAGGCCGCACCCTCGCCGCGCTGCCCACGCGCGACGCGGTCCTGCCGATGCTGGCCGTTCTGGCCCAGGCACGCCGCAGCGGGCTGAGCGTCTCGGCCCTGCGCGCCACGCTGCCGCCGCGTTTCACCGCCAGCGACCGCTTGCAGAACTATCCCACGGCCAAGAGCCAGGCGCTCGTCGCCCGCCTCGGCGAGGGCGAAGCGCCCGCCGTGCTGGCCAAAGTGGGCGACCTGTTCGGCAGCTTTGCCGGGCCTGCCACCCTGTTCAACCAGGTCGACGGCTTGCGCATCACCTTTGCAAGCGGCGACATCATCCACTTGCGCCCGAGCGGCAATGCCCCCGAACTGCGGGTCTATACCGAAGGGGACACCCCCGAGCGCGCGGCCACCCTGCTCGAACAGGCGATGGCGGTCGTGGTGGCCCTGCCATGATCGGGACTGCCATGATCGGCCTTCCCTGATTGGCACTCGCTGGCGGCAGGGCCGGGCGGAAGCACGTTGAACCGCTCCTCCCGGTCTGCCAAAGAGGCTTGACCGAACGCCTTGATCGTATGTTCAACCGGGGGCACACCAACTATTCGCCTCCATATTGGACCTGCACTTCGAGACGATCGACAGACAGACGACCTGAAGAAACCTCCATTTTGTATCATCATTCGGGCAATACCATGGTGTTCTCACCGAAACCGGCATACGGTACCAAGAAATCAGGAACGCTTTGACCATGATCACTCCGGTTATCCTGTGCGGCGGCAGCGGAACCCGTCTCTGGCCGCGGTCACGCAAGATCAAGCCCAAGCCCTTCCTGCCGCTGGTGGGCGACAATACCCTGTTCGAGGCAGCCCTGCTGCGCTGCGACGGGCAGGCCGATTTCGGCCCGGCCATGATCGTGACGGGCGCGGCCCATCTCGACCATGTGACCGAGCAGCTGATCGATCCCGAGCACACCGGGATCATCATCGAGCCCGAAGGCAAGAACACCGCTGCCGCCATCGCGCTGGCCGCGCTGCGCCTTCCGGCCGATGCGATCATGCTCGTCTGCCCGAGTGACCATCACATCGGCGATGTTGCCGCCTTCCAGTCCGCCGCCCGCGCCGCCGCCGCACTCGCCGCGAAAGACTGGCTGGTCGCCTTCGGCATCGCCGCGACCGCGCCCGAAACCGGCTATGGCTACCTCAAGCAGGGCGAGGCGATTCCCGACAGCCAGGGCCACCGCGTCGAACGCTTCATCGAGAAGCCCGATCTCGCCCGCGCGCGCGCCTTCCTGGCCGATGGCGGCTATTCGTGGAACGGCGGCATCTTCGCCTTCCGCGCCGGTCACTTCCTCGATGAATTGGCCCGGCACCGCCCTGCGCTGGCCGCCGCCGTGCGCGCCTCGGTCGAACAGGGCACCGTCGATGGCAACAAGTTCCACCCCGATCCGATCGCTTTCGGCCAGATCGAAGGGGAATCGGTCGACTACGCGGTGATGGAAAACACCGAACGCGCCGCCATGGTCCCGGCCACGATGGCCTGGTCCGACATCGGCAACTGGCAGGCCCTGCACGAGGCGCTCGACAAGGACGAGATCGGCAATGCCGTGCGCGGCCGGGTCGAACTCAAGAACTGCTCGAACGTGCTGGTCCACACCGATGGCCCGCGCGTCTCGGTCGTGGGCGCCAGCAACCTGATCGTGGTCGTCGATGGCGACGACATCATGATCTGCACGAGCGAGGGCGCGCAACTCGTCGGCAAGCTCGAAGGCGCCGCCAACCAGTGAGCAAGCTGCCCATCCGTTCGGTCGCCAAGCCCTGGGGCAAGGACGTGCTCCCCGCCCCGTTCGTGGCGCCGGACGGAGAGCGCGTCGGCGAAATCTGGTTCGAGCCTCCCGCTGAGCTTCCCGGCCTGCTGGTGAAGTACATCTTCACCAGCGAAAAGCTGTCGGTCCAGGTCCATCCGACCGATGCCCAGGCCACCGCCATGGGCGAAACCGATGCCGCCGGCAATCCCGAGCGCGGCAAGGAAGAATGCTGGCTGGTGATCGATGCCGAGCCGGGCGCCACGCTGGGCGTCGGCTTTCACGAACCGGTCAGCCCCGAAGTGCTGCGCGCCGCAGCCCTCGATGGCAGCATCGAGGACATGCTGGTCTGGCATCCGGTCAAGGCCGGGGATTTCTTCTACATCCCGGCCAACACCGTCCACGCCATCGGCGCCGGGGTCAGCCTGATCGAAATCCAGCAGAACAGCGACATCACCTATCGCCTCTACGATTATGGCCGCCCGCGCGAACTCCATCTCGACAAGGGCATCGCCGTCTCGCGTGCGCAGCCGCTCGATCCCGCGCTCGCCCGCCACATTCCCGAAACCGGCACGGTGGAACTGGCCAGCGGCCCCTATTTCACCGCGCATCGCCTTCAGGGCGTGCCCGATGCCGCGCTCGCGGCAGACTATGCCGGGCCCCTGCTGGTGATCCCGCGTCAAGGCGAAGTCCACCTGAACGGGGACGTGCTGCGCCCCGGCAATTGCGCCGCCGCCCCCGGCATCGCGGCCCTGACCTTCGATCCCCACGGACAGGCCATCATCGTTCGTCCAGCCTGAACCGCATCCGGTCTGAAACAGGGCGTTCCTGCGGCAAGACCGGTGGTGTGGAGGCGCCCCGGCGTGATAAGCCCCCGGCGATGACCTCCTCTCCTGTTCCCGCAAGCTGGGCCCCTGCCCTCGATCCCGTTCTGGCCAGCCCCCCGCTGCGCGCGCTGGGCGGCTTCCTCAAGGCAGAGGAAGCCGCGGGCAAGACCATCTATCCCCCGCGCGGCCAGCGCCTGTCCGCGCTCGAACTGACCCCGCTGCCGCAAGTCAAGGTCGTGATCCTCGGGCAAGACCCCTATCATGGCCCCGGACAGGCTCATGGCCTTGCGTTTTCGGTTCAGCCCGGCGTCAAGGTGCCGCCCAGCCTCGTCAACATTTTCAAGGAACTGGGCACCGACCTCGGCCTGCCCCGGCCCGCCCATGGTCATCTCGTCCACTGGGCGCAGCAGGGCGTGCTCCTGCTCAACAATGCGCTGACGGTCGAGGCCGGACAGGCCGGTTCGCACCAGAACAAGGGCTGGGAACCCTTCACCGACGCCGCCGTGGCCGCCGTCGCCGCGCGGGCCGAACCCACCGTGTTCCTGCTCTGGGGCAGCCATGCCCAGAAGAAGGCCGCGCGCGTCCCCGGCCTCGAAAGCGGCCCGCACCTCGTGCTCAAGGCTCCCCACCCCAGCCCGCTCTCGGCCCATGGCGGCTTCTTCGGCTGCCGCCATTTCAGCCAGGCCAATGCCTTCCTCGCGGCCCATGGCCGCCCCCCGATCGATTGGACGCTCCCCCCGGCATGACCCAGACCACAGCCCCCGATACCGCCAATCCCGAAAATACCGTCGGCCCCGCCTGGTCGCCGCAGGCCATGCGCGAGGCACAGGCCCGCGCATGGGAAGGCGTCCACCAGATCGCCGCCGCCGTGCGCCCCGGCATGCGCGAGAGCGAGGCGCGCGCGCTGGGCGAGACGATCCTGGCCGATCTGGGCATGGGGCAGGCCTGGCACCCGCTGATGGTGCGTTTTGGCGCAAACACCCTGCGCATCTTCGCCGACCGCAACGCGCCCGACCTCGCCCTGGCCGAAAACGACATCTTCTTCATCGACATCGGCCCCGTCCTGCTCGGCCACGAGGCCGACGTGGGCGCCGGATTTGCCGTGGGCGACGATCCCGAAATGCACGCCTGCGCCGCTGCCGCCAGGACGCTGTGGCACCGCGTCGCCGCGATCTGGGCGCAGGAATCCCTCACCGGCACCGCCCTCTATGACCGCGCCGTGGCCGAGGCGCAGGCCATGGGCTGGCGCCTCAACCTCGACGTGCGCGGCCACCGCGTGGCCGATTACCCCCACCCCTCGCGACAGGCGGCGGGCAAGCTGGGCGATCTTGCCGGTCAGCCCAGCGCGGGGCTGTGGATCCTCGAAATCCAGATCCGCCACCCCACGCGCCCGTTCGGGGCCTTCTACGAAGACCTTCTGGCATGACCCGCTCGCGCCCGATCGGGGCCATCGCGGGCTCCGATGGCGAAGCGACACAGGCGCTGATGCTCGCCTTTGCACGGTCGCTTGCCCCCGGAGTGCGAGTGATCGGGGTGGTCGAGGTGGGGGACGATCTGGTCGATCTGTCGAGCGGGGTGCGCTACCGGCTGTTTCAGCCGCTCGGCAGCGAGGCGGACGCCTGCTCGCTCGATCCGGCAGGCCCGGCGCAGGCTTGCGGTGCGCTCCTGCCCCGGATCGAACAGGGCTGCGACCTTGTCGTGCTCAACAAGTTCGGCAGGCTCGAAGCGGAAAGCAACAGCGGGCTGACCGATGCCTTTGCCATGGCCGTGAGCCTGAACATTCCGGTGCTGACCGCGATCAGCTCGCGCTTTGCCGCCCATTGGCAGGCATTTGCCGGGCCGCTGGCCGAGACGCTGGCGCCGCAGGCTGAAGCCATTGCGGGATGGTGGGGCAATCGCGGGTAGAGAAGAAAGGGAGAATGAAGGGGGCATCGCCCCCTTCACCCCATTAGCTTTGGCTGAACTGGCGCTGGCGGCCATGTCAGGAATGCCAGCAAACACCAGTTTCGGGGGGCCGGGGGCGATGGCCCCCGGGATCATCCCCTTCCTTGCGTTCAGCGCGGGAGTTCGGTGACACCCATCAGCGCTTCGTCGACTGCGCGGGCGCACTGGCGGCCTTCGCGGATCGCCCAGACCACCAGGCTCTGGCCACGGCGCATGTCGCCGCAGGCAAAGATGCCATCGACGCTGGTCTTGTAGTCGACCGTGTTGCCCTTCACGTTGCCACGCGGGTCGAGTTCGACGCCCGACTGGTCGAGCAGGCCACGCTTGCGCGGGCCGACAAAGCCCATCGCCAGCAGGATCAGGTCGGCCTTGAGCACGAATTCGCTGCCCGGCACTTCCTGCATCTTGCCATCGACCCACTCGACGCGCACGCATTCGAGGCCGGTCACGTCGTTTTCGCCGATCACACGCTTGGTCAGCACCGCGAACTCGCGCACGACGCCTTCCTCGTGGCTCGACGAAGTGCGCAGCTTGAGCGGCCAGTTCGGCCACGAGAGCGCCTTGTCTTCCTTTTCGGGCGGCTGGGGCATGATTTCGAGCTGGGTCACCGACAGGGCACCCTGACGGTTCGAGGTGCCCACGCAGTCCGACCCGGTGTCACCACCGCCGATCACCACGACATGCTTGCCCGTCGCCGTGAGCGAGCCACGCGGCGCGGCGCGGATCTCGTCGTCGCCGGCCACGCGCTTGTTCTGCTGGGTCAGGAATTCCATGGCGAAGCGCACGCCCTGAAGCTCGAAGCCGGGAATGGCGAGCGGGCGCGGATCTTCCGCACCACCAGCCATGACCACCGCGTCGAAGTTTTCCTTCAGCGAGTCGACCGAAACGGTCACGCCCACTTCGACCGACGTGCGGAAATCAACGCCTTCAGCCATCATCTGCACCAGACGACGGTTGATCAGGTGCTTTTCCATCTTGAAGTCGGGGATGCCGTAGCGGAGCAGGCCGCCCACGCGATCCGACTTTTCAAAGACGGTGACCGAATGGCCCGCACGCGCCAGCTGCTGGGCAGCGGCCATGCCTGCCGGGCCCGAACCGACCACGGCGACCGACTTCCCGGTCTTGCGGGTGGGCACCTGCGGCTCGATCCAGCCTTCCTTCCAGCCCTTGTCGACGATCGCGCATTCGATCGACTTGATGGTCACGGGCTGGTCGATGATGTTCAGCGTGCACGCCGCCTCGCACGGGGCGGGGCAGACGCGGCCGGTGAACTCGGGGAAGTTGTTGGTCGAGTGGAGATTGTCCAGCGCCTCGCGCCAGTCGTTCTCGTAGACCAGATGGTTCCAGTCGGGGATCTGGTTGTTCACCGGACAGCCGTTGTGGCAGTACGGAATGCCGCAGTTCATGCAGCGCGAAGCCTGACCCTGAAGCGAGGCCGCATCGTGGGGGATGACGAACTCGCGATAGTGCTTCAGTCGCTCGGCCGGAGCATCGTAGCTGCGGTCCTTGCGCTCGATTTCGAGAAAGCCGGTTGCCTTACCCATTGTCCTAAATCCTTATTCCGCAGCGACCGAGGCGGCTGCGAGGCGCTCGGCCTCCAGCTGGCGGAGCGCACGCGCGTAGTCGCGCGGCATGACCTTGACGAAACGACCCAGTTCCTCGTCCCAGTTGTCGAGGATCGCGCGGGCGCGCTTTGAGCCGGTGTGGAGCAGATGACGCTCGATCAGCACGCGCAGACGCTCGGCATCGTGGCGCAGCATGTCGCCCATGCCTGCGTCGTTGACGCTGCTGCCGCGCTGCTGCGGACGGCCAGCCCCATCGTCTTCGTCAGCCTGTGCCGAAACCGGCAGCAGATCGACCATCGCGCCATTGACCAGCGAGGCGAAGTTGCCCTCGATGTCGTAGACATAGGCCACACCGCCCGACATGCCCGCGGCAAAGTTGCGGCCGGTCGTGCCCAGCACCACGACCACGCCGCCGGTCATGTATTCGCAGCCATGGTCGCCCGTGCCCTCGACCACCGCAATGGCGCCCGAGTTGCGCACGGCGAAGCGTTCGCCGCCCACGCCGTTGAAGAACGCCTCACCCGAGACAGCGCCGTACAGCACGGTGTTGCCCACGATGATGTTCTCGGTCGCCTCGCGGTCGACATGGGCAGGCTGGCGCACGATCACGCGGCCACCCGACAGGCCCTTGCCGACATAGTCGTTGGCGTCGCCGATCAGGTCGAGCGTCACGCCATAGGCGAGGAACGCGCCGAACGACTGGCCCGCCACGCCCTTGAACGTGATGTTGATGGTGTTGTCGGGCAGGCCGGCATGGCCATAGCGACGCGCCACCTCGCCAGAGAGCATCGCGCCCACGGTGCGGTTCACGTTGATCACCGAACGCTCGATACGCACCGGTTCCCGGGCTTCGAGAGCAGGCGCGGCAGCAGCGATCAGGTCGTTGTCGAGCGCGGCTTCGAGGCCATGGTCCTGATGGCCCGACCAGTTGAGGCTCGTGCCGGCAACCGGTTCGACCTTGTGCAGCAGGCGCGACAGGTCGACGCCCTGCGCCTTCCAGTTGGAGACCAGCTTGCGCGAGTCGAGGCGGTCGACCCGGCCCACCATCTCGGCCACCGTGCGGAAGCCCATTTCGGCCATGATCGCCCGCAGTTCTTCGGCGACGAAGAAGAAGTAGTTGATCACGTGCTCGGGCTGGCCGGTGAAGCGGGCGCGCAGGACCGGGTCCTGGGTGGCGACGCCGACCGGGCAGGTGTTGAGGTGGCACTTGCGCATCATGATGCACCCGGCCGCGATCAGCGGCGCGGTGGCAAAGCCGAACTCGTCGGCGCCCAGCAGGGCGGCAACGGCCACGTCGCGGCCCGTGCGCAGGCCGCCGTCGGCCTGGACACAGATGCGGCTGCGCAAGTTGTTGAGCAGCAGGGTCTGCTGGGTTTCGGCCAGGCCGATTTCCCAGGGGCTGCCCGCATGGGTCAGCGAGGTGAGCGGCGAAGCGCCCGTCCCGCCTTCATAGCCCGAGATCGTCACATGGTCGGCGCGCGCCTTGGAAACGCCCGCGGCCACGGTGCCCACGCCCACTTCCGAGACCAGCTTGACCGAAACGCGCGCCTTGGTGTTCACGTTCTTGAGATCGTGAATGAGCTGCGCGAGATCTTCGATCGAGTAGATGTCGTGGTGCGGCGGCGGCGAGATCAGGCCGACACCCGGCGTCGAGTGACGGGTCTTGCCGATCACCTTGTTGACCTTGTCACCGGGAAGCTGGCCGCCTTCGCCCGGCTTGGCGCCCTGGGCCATCTTGATCTGGATGTCGTCGGCATTGACGAGGTATTCGGCGGTCACGCCAAAGCGGCCCGAGGCGACCTGCTTGATCGCCGAGCGCATCGAATCGCCATTGGCCATCGGCTTGAAGCGGTCGGGTTCCTCGCCGCCTTCGCCGGTGTTCGACTTGGCGCCGATGCGGTTCATCGCGATGGCCAGCGTGGTGTGCGCCTCGCGGCTGATCGAGCCGAAGCTCATTGCGCCGGTGGCGAACCGCTTGACGATCTCGCTGGCCGGTTCGACTTCGTCGATCGACAGCGGCTTGTCGGCGGCCTTGAGTTCCATCAGCCCGCGGATCGTGAGCATGCGCTCCGACTGGTCGTTGATGGTCTGGGCAAATTCCTTGTACTTTTCAGGAATGTTGCCGCGCACGGCGTGTTGCAGGCTGGCGATGTTGTCCGCCGTCCAGGCATGTTCCTCGCCGCGCAGGCGCAGCTGGTAGATGCCGCCCACGTCGAGCATCTTCTTGTAGATCGGGTTGTCGCCATAAGCCATGGCATGGCGCGCCACGGTATCTTCGGCCACTTCCTTGAGCCCGACACCCTCGATCGAGGTGGCCGTGCCGGTGAAGTACTTCTCGATGAAGGCCGAGGACAGGCCCACGCCGTCGAAGATCTGCGCACCGCAATAGGACTGGTAGGTCGAGATGCCCATCTTGGACATGACCTTCAGGATGCCCTTGCCGACCGCCTTGATATAGTTCTTCTGAACGTCATAGGCCGAAAGCGGCACGCCCTTGTCGAGGCGGATGGCTTCGAGCGTCTCGAACGCGAGGTAGGGGTTAACCGCCTCGGCGCCATAGCCGGCCAGCACGCAGAAGTGATGGACTTCGCGCGCTTCGCCGGTTTCCACGACGAGGCCGGTCTGCATGCGCAGGCCCTGACGCACGAGGTGATGGTGCACAGCGGCCGTTGCCAGCAGGGCGGGCATGGCGATGCGCTGCGCGCTCTGCGCACGGTCCGACAGGATCAGGATGTTCTTGTCGGCCAGCACGGCTTCGGTGGCCGCCCAGCACATTTCCTTGAGCGCCATTTCGAGGCCTTCGGCCCCGGTGCTGGCGTCCCAGGTGGTGTCGATGGTGGCGGTGCGGAACGCGCCGTCGAGCGCGGCCTCGACCGAGCGGATCTTGGCCACGTCGTCGTTGGTCAGGATCGGCTGGTCGACTTCCAGACGCTTGTGGCTGCCCGCATCGTGGCCCAGCAGGTTGGGGCGCGGACCGATCATCGAGACCAGGCTCATCACCAGTTCCTCGCGGATCGGGTCGATCGGCGGGTTGGTGACCTGGGCGAAGTTCTGCTTGAAGTAGTCGTAGAGCAGGCGCGCGCGCTTCGAGAGCACCGCAATCGGGGTGTCAGTGCCCATCGAGCCGATCGGATCCTCGCCCATGATCCCCATGGGTTCGAGAAACTTGCTCACGTCTTCCTGCGTGTAGCCGAAGGCCTGCTGGCGATCGAGCAGGCTGTCGGTGGCCACCGGCAGCGCGACGACTTCAGGATCGGCGATTTCCAGATCCTTGAGGTTGTACTGCGCCGCGTCGAGCCATTCCTCGTAAGGTTCGGCCGACGAGAGCTGGGCCTTCAGTTCGTCGTCCTCGACGATGCGGCCCTGTTCGAGGTCGATCAGCAGCATGCGACCGGGCTGGAGGCGCCACTTGCGCACGACGTCTTCCTCGCGGAAGGGCAGAACGCCGCTTTCCGAGGCCATGCACACGAGGCCGTCACGGGTGATCGAGAAGCGGGCCGGACGCAGACCGTTGCGGTCAAGCGTGGCGCCGATCTGGCGACCATCGGTGAAGGCGACCGCCGCCGGGCCGTCCCAGGGTTCCATCAGCGCGGCGTGATATTCGTAGAACGCACGGCGCTTGGGGTCCATCAGGGCATTGCCGGCCCAGGCTTCGGGCATCAGCACCATCATCGCATGGGCAATGCCATAGCCGCCCGCGATCAGCAGCTCGAGCGCGTTGTCGAGGCTGGCGGTGTCCGACTGGCCATGGGGGATGAGCGGCCACATCTTGTCGAGATCGGGGCCCAGCAGGTCCGATTCCATGGTGCGGCGGCGCGCGTTCATCCAGTTCACGTTGCCGCGCACGGTGTTGATTTCACCGTTGTGCGCGACGAAGCGGAACGGGTGCGCGAGCTTCCAGCTCGGGAAGGTGTTGGTCGAGAAACGCTGGTGCACGAGGCCCAGCGCCGAGACACAGTCCGGGTTGCGCAGATCGTCGTAGAACGAGCCGACCTGATTGGCCAGCAGCAGCCCCTTGTAGACGATCGTGCGCGACGAGAAGCTGGGCATGTAGAGCTGGGTCACGCCCGGCAGCCCATGCTTTTCGGCCATGGCGGCCAGCGGGTTCTGCGTCTGCTTGCGGATGGCGAGCAGCTTGCGCTCGAAGGCGTCCTGATCGGCGCAGTTCTCGCCGCGCTTGATGAAGCACTGGCGGATCACCGGCATCGATTCGATCACGGTCTTGCCAAGGCCGTCGAGCGTGACGGGCACGTCGCGCCAGCCGATCAGTTCCTGGCCTTCCTTGGCGATGAACTTCTCGAAGAAGCCGGTCACGAAGGCGCGCGCGGCTTCATCCTGGGGAAGGAAGCACATGGCCACGGCATAGTCGCCCGGCTGCGGCAGTTCCTTGCCTTCCGATGCGGCCCACTTGCGGAACATCTGGTCGGGCAGCTGGATCAGCAGGCCCGCGCCATCGCCCAGCAGCGGATCGGCGCCCACCGCGCCGCGGTGGTCGAGGTTGCGCAGAATCTCCAGGGCCTGACCAATAATCGCGTGGCTTTTGACGCCTTTGATGTGGGCGACAAAACCCATGCCACATGCGTCATGCTCGTTACGCGGATCATACAGGCCCTGAACCGGCGGAAATCCCATCGCGTTGATCGTCCCTACCCCAAAAACAAAGAGAACTCGCACGAATCACGACACCGGGAGGTGCCGAAAATTGCGCGAGAATCCCCCATGACTTGAAGAAAGTTATTTTGCAACCTCCCTGAGGCCCGCAGACGGGAAAGCCTGCCGGGAAATGTCGCGCCGATGCGTAAATGTCGCAGTGTGTCGGCCCGCTGCGATCACATGTCGCAGAGAGGTATGCACAATTCGGGGCCGGGCCGGAACCCGCGAGCCCCGCAAGCCCCCGCTCAGCGGTTGGCGGTCATCTTCTGGAGCGTGGCCAGCGCATCGCGCAGGGCCTGCTCGGGATCGTCGAGATCGCTGGTCCGGGCCCCGTCGCCACGCGCGATGGCCTGAAAGCGCGTCGGCACCGAGGCCAGCACCGGCCGCTCGAACGCAGGCGAAACATCGCCAGCCGAAGCCCGCGCGGGAACCGGCCCATCAGCCGCGAGAGCCCGTGCCTGCCCCGGGAAGATCACAAGCGGGCGCCCTTGCGCAAAATTTTCGTCGCCAGAGAGACTTTCCCCGGAAAGGCTGTCACCCAAGATTTTGTCATCGCCACGGCGCAGCGCGGGCACGACATCGGTGAGCGAGGAATAGCGATCCTCCAGCACAGCCGGCTCGCCACGCGCGAGGGTGAAGACACCGCCCCGTCCCGCATCATCGCCAACCCCATCATCGCCAACCACGTCATTGCCAGCAATCCGGGCTTCCGGCCGGGCTTCCGGGCGTGCCTCGGCACCGAAAGCGCGCGACAGGCGCGGCATCGTCACGACATCGGACTGCACGACAGGAGCCACGGCCGGAATGGCGCGTCCAGATTCAGGAGTGGCAGATTCGGAAGTGGCAAAAACGGGCGCTCCCCCGTCCATGCGCGCCCCCCCGTCCATGCGCAAACCATCGCGATCCTCGCGGTGGCTGGCGATGGCCAGCGCCAGACGTTCAACCAACTGGACCAGACCCAGCCCGTCAAGATCGGCCTGGGCCACCGGCGAGGCCAGACCGGTGCGCGCAGGGACAGCAGCCACCAGCGGGGCCTGATCCTCGGGCACGGTGCTGTCGCCGTCGTTGTCCTCGACGACTTCGGCAGGCTCGGTAGCAGAGGGCGCGAGGGTGGCGGGCTCCGGCTCGGGCGCCACCACATCGACAGGTTCATCCGCAGCGATGACAGGAGCCTGCACAGGGACAGCCGGCTCTGCCGGCAGGTCGGCCCGGTCGAACGCGCGGGCGAGGAAGGCGGGCGGCACGAACGGCTCGTCCTGCCCGGTTTCATCCCCGGCCTCATCCTCGTAAATGGCAAAAGGATCGAACAGCCGCCCTTCGCGCGAAGGACGCAGCGAGACTTCCTCGTCATCGCTCAGGATGCGGGTCTCGGCCTCGTCGATCATGTCGTCGCTGACCGTCAGCGGGCGGCGCGGCGGGGCATCGGGGTGCGCATCGCGGGCGCGCACACGCGGCGCGGCAGGTGCCGCGACGGGGGCATCGAAGGGCGCGTCAGGCACGACCGAAGCCGAACCGGCCAGATCGGAAACGACCGGAAGCGGCGCCTCCAGCGGGGCCTCATCCTGATGCGCAGGATCGCCTGCCACCAAAGGCTGCTCAGCGATCCGGCCCTGCTCGTCTTCCTCGACCAGCGCGGCCAGTTCGGCAGCCCCGCTCTTGCGGCGACCGAAAGTCACCGGAGCCTCGTCAGCCAGAACGGCCTTGCGCGTGCCCAGCCGCAGGCCAACCACGAGCCCGAGCAGCCCGCCCAGCCCGACCAGCGCCAGCGTGACCAGAACACGGGCCGTAAAGCCCAGCGGCGGCGCGGCGGCGGCCACGATCTTGGGCAGGCCGAGCGCCACGACGGCAGACTGGATGACCGCGACCGGAACCACGAGACTGGCCAGCGCGAACAAGGCGGCAAACCACAGGGCGGTGAATGCCGGGAACAGGCGGTGGGCGCGGATCGACCGGCCTGCGCCCCCACCTGCACGCTTCACTTCCGGCTTGCGCTTGGACCTGGTCACCTGAGCATTACCCCCAACATTGGGCCAAGTGCCCTTGTTGGAGGGCGAATCGGCCTTCTGGCAAGACCCTACCAGACCCATGCCCCGACCATTCCCGATCGATTTCAGGCAGCGAGTCCGGCCTTGCCCGTCTTATGGGCTATCAGGGCTTGGTAAACGGGAAGATAACGCGCCGCATTGTGCGCCCAGTCGTGGGCCCTTTCGACAAAGGCACGGGCGACCTTGCGCCGTGCATCCCAGCCCTCGCGCGCGGCGAACAGGGCGATCATTGCCCTGGCCAGCGCGGCGGGATCATCGGGCGCGAACAGCGTGCCGGTCACCCCGTCCTCGATCAGTTCGCGATGGCCGCCCACGTTGCTGGCGGCCACCAGCTTGCCCTGGGCCATGGCTTCGAGCGGCTTGAGCGGGGTGACCAGATCGGTCAGCCGCATGGCCTTGCGCGGATAGCACACGACATCGGCGAGCGCGTAGTAGCGGTCGACCTCGTGATGGGGCACGCGGCCCACGAAGCGGATGGCATGGGCCGCCTGCGAAGCCTCGGCCTGCGCGCGCAAGGCATGTTCGGCAGGCCCGCCGCCGACCAGCAGCAGCCGCGCGCCGGGCACTTGCGCGACGATGGCCGGCATCGCGGCGATCATGTCGTCGAGGCCCTCATACGGATAGAAGCTGCCCAGAAAGCCGATCACCGGCCCTTCCCCCAGATCGAGCTGTTCGGCCAGCGCGCGGTCGGGCGCGAGCGGCGTGCCGAACAGCGCGAGATCGACCCCGTTGGGCATGATCGTGATCTTGCCCGGCGCCACCCCGCGCGCGACCAGATCGTCCTTGAGGCCCTGACAGATCGTGACCACGGCGTCGGCCCCGGCCACGACCCGGTCTTCGAGCCAGCGGGTGAGCCGGTAGCGCGCATTGCCCTCGCGCCCGGTGCCATTGCCCACGGCGGCATCTTCCCAGAACGCGCGGATCTCGTAGACGACCGGAATCCCCAGCCGCCGCCCGGCGCGCAACGCGGCCAGGCCGCACAGGGCGGGCGAATGGGCATGGAGCACGTCCGGGCGCCAGTCCTGTGCGAGCGCGACGATGCGCGCGGCCAGCAGCCCGGCCTCGTGCCATTCGCGCAAGCCCGCCGGGCCGCTGGCCGTGCCGGGCGTGCGATAGAACACGAGCCCGTCGACCGTTTCGGAGCCCGCTTCTTCCCCGTTCCCGGCCCCGGTTTCGGCCCCGGTTGCGGCCATCGGCGCGTCATGGCGCACCCCGGTCACCCCGCGCACGTCGAGGCCGTGGCCCTGCTGCGCCTTGAGAATGGCGCGGGTGCGGAACGTGTAGCCGCTGTGGAGCGGCAGCGAATGATCGAGTACGTGGAGAATCCGGGTCATGTGCCCTCGCTTGCCATGCCGGGCCTTAACACCCGGCAAATTCCTGCCGCACTTTCGCGCCCCGCTTCTTCCTGCCATCACCCTTTATCCGGGCTGGCAGGCTTAACCGCCCATCAACCCTGCCCCGCTAGGACATGTCCCCGCGATGATCGACAAGATAACCATCTTCGTGCCGCATATCCTGATGGCACTGGCGATCTGGAAGCTGCTCCATCGCGCCGATCTCGACGATGATCCGGCCCTGCCCAACGAGCGCAAGCCCCTGATGGGCCAGCGCAGGCCCGCTCCCCCGCGCAGCAGCGGGCGCACCGATGCTTGACCTGTTCTTCACCGCCTTCTGCCTCGCGTTTCTGGCCGCGGGAACCAGGCGGCCGTTCCTGTTCGTGCTGGCCTATGCCTATATCGACATCGTTGCCCCGCAGAAGGTTTCGTGGGGGTTCCTCACCCATATCCCGATCTCGCTGATCGCATTCCTCTGCGCGATTCTGGGCTGGATGGTGAGCGAGGACAAGAGCGGCGTCCGCTTCACCTCGCGCCAGTTCGTGCTGCTCCTGCTGCTGATCTATTGCGGGCTGACCACGCAGACCGCCGACTTCCCGGCCGAAGCCGCGGCCAAGTGGGACTGGGTGTGGAAGGCGCTGGTCTTCGCGCTGTTCCTGCCGCTCACCTTGCGCACGCGCCTGCGGATCGAGGCGCTCACGCTGATCATGGTGCTCTCGGTCGGGGTGATCGTGATCGGCGGGGGGATCAAGACGCTCAGCTCGGGCGGGGGCTATGGCGAACTGCGCCTGCTGGTCAACGACAACACCGGGCTCTACGAAAGCTCGATCATCTCGACCGTGGCGATCAGCGTGATCCCGCTGGCGCTGTGGCTGGCCCAGTATGGCACGATCTTCAAACCCGACTGGAAAACCAAAGTCGTTGCCGCCGGTATCTGTTTCTCCTGCCTGCTGATGCCGGTGGGCACGCAGGCGCGCACCGGGCTGATCTGCGTGGGGGTTCTGGCGGTGATGATGCTGCGTTCGACCCGGCGCCCGATGCTCTATGTCGGCCTGCTCTGTGCCGGGGCGCTGGTGGCCGTGCCGCTGCTGCCCCACAGCTTTACCCAGCGCATGAGCACGATCGAGAATCACAAGGCCGACCAGTCGGCCTCGACCCGCGTGGCGGTGTGGATGTGGACCATCGAATTTGCCAAGACCCACCCGTTTGGCGGCGGCTTCGATGCCTTCCGGCAAAACACCATCAGCTACGACACCGTGAAGACCGACAACGCGGGCTCCAACACCGCCTCGGTCGAGACCGAGCACAACGTGGAAAAGGGCCGCGCCTATCACTCGGCCTATTTCGAGATGCTGGGCGAGCAGGGCTATCCGGGCCTCGCGCTGTGGCTGCTGCTCCACGTCATGGGCGTGTTCCAGATGGAAGTGATCCGCCGCCGCTATCGCAGGAACCCGCCCGAAGGCTTTGCCTGGGTCACGCCGCTGGCCGATGCGCTGCAACAGGCGCAACTGTGCTATCTGGTCGGCTCCAGCTTCGTGGGGATCGCGTTCCAGCCGTTCTGCTACATGCTGGTGGGCCTCCAGTGCGGGCTTTCGGCCTATATCGGGCGCGTGAGCCGCGCCGCGCCGGTACCCTTTGTGGCGCGGCGCCCGGTCAACGCGCGCCCCGCCGGGGCCAACCGGCTGTGACCGGCACACTTTGACAGCGCCTGCCGGGCGGCGCATGGGCAGACGATGACCTCGACGCCTGCCTTCATGTTCGACCCCGCCCGGTTTTCGCCCGCAACGTTCCTGCGCGATTTCTGGCAGAAACGCCCCGTGCTGATCCGCAATCCGTGGGCGGCCTGGGCCAATCCGCTCGAACCCGACGAACTGGCCGGGCTCGCCTGCGAGGAAGGCGTCGAATCCCGCCTGATCACCGGCCCGCGCGAGGCGCTGCGCCTCGAAAACGGGCCCCTGCCCGAAGCCCGCTTCGCCAGCCTTGGCGCCGAACCGTGGACCCTGCTGGTCCAGGCGGTCGACCAGCAGGTGCCCGATGTCGCCGCGCTGATCGAACCCTTCCGCTTCGTGCCCGACTGGCGGATCGACGACGTGATGATCAGCTATGCCACCGACGGGGGCGGCGTGGGCCCGCACTACGACCAGTACGACGTGTTCCTGATCCAGGGGCTGGGCCGCCGCCGCTGGCGGGTAGGGCCGCGCTGCGACGCCTCCACGCCAACAGCCCCCCATGCCGACTTGCGCCTGCTCGCCGATTTCGAGGCCGAGGGCGACTGGGTTCTGGAACCGGGCGACATTCTCTATATCCCGCCCGGCTTCGCCCACGATGGCGTGGCCGTGGGCACCGATTGCATGACCTATTCGATCGGCTTTCGCGCGCCTTCACGGGCCGAACTGATCGAAGGCTGGGCGATCCATTGCGCGCAGGCGCTGGGCGACGACGATCGCTACGCCGACCCCGATCTGGGGACGCCCGCCAATCCGCTTCAGGCCAATCCGGGCCAGATCACCCCCGCCGCGCTCGACCGGCTCCACGCCATGATGCGCGCGGCGCTCGATGATCGCGCGGCCTTCGCCCGCTGGTTCGGCAGCTTCACCAGCCTGCCCAAATATGCCGACACCGACCCGGCGGCGACCGACTGGCGCCCGGACATGCCCGCCGACCCGCTTGGCGTGCGCGAGGCGCTGGCGCTGGGCGTGCCCCTCGTGCGCAATCCGGCCAGCCGCTTCGTGTTCATCGAACCGGAAAGCTCAGCCACGGAAAGGGGCGCGGAACAGGGCATCGCGCTGTTCGTCGACGGACAGGAATTCCTCTGCGCCGAACCGCTCGCCCCCCTCGCCCGATCGCTGTGCGCGGCCAGCGCCTTCACCCTCGATCCCGCGCTGGCGCAGGCGCCGGGCGCCATCGCCCTGCTCGTCGCGCTGATCGATCAGGGCAGCCTGACGTTCGATGAAGGCGACGACGAAGACGATCAGGAAGAGTGGGACGACTGACCCGGCCATGGCCCTGATCGCCCTCAACAAGCCCTACAACGTGCTCTGCCAATTCACCGACGAGAGCCAGGACCCCAAGCGCCCGACGCTGGCCGACTATGTGGACAGGCCCGGCGTCTATCCGGCCGGGCGGCTCGACCGCGACAGCGAGGGGCTGCTCCTGCTGACCGACGACGGGCGGCTCCAGGCCCGCATCGCCCACCCGCGCTTCAAGGCCCCCAAGACCTACCTCGTGCAGGTCGAGGGCGAGCCCGACGCAGCCGCGCTCGATGCGCTGTCGCGCGGGGTGCGCCTCAACGACGGGATGACCCTGCCCGCGCGGGCCGAACGGATCGATCCGCCCGCGCTCTGGCCGCGCGACCCGCCGGTGCGCTTTCGCAAGAGCGTGCCCGATTGCTGGATCAGCCTCACCCTGCGCGAGGGGCGCAACCGGCAGGTCCGCCGGATGACCGCCGCCGTCGGCCACCCGACCCTGCGCCTCGTGCGCTGGCAGATCGGAGACTGGACGCTCGACGGGCTGGCGCCGGGCGAATGGCGCGTGATCGGGTAAGGGAAAGCCGTTCGGGGGGGGCTGCCCCCTATGCTTGCGCTGACGTTTCGACCGGCACCGCAGCCCTCAGGCGCCCCGGCGCATAGGCTGCCGGGTCGAGACTGGCGGTCATTTCATCGGGCCCCTGCCCGAGCAGCAGTTGCGCGCCCAGACGCGCGGCGGCGGGTGCGGTCTGGATGCCGAAGCCGCCTTGCCCGGCAAACCAGAAGAAGCCCGGCACATCGGCATCGAAGCCATAGACCGGCGCGCGGTCGGGGGCAAAGCTGCGCAGGCCTGCCCAGCGCCGCTCGACCGCCTGTACCTGCCAGTCGACCACCCGGCTCATCCGGTCGATGGCGAGGGCCACGTCGTATTCCTCAGGCGCGGCATCGCAGGGCACGTCGGGCGTCTCGTCGTGGGGAGAGAGCCAGAGCCGGTCGCCCGAAGGCTTGAAATAGAACTCCCCGGCCAGATCGAACGTGAGCGGCAGGGTGGCCGGAACCGGCCCATCGAGGCGCAACTGGACAATCGTGCGGCGCAGCGGCGCAATGCCCAGCCGCCTCGCCCCCGCCAGACCCGCCACCGTATCGGCCCAGGCCCCGGCGGCATTGGCCACCAGCGCGGCGCGCACGCGCACGTCCTGCCCCGCCGTGCGCCAGCCGATCTCCCACAGGCCGCCCGCTTTTTCGATCCGGTCAACTTGCGCGCGCACCCGCAGCACGCTGCCCGCCTGCCGCGCACGGGCCAGATAGTGCTGGTGCAGCCCGGCCACGTCGATATCGGCGCAGCCCGGTTGCCAGACCGCCGCCGTCCATTCGGGCCGCAGGCCGGGAACCAGCGCGGCCATGGCCGCACGGTCGACCAGTTCGACATGGGCGCCCAGCCCCGCATAGTCGGCCACGAAGCGTTCCAGCCCGTCGCGTTCATGGGCGCGGCCAATCACCAGCGAGCCGCGTTCGTGCAGGAAGCCGTGTTCGGCCAGATAGGGCCCGGCAGCCAGCGTGAGCGGCACGACCGCAGGCCCGCCATAGACCTCGTCCCAGAAGGCGGCCGAACGCCCCGTGGTGTGATAGCCGGGGGTGTCCTCGGCCTCGATCAGCAGCACGCGGGCATGGGGGGCACATTCGGCAGCAAGGCTGGCGCCCGCCATGCCTGCGCCGATGATCGCGATGTCGAACTCTTCCATCATGGGCTTCCCATCGACGCCCCATGATGCCGTCAGGCCTGCGGGGAAGCAAGCAGCGGCAGAGTCGGGGCCGGAACCGGTGTCGGGGCTTCCCGATTGAGGAATTCATCCATCGAAGCAAGGGCCCTGTCGCGCACGGGATCACATTCGCGCAGGATTTCGTGGCGTGCCTCGCGCCCCCAGGCCACCAGCCGGGCACGGGGCAGCCGCCGGGCCGCGCGCGCAATC
>DQVI01000063.1 GCA_015661825.1 Novosphingobium capsulatum
CGCCGCCTCGCGCGCGGCGGCCAGCACGCGGTCCTCGTCCTCGCCCACGATATGGGCCGCCGCGCGCGCGCGGTTGCGGTCGATCAGCCCGGTCATCTCGGGCGTGAACAGCATGGCCGCGCCCTCGCGCGCCGCCTGCTCCATCGCGGCCACGAGCATGCCGGCATTGGCCAGCGGGTCGATCCCGCTGGTCATCTGCAACAGGCCAACCCTGACCGGCCCCCGTCCCTCAGTCAGAGAAGGCGTGCTCATCACGCCAGGCCCAGCAGCGGGTCGAGCTTGCCCGCGCGGTCGAGCGCGTGGATGTCGTCGCAACCGCCCATGGCCTGACCGGCGATGAAGATCTGCGGCACGGTCGTCGCGCCGGGCGCGCGCTCGACCATTTCGGCACGCTTGGGGCCGCCCATGGTCACGTCATATTCCTCGTAAGGCACGCCCTTGGCGTCGAGCAACTGCCTGGCGCGCACGCAATAGGGGCAGCCCCACTTGGTGTAGATTTCGACTTTAGGAAACTGGGGCGAGCTCATGTTTTCTCCTCGAACGGGAAGACCGGAAGCGGGGTCTTGAAACGGGACTTTCGAGCCCACACATGGTCTTTCGTGAAGGGCGCCGCAAGACGGGCTCCTCACTTTCAACCGCCCCGACGCCGGAGTTTGCCGGGCCGGGGCCAGTGCAGATTGCTCTTTTTTGAGGATATTGCCATGAACCGTTTCGATTTTACCCCCTATCGCCGCACGACCGTGGGTTTTGACCGCCTGTTCGACCTGCTCGAACGCCAGGCCCGCGCCAATGCCGGCGACAACTATCCCCCCTTCAACATCGAGCGCCGGGGCGAGGACGCCTACCGGATCACGCTGGCCGTGGCCGGGTTCAAGCCTGAGGAACTCGACATCACCGCCCAGCAGAACCTGCTGGTGATCAAGGGCAGCAAGGCGGACCTTTCCGACCGCCAGTACCTCCACCTCGGCATCGCCAACCGTGGTTTCGAACGCCGGTTCGAACTGGCCGATTTCGTGCGCGTCGATGCCGCTGACCTCGCCGATGGCCTGCTGACCATCGACCTCGTGCGCGAAGTGCCCGAAGCGATGAAGCCCAAGAAGGTGCTGATCGGCGACCAGAAGACGCTCACTGTCGTCGAAGGTGGCGCCGAAGGTCGCGATACCGCCCACGCGGCCTGATCGCCGCATCAGGGCAAACAAAAAGGGCGGGGCCTTGCGGTCCCGCCCTTTCTTTTCGTGTCCTGTGCCCGGCAATCAGACCAGGCTTTATCAGACCAGACGGGCCTGCTTGACCGCTGCAGCAATGAAGCCCTTGAACAGCGGGTGCGGATCGAACGGACGGCTCTTGTATTCGGGGTGGAACTGCACGCCGATGAAGAACGAATGGTCCGGGCGCTCGATGATTTCGGGCAGCAGGCCATCGGGCGACATGCCCGAGAAGCGCAGGCCGCCCTTTTCGAGCGCCTCGCGATAGGCGACGTTCACTTCGTAGCGGTGGCGGTGACGCTCGCTGATCGTGGTGGCGTCGTAGATCGCGGCGACATGGCTGTTGCCGGCCAACTGCGCCTCATAGGCGCCCAGACGCATTGTGCCGCCCAGATCGCCGCCCGCCTCGCGCTTTTCGAGGCCTTCGGCGGTCATCCATTCGGTGATAATGCCCACCACCGGCTCCTTGGTCGGGCCGAATTCGGTCGACGAAGCCTCCGCAATACCCGCCGTGTTGCGCGCGCCTTCGATGCAGGCCATCTGCATGCCGAGGCAGATGCCGAAGAAGGGCACGTTCCGCTCGCGGGCAAAGCGCACCGCAGCGATCTTGCCTTCCGAGCCACGCTCGCCAAAGCCGCCAGGCACGAGAATGCCGTGCATCGGTTCGAGCTGGGCGGCGATCTCGTCGTCTTCCTTCTCGAAGACTTCGGCGTCGAGCCAGCGCACGTTGACCTTCACGCGGTTGGCCATGCCACCATGGGCCAGCGCCTCGTTCAGCGACTTGTAGGCGTCCTGAAGGCCGACATACTTGCCCACCACGCCGATGGTCACTTCGCCTTCGGGGTTCTGGAAGCGGTCGACGATGTCGTCCCAGCGCGAGAGTTCCGGCTCGGGCGCGGTCATGCCGAAGTGGCGCAGGACTTCCGCGTCGAGGCCCTCGGCGTGATACTGGAGCGGCACCGCATAGATGCTGCTGGCGTCGAGCGCGGGGATCACCGCCGACTTGCGCACGTTGCAGAACTGGGCGATCTTGCCGCGCTCGCTGTCGGGCAGCGGCTTTTCGCAGCGGCAGAGCAGGATGTCGGGCTGGATGCCAAGGCCGGTCAGTTCGCGCACAGAGTGCTGCGTCGGCTTGGTCTTCAGCTCACCGGCGGCCGCGATGTAGGGCACCAGCGTGACGTGGACGAAGCAGGTCTCGTCGCGGTCGAGGTCGTTGTGGAGCTGGCGCAGCGCCTCGATGAAGGGCAGGCCCTCGATGTCGCCCACCGTGCCGCCGATTTCGCACAGGACGAAATCAAGGTCGTCGGTCTCGGCCTGGGCGAAGTCCTTGATCGCGTCGGTGACATGCGGGATGACCTGAACGGTCGCGCCCAGATAGTCGCCCCGACGTTCCTTGGCGATGATGTCGCGATAGATGCGACCCGAGGTGATGTTGTCGGCCTGGCGCGCCGAGACGCCGGTGAAGCGCTCGTAGTGGCCAAGGTCGAGGTCGGTCTCCGCGCCGTCGTCGGTCACGAAGACCTCGCCGTGCTGATAAGGGCTCATCGTGCCCGGATCGACGTTGAGATAGGGGTCGAACTTGCGGATCCGCACTCGATAGCCACGAGCCTGGAGCAATGCCGCGAGGCTTGCCGCCATGAGACCTTTGCCGAGCGAGGAGACCACGCCGCCGGTGATGAAAATGTACCGCGCCATGGGAGTTGGGCCTTAGCGTCAGAAGGGGGAGGAACGCAAGCGGCGTCCGCATACAAATCCGTGGAAGGCCACGAATCCGTTAACCGACATGCCACATGCGCAAGGACGAACCGTGACCGCCACCATGCCGCAAACCGGCACGCGAAAGCATCACGAAAAGGACAGGTTCCGCTCGCAAAAAACAAGCGGCGCCCCCGCCGGAAGCGGCAGGAACGCCGTGTGTTCGCAACTGGAACGAAAAATTACTGCTTGGCCGCACCCTGAAGCGGGTCAGCCGGAACCGAAGCCGGAGCCACCGGAGCTGCAACCGGAGCCGAAGGCGCAGCGCCTGCCGCAATCGGATCGGGCGTGCGCGCCAGCGAGGTATCGAGTTCGCGCGTGCCGCCCGAGTGGACCGCAAGGGCCGCCAGGACGATGCTGAGCACCACGAAGAGCCCCGCGAGAATCGCGGTCACGCGGGTGAGGAAGTCGGCCGCACCGCGCGCCGACATGAAGCCCGCCGGGCTGCCGCCCACGCCGAGGCCACCGCCTTCGGACTTCTGGATGAGAATCACGCCGACCAGCGCGGCAGCCACCAGCGCCTGGACAACGGTGAGGAAGATAAAGAGCGACATGACATTCCGCCTGAAACTGTTGGGGGGCACTTAAGGCGGCAAGACGCGCGGCGCAAGGGGTGGTTTCCGTCCCCCGCCCCGCCGCGTCTGCACACAGCCTCCTTCTTGTGGCCCTTGCTGTGGAGCCTCAACTCTCGACGAGAGCCGCAGCCGCCACGATCGGCAGGAACGCATCCGCCGTCAGGCTTGCCCCGCCCACCAGCGCCCCGCCCACGTCGGGCGCGGCCAGCAGCGCAGGCGCATTGTCGGCATTGACCGAGCCGCCATAGAGAATGCGCACCCGCGCACCGGCCTCGCCATAGGCCGCCACAAGGCGCCCGCGAATGGCCCGGTGCATCGCGATCACATCCTCGACCGCCGCCACGCGCCCGGTCCCGATGGCCCAGACCGGCTCGTAAGCCACGGTCACGCGCCCCTGTTCGAGGGCCTCGGCCACCAGCGCCGCCCCGGCCTCATCGCGCGGGATCGAGCCATCGACCTGCGCGCCGACGACAGCTTCGGCCTGCCCGGAATCGCGTTGTTCAAGCGTCTCGCCCACGCAGACGATCACGCCCAGCCCGGCGCCCAGTGCAGCCTGTGCCTTGGCCTGCACCAGTGCGTCGCTCTCGCCATGGTCGCGGCGACGCTCGCTATGGCCGAGAATCACGAAGCTGGCGCCGATGTCAGCCAGAATGGCCGCCGAAACGTCTCCGGTATGCGCGCCCTTGGCGAGGGTGTGGCAGTCCTGGCCGCCCACCCCGATATCCGAAACCGCCTCGCCCATCAGGCCGATCAGCGGAAACGGCGGCGCCAGTGCAATATCGACGCCCGGATGGCGCGCAGCGGCGCGGTCGATGGCGCGCGCCTCGGCCAGCATGGCCCGGCTGCCATTCATTTTCCAGTTTCCGACGATATACGGTCGATGCGCCATGCCCGGCAGTGCCCCTTCTGGTATCGCTATTCATATCGGCGCCAGAACGAATACCGGCGCCGCGTTCCGGTCAGACCTCCCACCCCGGCAAAGCGATGCCCGGCAAGTAGGAATACGAATTCCTGACCCGCTCCCCCTTGCCTGCATTTGCCCTTCGAGCGCAAGATCCATGCGGAGATTTCTGCGCCTTGCGATTCCATAAATTTCCAATCGACCGCACCCGCCCGGCATTCTTGCCCGCGAAGCCCCGGATCTTGCCTTCCAAGCATTGCGGGATCGTCTCAAGGCTCCTAAGGCAGGCGACCATTGGACTTTGTGGCGGATTTGATCGCACCTCATGCTCTCGCTGTTTCGTAAATTGATCCATTCCCGCATCGGCGCGCTGTGTGCGCTGGTGTTCATCGGGCTTCTCGCGCTGGCTTTCGTCGGCGCCGACGTGACGGGCTCGCGCCTTGGCAGTTCTTCGAGCGACGATGACGTCGCCAAGGTCGGCCATACGAGCGTGACGGCGAGCGAGCTTGGCAAGATCGTCACCGCCGCGCTCGAACGCGAGCGGCAGAACACCCCCACGCTGACCATGAAGCAATTCCTGGCGCAGGGCGTTCTCGACGATGCCCTGTCGGGCCTTGCCGACCGCGCCGCCATGCAGGAATGGGCCAAGGCCCATGGCATGGGCACGAGCGACCGCCTCGTCGACAGCGAAATCGCCAAGCAGACGGCCTTCCAGGGCCCTGACGGCAAGTTCAGCGATTCCGTCTATCGCGCCTTCCTTGCCCAGCGCGGGCTGACCGACGCAACCGTGCGCACCGATCTGGCCCAAAGCCTGATCGCGCGCCAGTTGCTCTCGCCGGTCGCCGTGGGCGCCGCCCTGCCCGGTTCGGCGGTCAGCCGCTATGCCGCGATGCTCAAGGAAAAGCGGGATGGCGAAATCGCCTTCCTGCCCAGCCTGCTGTTTGCGCCCAAGGACAAGCCGACCGACGCGGTTCTGGCCACGTTCTACAAGGCCAATGCGGCCCGCTACCTCCAGCCCGAGCGCCGCACGATCCGCTATGCCGTGATCGACGAAGCCTCGCTCAAGGATGCGGCCACCCCCAGCGAGGCCGCGATCGCCGCCCGCTACAAGCTCAACGCCGCCACGTATGCCCCGAGCGAGACCCGCACGCTGACCCAGGTTGTCGTGCCCAGCGAGGCCGACGCCAAGGCCCTCGCCGCGCAAGTGGCCGCCGGAACCCCGATCGAGGCCGCCGCCCGCGCCAAGGGTCTGGCTGCCAGCAAGCTGGCCGACCTCACCCGCGACAAGCTCGCCGCCCAGGCCTCGCCCGCCGTGGCCGAAGCGGTCTTCGCCGCTGCGCAGGGCAAGGTCGCCACGCCCGCCCGGAGCGGCCTTGGCTGGCATGTCGTGCGCGTCGATGTGATCACCCACAAGCCGGGCAAGACCCTTGACCAGGCCCGTGGCGAGATCGTCGCCGCCCTTTCCACCGAAAAGCGCCATGCCGCGCTGCTCGACCTGTCGAGCCGGATCGAGGACGAATTCGAAAACCACACCGGCCTTGCCGATGTCGCCAAGGCCCAGGGCCTGACGCTTGCGACCACCGCGCCGCTGACCTCGGATGGCAGCGTGTTCGGCAAGACCGGCGAGAAGGCTCCCGCCGACGTGCTGGCCCTCGTCCAGAACGCCTTTGCCGTCGAACGCGAAGGCGAAGGCCAGATCGCGCCGCTCGCCGATGGCAAGCGCATCGCGATCTACGAGGTGGCGCAGATCATCCCGGCCTCGCCCGCCCCGTTCGATCAGGTCAAGGACGCTCTCGTCCGCGACTATGCAACCGAACAGGGCGCCGCCAAGGCCAAGGACGCGCAAGTCAGGGTTCTGGCCGCCATGGCCAAGGGCGCCTCGCTCCCCGACGCGCTCAAGGGCCTCGGCGTGGCGGTTCCCCCGGCCCAGCCGATCAGCATCAGCCGCGAACAGCTCGCCGCCATGCAGCAGTCGGGCCGTCAGATTCCCCCGCCGCTCGTCCTGCTCTTCGCCATGGCCAAGAACACCGCCAAGCCGATCGAAGCCCCCAACAAGGCCGGTTTCTACATCGTCTCGCTCAAGTCGGTGACCCCCGGCACGATCCCGGCCGGTGATCCGTTCCTGACCCAGGCCGGAACCGAGCTGGGCCAGTCGGCCGGGCGTGAACTGGCCGAGGAACTGCGCGGCGCCATCCGCAAGGACGTGGGCGTCACCCGCAACGAAACCGCCATCCGCGCGCTTCGCGCCCGTCTGGCAGGCGGCCAGTAAGGCCCAAAAGACCAAAGACCGGACGCCCCGGCAACGGGGCGTCCCCAACACAAGCAGGCCCATGACCACCACTCTCTCGCGTTCCGCGCCGCAAGCTGGCGCCCAGCCCGAAAACAGCAGTGCCGCCCGCGCGGCACTGGCCGCCGGAAAGCCGGCGCTGGTCTGGCGCAAGCTGATTGCCGACAGCGAGACCCCGATCAGCGCCGCACGCAAGCTGATCGTGCCCGAACGCGGCGATTTCCTGCTGGAATCGGTGCAGGGTGGCGAAGTGCGGGGCCGCTACAGCCTGCTCGGGCTCGACCCCGATCTGGTCTTCCGCGCGACCGGTCCCAAGGCCGAGATCAACCCGGTCTGGCAGACCGACCGCGAGGCTTTCGTCCCGCGCGAAGGCGACAGCCTCGTCGAACTGCGCGCGCTCGTCGAACGCTGCCGGATCGACGTTCCCGAAGGCCTGCCGCCCACGCTGGCCTGCCTTGTCGGCTATTTCGGCTATGAAACCATTGGCCTTGTCGAAACGCTCCCGCGCGCGCCGCAAAGCCCGCTGGTCCTGCCCGATATGCTGTTCGTGCGCCCGACCGTGGTGCTGGTGTTCGACCGCCTGAGCGACGAACTGACCGCCGTCGCGCCTGTCTGGGCTGATGGCCCCTGCGCTGATGATACCGACCCACAGATGCTGATCGATGCCGCCGCCGAGCGGATCGACGCCGCGCTCGCGCGCCTCCATGGCCCCGCCCCTGCCGATCCGCGCCTGCCCGAAGCCATCGAGCTTGCCCGCGAGCCGCAGATGGCGCCGGGCCTCTACGCGCAGATCGTTTCGCGCGCCAAGGACTACATCACGGCGGGCGATATCTTTCAGGTCGTGCTTGCCCAGCGCTTCACCGCGCCGTTTCCGCTCCCGCCCATCGCGCTCTACCGCGCGCTGCGCCGGATCAACCCCTCGCCGTTCCTGTTCTTCCTCGACATGCCCGGCTTCGCGCTCACCGGCTCCAGCCCGGAAATCCTCGTGCGCATCCGCGATGGCGAAGTGACCATCCGGCCCATCGCCGGCACCCGCCCGCGCGGCGCCACCTCACAGGAAGACCGCGCCAACGAGGAAAGCCTGCTGGCCGACCCCAAGGAACGCGCCGAACACCTGATGCTGCTCGACCTCGGGCGCAACGACGTGGGCCGCGTGGCCGCCGCCGGGACGGTCAAGGTCACCGAGAGCTACACGATCGAACGCTACAGCCATGTCATGCACATCGTCTCGAACGTGGTCGGCAAGCTCGACACCGCGCGGGCCGACAGCGTGGACGCGCTCTTCGCCGGGTTCCCGGCAGGCACCGTGAGCGGCGCGCCCAAAGTGCGCGCCTGCCAGATCATCGCCGAGCTGGAGCCCGAAACGCGCGGCGCCTATGCGGGCGGCGTGGGCTATTTCGCGCCCGATGGTTCGGTCGACAGTTGCATCGTGCTGCGCACGGCGGTCGTCAAGGATGGCATCATGCACGTCCAGGCGGGCGCCGGCATCGTCGCCGACAGCGACCCGGATGCCGAACAGCGCGAATGCGAACACAAGTCCGGTGCCCTTTTCGCCGCCGCGCGCGAAGCGATCCGCGTCGCCGCCGAGCCGCAGTTCGGACAGTAAGGCAAGGTTATGATCCTCGTCATCGACAACTACGACAGCTTCACCTGGAACCTCGTCCACTATCTGATGGAACTGGGGGCCGAAGTGAAAGTGGTGCGCAACGACGCGCTCACCGCCGCCGATGCGCTCGCCTCGGGCGCAAAGGGCTTCCTCCTCTCGCCTGGCCCGTGCACCCCCAACGAAGCGGGGATCAGCCTCGACCTCGTGGGCGCGGCGGCGCAAGCCCAGGTGCCGCTGCTCGGCGTATGCCTCGGCCACCAGTCGATCGGCCAGTACTTTGGCGGCAAGGTCGTGCGCGGCGGGCTGATGCACGGCAAGGTCTCGCCGGTCACCCACGACGGCACGGGCCTGTTTGCCGGGCTCCCCTCGCCGTTCATGGCCACGCGCTATCACTCGCTGATCGTCGAGGACGTGCCCGAATGCCTCGTCGTCAACGCCCGTTCCGATGACGGCCACACGATGGGCTTCCGCCATGCCAGCCTGCCGATCCACGGCGTGCAGTTCCACCCCGAAAGCATCGCGACCGAACATGGCCATGCCATGATCGCCAATTTCCTCGCGATCTGCGGGATCAGGGCCAAGCTCCCGGCATGAGCGCGCTGCCCGCCATCACGGCAACCCCGCTCGACGAGGAGACTGCGCTCGCCGCCTTTGGCGCGATCCTCGATGGCGATGTCGCCGACGAAGAGACCGCAGCCTTCCTCGTCGCCCTGTCCGACCGGGGCGAAACCGCGAGCGAGATCGCGGGCGCGGCGCGCGCCATGCGCGAGCGGATGATCGCCATCGAGGCCCCGGCCAACGCCATCGACGTGTGCGGCACGGGCGGCGACGGGCACCACACGCTCAATGTCTCGACCGCCGTCAGCCTCGTGGTCGCCGCCTGCGGCGTGCCGGTGGCCAAGCACGGCAACCGCGCGGCCAGTTCCAAGGCGGGCGCGGCCGATACGCTCGAAGCCCTCGGCCTCAACCTCGACCGCGCGGCCCAGACCGCCGAGCAGACGCTGGCCGACCTTGGCATCTGCTTCCTCTTTGCCGCGCAGCACCACCCGGCGATGGGGCGGATCATGCCGATCCGCCGCGCCATCGGTCGGCGCACGATCTTCAACCTGATGGGCCCGCTGGCCAATCCGGCGCGCGTGCGCCACCAGCTCGTGGGCATAGCGCGGCCCGCCTATGTGCCGATCTATGCGCAGGCCATCGAGCGCCTGGGCACCGACCGCTCGTTCGTGATCTCGGGCGACGAAGGCCTCGACGAACTGAGCCTTGCGGGCGGCAACGAACTGGCCGACGTGACCGGCCACACCATCGCGCTGCGCCGTGTCTCGGCCAGCGAGGCGGGCCTGCCCACGGCCCCCGTCAGCGCCCTTCGCGGCGGGGACGCGGCCTACAACGCCGCCGCGCTCAAGGCCCTGCTCGATGGCGAACCGGGCCCCTATCGCGACGCCGTGCTGTTCAACGCCGCCGCCGCGCTGATGGTGGCAGGCGAAGTGACCGACTGGCACGAAGGCGTCGAGGAAGCCGCCGAAGCGATCGACAAGGGCCTCGCCTATGGCCTGCTGCGGTGCTGGATCGACGCCCTCGCCTAAACCCGCCCATTTCCCGCATTCCCGATCAGGCCGACCACTCATGACCGACAAGCTCACCGAAATCTGCGCCACCAAGCGCGAGGAAGTCGCCGCCCGCAAGCCGCTCGCCTCGCTCGCCGATCTGGCCGCACGCGCCGCGTGCGCCACGCCGCCGCGCGAGATCGGA
>DQVI01000148.1 GCA_015661825.1 Novosphingobium capsulatum
CGATGCTGGAAGCATCGTGGCGAACAGCCGACGCCGTGGTGGCACAAAAGACCCGCCAAACCGACCCGAAGGACTTTTGGGTCGGGCTCTCAGGGGGCTCTTGGGCACCATGGTGCGTTTGGGGCACCGTGCATTCCATGGTATGCACGGCGCGCCCGAGGGAATGCCTTTTTGCAAGAGGTTGGCGTGCACGACGATTATCTTTCCGGGAAGGCCATTCCGCCTTTTGCCGCCCTGCGCGCGTTCGAGGTGGTGGGCCGCGTGGGCGGTGTCCGGCGCGCGGCGGCGGTGCTGCGGCTCGACCATGCGGTGGTCAGCCGCCACTTGCGGACGCTGGAGGAATGGCTCGGGGTCAGGCTGATCGACCGGCAGGTGGGGCGGCTGGGCCTGACCGAGACGGGGCGCGCCTATCATGCGCGGATTTCGGCGGCGATGCTCGATGTCGTGTGCGCCACGCGCGAGATCATGGCCGAAGGGCAGGTCAAGGACTTGCGGCTGTGGTGCGTGCCCGGTTTTGCCGCGCAGTGGCTGTCCGACCAGATCGCCGCCTTCGAGCGGACCGGGCCGGGCTTTCAGGTCGAATTGCGCCCGACAGACCGCCCGGCCAACCTGATGCAGTTCGAGGCCGATGTCGACATCCGCTATTATGGCGATGGCTGGATGCCCGCACCGGGCGGGCCGGGGCTGGCCACGCTGGTTCTGGCACGGCCGCCCGTGCTGATGGTGGCGAGCCCGGCGCTGGCGGCGCAGTGGGCGGGCGCCGCACCGGCAGACCTGCTGCATGCGCCCCTGCTGCACGAGGAAGACCAGGAACAGTGGCGGTTCTGGTTGCGGCGCAATGGCCTTGCCGTCGAGGGGGCGGCCTTGCCCGGACCGCTGCTCTGGCATGCCCATCTCGCGCTGGCCGGGGCGCGGCAGGGGCGCGGGCTGGCGCTGACCAATCGCTATCTGGTCGCCGGGGATCTGGCCTCGGGGGCGCTGGTCGAGGTTTGCGTGCCGGGCATGCAGGCGGTGGCGATCGGCTCCTATTGCCTCGTGACGCGGGCGGATCGGGCCAGCAATCCGGCCATCGCGCGGCTGCGCACCTTTCTGCGCGAGCGGGCGGAATAGGTCTGCCCAGTGGGATGGTGCATGGAGGGCACCACCCGACTCGCCTTTTCCCCCTTCCGTGCGGGCGGCGCAGATCTGATGATCGCAGCTGTCATTGGATCGCAGGGAGTTCGAACACCGTCATGGCCACGCAGACCACGCAGCCCGCTTCTTTCGATGTTGCCAGCACGGCGGGGGTCGATCTCGACCATTTCTGGATGCCGTTCACCAACAACCGCTATTTCAAGGACAATCCGCGCCTGCTCGTGGCGGCCGAGGGGATGTATTACACCAGTTCCGACGGGCGCCGCCTGCTCGATTCGACCTCGGGGCTGTGGTGCGTCAATGCCGGGCATGGCCGGGCCGCGATCGGCGCGGCCGTGGCCGAGGCCGTGGGCACGCTCGATTTCGCGCCGACGTTCCAGCTCGGCCATCCGCTGCCCTTCCGTCTGGCGAGCGAACTGGCAAAGATCATGCCCGCCGGGCTCGACCGGGTGTTCTTCACCAATTCGGGATCGGAAAGCGCCGATACCGCGCTCAAGATGGCGCTGGCCTATCATCATGCGCGCGGCGACCAGACGCGCTTTCGCCTGATCGGTCGCCAGCGCGGCTATCATGGCACCAATTTCGGCGGGCTTTCGGTGGGCGGCCTTGGCGGCAATCGCCGCCGCTTTGTCAGCCAGGTCTGGGGGGTGGATCACCTTTCGCACACGCAGGGACAGGCCGTGCGTTTCCAGCGCGGGCTTCAGCCGGGCAATGGCGCGCTGGCCGACGAGCTGGAGGACCTGATCGCGCTCCACGGCGCGGAAACCATCGCGGCGGTGATCGTCGAGCCGATGGCCGGGTCGGCGGGCGTGCTGGTGCCCCCCAAGGGCTATCTCCAGCGCCTGCGCGAGATCACGAAGAAGCATGGCATCCTGCTGATCTTCGACGAAGTGATCACCGGCTTTGGCCGTCTGGGCGCGGCCACCGGGGCCGAGCTGTTCGGCGTGACGCCCGATATCATCACGCTGGCCAAGGGGTTGACCAATGCCACCGTGCCGATGGGCGCCGTGGTTGCCAGCCGCGAAGTGCATGATGCCATCGTCGAGGGTTCGCCCGAGGGGATCGAGTTCTATCATGGCTACACCTATTCGGGCCATCCGGTGGCGGCGGCAGCGGGGCTCGCGACGTTGCAGATCTATCGCGAGGAAGGGCTGTTTGCCCGCGCGGGCGCGATGGCGGCCAAGTGGGAAGAGGCGGTCCACAGCCTTGCCGATTGCCCCCATGTGGTCGACATCCGCAATCTGGGCCTTGTCGCGGGGATCGAACTGGCCCCGCGCGATGGCACGCCCGGTGCCCGCGCAACTGAAGTGTTCCAGAAGGCGTTCGACCGTGGCCTGCTGATCCGCGCGACCGGCGACATTATCGCGCTTTCGCCGCCGCTAATCATTTCGGGCGACCAGATCGACGAGATCGTCGGCACGTTGCGCACGCTGCTCAAGGACCTGGCCTGATCGGGACGCGGGCGCGAAGGTTGTTTCGCGCAGGTGTCGTCCCCATCTGGGCGGCACCCCGCGTGGCTTTGCGCCCCCTTCAAAGATTAGTGCTGACAAGGTGATACAAATGACCGCAGTCATGGAAAAGGCCCAGATCCGTCCCCAGCTCGCCCGTCCTGACTTGTGGCGCGAGGCCGCGTTCATCGGCGGAAACTGGCGTGAGGGCGCCGCGACCATCGCGGTCGACAATCCCGCGACCGGCGCGGTGATCGGCCATGTGCCCGATCTGGGCGCGGCCGAGGCCGGGGAAGCCGTCGCCGCCGCCCATGCCGCTTTTGCGGGCTGGAAGCGCAAGAGCGCCAAGGAGCGCGGCGCGGTCCTGCTGGCCTGGGCGGCGCTGGTCAAGCAGCACGCCGACGATCTTGCGCTGATCATGACCGCCGAACAGGGCAAGCCTCTGGCCGAGGCGCGCGGCGAGGTGCTCTATGCGGCCTCGTTCCTCGAATGGTTCGGCCACGAGGCGCGGCGCGTGATGGGCGAGGTGATCGCCCCGCACCAGTCCGACCGTCGCCTTGTCGTCACCCGCCAGCCCGTCGGCGTGGTCGGCGCGATCACGCCGTGGAATTTCCCCCTCGCGATGATCACCCGCAAGGCTGGCCCGGCGCTGGCGGTGGGCTGTCCGATCGTGATCAAGCCTTCGGAACTGACGCCGTTTTCGGCGCTGGCGCTGGCTGTTCTGGCACAGGAAGCAGGCCTGCCCGACGGACTGTTGAGCGTGGTGACCGGACAGGCCAGGCCCATTGGCGAAGTGCTTACCACCGATCCGCGCGTGGCCAAGTTCACCTTCACCGGCTCGACCGCGGTGGGCAAGCTGCTGGCCGCACAATGCGCCGGGACGGTCAAGCGGGTGAGCCTCGAACTGGGCGGCAACGCGCCGTTCATCGTCTTCGAGGATGCCGATCTCGATGCGGCGGTCGAAGGGGCGCTGGCCTCCAAGTTCCGCAACACCGGGCAGACGTGTGTCTGCGCCAACCGCTTCCTCGTCCACGAGGCGGTCCATGATGCCTTTGCGCAAAAGCTTGCCGCGCGGGTTGCAGTCATGCGGATGGGCCCCGGTCTTGAAGGGCCGGTCGATCAGGGCCCGCTGATCGACGAGCGCGCGGTGGCCAAGGTTGCCGCCCATGTCGCCGATGCGGTGGCGCGCGGGGGCAAGGTTCTGGCGGGCGGCGCCGCCGCGCCCGAACTGGGCAGCCGGTTCCATGCGCCCACGGTCATCGCCAATGTTCCTGCCGATGCCCTGCTCAACCGCGAGGAGACCTTCGGGCCGCTGGCCGGGCTGATCCGCTTTTCGACCGAGGCCGAGGCGGTGGCGCTGGCCAACGATACCCGTTCGGGGCTGGCCGCCTATGCCTATACCGCCGATGCCGGGCGCCAGTGGCGCCTGACCGAGGCGCTCGAATATGGCATGGTGGGCATCAACACCGGGCTGATCTCGACCGAAGTCGCGCCGTTTGGCGGGGTCAAGGAATCGGGGCTGGGCCGCGAAGGCTCGCATCTGGGCATGGACGACTACCTCGACGTCAAGCTGGCCTGCATCGCGGTATCGGAGGCCTGAGCCACAGGAGGCTTTCCTCCTGTCGCCGGGCTATGGTCAAGGCGGCAGGGGGAAGGTATTCCGGCGCGCCCCTGTTTGCGCGCTGAAGGAAGACCATGATCCATACCGACCATGCGGCCTTGCGGGCTGCCCATGCTCTGGGGGGCGGGCTGTGCACGGTGGTGGGCATCGATGGCAGCTTTTCGCGGCGGGTCGGCGCGCAGATGACCCTTGCGGGAGAGGCCATCGCCGGAAGTCTGGCCGATGTCTGCCTTGAGCGGCAACTGGCCAATGACCTGACCGGGCTGGTGCCGGGCGGGGGCGTGCTGCTCCAGCGCTATGGCCGGGGCTCGCCGATCATCGATTTCCGCCTGCCTTGTGGCGGCGGGCTCGACATCCTGCTCGATCCCGCGCCCGACCGGGCGGCGCTGGCCCGGACGGTGGCCGCGCTCGATGCGCGCCAGCCTGCCAGTCTGCCGCTGGCCCTGCCCGAGGGGGCTCCGGCGCATCTGCTGCGCGAGCGGCCCTATATTCCCCCGCTCTCGCTCATCCTGTTCGGCGAGGGGGCCGAACTCGATGCCACGGCGGCCCTGGCCCGCACGATGGGCATCGCGACCACGGTGTTTTCCAAGGATCAGGCCGCTTCGACCGGGCCCGAATTGTTGCGTCTGGGCGGGGTGCCACCCGAAACCGTGCGGCCCGATCCGTGGACGGCGATTCTCCTGCTGTTTCACGACCATGAGTGGGAGCGCGCGCTGCTCGGCTGGGCGCTCGATACCCCGGCTTTCTACATCGGCGCGCAAGGGGGCCTGCGCGCGCGGCAGGCGCGGCTGGAGGATCTGGCGCGCGATGGGCTGGGGCCGGACAGGCTCGCGCGGATCACCAGCCCGGTCGGGCTGATCCCGCGCACGCGCGAGCCGGGGGTGCTGGCGCTTTCGGCGCTGGCCGAGATCATGGGCGCCTACGAGGCGCTTCACCCGCTGGCCTGATCCACTGGCCTGACCAACTGGCCTGAATGGAGATCAGGCGCGCGCGTCGAGCAGGGCTTGCGCGCGGGCGAGGTCTTTGGGGCGGTCGATGTCGAGCGCATGGGCCGGATCGAGCGCCAGCGCGGGCGCGCCGCGCAGCAGGGCC
>DQVI01000222.1 GCA_015661825.1 Novosphingobium capsulatum
CACGCACCTCAGGCGAAAACTTGTTCCGGGTTTTGCTCATCACGAAAGCTCCTTCTCACAAATAGGAGCCTCCGGAAAACCCGGGACGCTTCAAGCGGATGGAGGCGGAGTGGAAGGCGTCGGGGGGCGAATAGTCCGTCGCGTAGCCGAACAGCTCGCGGTCGACGAAGTGGAGATCAGCGGGATAACAATATCTATTGACCCAGCCATCGGTGGTCGAAATGTGCCCGCTAGGCGCCGATGGCGCTCGACGGTTCGTAACCAAATCGGGCAGGACGCTGTTTGCGTGAACCGAATGGCGGGTCTCAGCAAAAGCCGACTCTCACATCAACGACGTTGAAAGTCTTGAGCTGGTCGATTCCTCCCGGTAAGCTGGGCAGCCTTTGATCGGCTGCCCGGCCTCGCTCACTCTACGGACCGCTTCAGACCATCCAGTTAATCGCTCCACCACTGCGCCATCATTACGTGCTCATCCCAGTGCCGCCCTCTGGCGTAAGTGCCGCGCACGGCGTTGGAATGCCCATGAGCCAAGGCCCGCTCGATCGCGTCGAAATGCCACAACCCACTTTCATTGAGCAGCGTGCTGGCCGTAGCTCGCCAACCGTGGGCCGTGACGGTGTCCTGATCGAAGCCCATGCGGCGAAACGCCAGGTTGATCGCGTTCTCGCAGATCGGCACCGTAAACTTGCGCTGGCCGGGAAACATGTAGGGCAATTGTCCGGTACGCTCCTGCAGGGAGCGCAGCAATTCCAGTGACTGACGCGAGAGCGGGACAGAGTGGGGCCGACGCAATTTGGTGCGCTCGGCTGGTACGCGCCAGACGGCGCCGTCCCAGTCGATTTCATCCCATTTTCCGAAGCGCAGTTCACCCGGACGCAGGAAGACGTGCGGCAAAATCTGCATCGCCAATTTGACCACCTCAGTGCCGGTAAACTCATCAATGGCACGCAGCAGCACGCCGAGTTTGCGCGGCTCGAGGACGGCAGCACGGTGCTTGACGAGCGGCGCGGCCAGGGCGTCATCGAGGAGGGCGGCTGGATCGTTTTTGCATAGACCAAGAACGGCGCCATGGCGGAAGACGCGGCTGGCGAAGGCGCGGGTGCGGCGGGCCGTCTCGCGCTTGCCTTCGCTTTCCACCTTGCGCAGGACGTTCAGCAAGTCCGGTGGCGTGATGTCGGCGATCAGTAGATGCCCGACAGTATGGGAGAGGTGAGAGAGGAACCAGCGCGCCTTGGTGATGGTTGCAGGCGCCTTGCCGCTGCGTTCCAGCCGCACGCTGATGAAATCCTCGGCCACGGCGCGGAACGTGTTGCTGGCGTGCAGGCGGGCCTCGATCTTCTTCTTGCGGCGCTCGACGGCTGGATCGCCGCCATCGCGAATCAAATCGCGAGCCTTGTCACGCAGGGCACGAGCCTCTTTCAGCCCCACGTCCGGCCATTGGCCGAGCGACAGGCGCTTCTCGACGCCGTGAAGGCGATATTTGAAATACCAGATCTTCGCGTCGGAGGGTCGGACCTCGAGATAGAGGCCTTTTTCGTCGGGCTTGCGGTAGGGGGAGTTTGAAGCCGAAAACCCATTTATTTGCAGAGCTTTAAGCGACATTTGGGGGCAACGCCTTTTGCTAGGCTCCCGTTTCCCCCAGAAATGCCCCCACTTGGCGTGAAAAGTGGTGAGAAATCCTGGGACAAAGCGAGAGCATCCGGAAGATAAAATCGACCAAAAATCTAGCTAAATCAATGAGTTAAGACGTTTTGAGAAGAAACCCTTGGTGCCGCTTACGTGACTCGAACACGTTATCCCATCATTACAAATTATGAGGAAAACGACGGAGCACCGTGGCCTATACCAGTAAAACCAACGAAAATCCCACGCTTTTTCCATCGCAAGCCATACTACACCATTGCAAATGTGATTGCTGGTGATTACTATGTGATTGCTGGAGCGACTGAAGGCAAGCACATGGCAACCGGGACGATCACAAAGCGGGCGGTGGACGCGATGAAGGCGGGGCCGCGTGACGCCTTCCTGTGGGATGCTGACCTACCCGGCTTTGGCGTGAAGGTCACACCAGCCGGTGCGCGCGTCTACCTGTTCCAGTATCGCATCGGGGGACGTGGCGCACCGACACGACGCTACACCATCGGCAAGCATGGTCCGCTGACCCCTGACCAAGCACGAACCCGGGCCAAGGCGCTGGCACACATGGTGGAGCAAGGCACCGATCCGCGCCAAGCCGACGACGATGCACTTGCCGCCAAGGCCGAGGCCAAGCGCCTGGCTGCCGAGCGGGCGCGCCTCGACGACGAACTGGTGTTCGAGAAGGTGACCGGCACGTGGTTGGAGGAATACGCGCTGGACCATCGCTCTGCCAGCGTCGGGCAAGCCCGCGTGGCGGTGCGCTACATGCGCGCCAAACTCGACGGCAAGCCCCTGCCCGCGATCACACGCAAAGACCTGCAAGCCGTCCTCGATGCCATCCCGGCGCGGCAGCGTGCCAGCCGACAACAGGTGCGGGCGTACATGTCGATTCTGTTCGGCTGGGCGCTGGAGCGTGGCGATATTGACGACAGCCCGGTGCGCGGCTTGTCGAACCCCGAAGGATCCGCGCCGCGTGACCGTGTGCTGTCCGATGACGAACTGACGGCTGTCTGGCGGGGAACGCAAGCCATCCGCGCGCCGCTAGGCGCGTTCTATCGCGTGCTGCTGCTGACCGGCCAGCGCCGGGAGGAAGTGGCGGGCATGGCTTGGGGCGAACTGGACCGCAAGGCTGCGCTGTGGACGATCCCGGCCAGCCGCGCCAAGAACGGCAAGGCACACCTGGTGCCGCTGGCGCCAGCCGTGATCGATGAACTGGACCGGCTGGCCCTGGCTATTCAGGTGAAGGCCAAGGCGGAGAAGCCCGACGCGACCACCTGGCCCAAGGCCGGGCCGGTGATGTCGATTCGCGGCGGGGTTTCGCTGTCCTGCTTTTCGCAGGCGAAGCGGTTGCTTGATGCCGCTGTGACTAACGCGCACGCCGGCAAGGCGATCGACCCTTGGCGCGTTCACGATCTGCGCCGGACATTGGCCACCGGCTTGCAACGGCTGGGCGTGCGTTTTGAAGTGACCGAGGCCGTCTTGAACCACGTGTCTGGCGCGCGCGCGGGTGTGGCGGGCATCTATCAGCGCCACGGCTGGGCCGACGAAAAGCGGGCAGCGCTGGAGGCATGGGCGTGGCATGTCGCCTCGATCCTGGCACCAGCCGATCACGACAACGTGGTGCCAATCGGCGCCGCATCGAAATTGACGGGATAGTCCCGGCAATGCGGGCCGGGCGGGTGTTTCGACCACCTGACCGGCCCTGACCACAACGAACGAAAGGACCGTTCCCGATGGCTGGACACGCAATAGGGCGCGCTCGCGCGCCCGTCACTCCCCTTGCCCCGGTCGCATGGCTAGCCCGCTTCCGCGACGTCGGCGGCTGGTGGCTGATCGGCTCCGATGATCGCGCCTGGATCGGCATGAGAGCCGCGCAAGCAACGGAGGCTGGCCATGGCTGATCGCACCCGGTCGACCGAACCCGTCAGCCGCACGGCGATCGTCGGCAACGTCGTCGCCCTACCCGGTGCTGCCGCGCATCGCGTGCGCCAGCCGCGCGGCGGCGCGACCGTGGCCTATCGCAAGGCCCATCCCTGGCCGGGACAGTGGTACGAGCCAACTGAGCCCGTCGATCTTGCAGCGCTGGCATTCACGGCCGCCTATTGCGCGGCCAAGGTGGCGAACGCTCGGTGGAAGCTAGCGGAGGCCGTGGCGAATGAGGCGCATCACCTTGGCGACGCTTCGGCTCACGAATCCGCGCGCGCTGCCTACTGGCGCGATTTTGTCGCCATGCGCGCGGCGATCGAGCGGCTGGCAGCAACGCCGGCGCCAGACAGCCGCAAGCTGACGGCCAAGGCGAACGCGATCGGCGGTATCTGGCTTGGGGCAGAGGGCGCCTGGTACGATGGCCTTCGCGCATCGATCGAGCGCGATGCCGTGCGGCTGGGCGTCACGAACCCGGCGCCGAGCATCGCCAAGCGCCAGCGAGGTGGATAATCGCTAGCCCGCGCTGGCTGTGCATCAGTCGAGCGGCTGGGCGTCCGCAACCCGTTGGCATGGGATAACCGATGCGGCGGGGCTGGCAACCGGCCAGCCGGCGCGGCAACGTGATCGGCGCGGGATAGGCTGGCCAGCCGAACGGGGATCCTCCCTCCCTTGCCCGCACCGACTTCTTGGGGGACCGGTGGAGGCCGGGGCATGATCGATGGAATTTTAGAATACCCGCCCGGCTTTCTGCCCATGGCCCGTGCCGAGGCGCTGGCCGAATGGATTGCGCCCGGCTGGGGGCATCGCGAATTGAAGCGACTCTTGGATATTGGCGTGGTGCAGGTGCTCGCGTTGCGGGCTCCGCCCTATTCGGCTGGCACGTTGATCGAGATGCTGGAGGATAGCAGCGAGGTCGAACCGCACTGGTCCAGGCCATTGTCACAAACGCAGCTGGGGGTTGCACGCCTTGCCGCTGCACACGATACCGGCCCGTACAGCGGCTGGACCGAATGGTTCGCCTATTCGCTTTTGGTCGATCACGACGCATTGGCGCGGCGCTTCGATGAGCTCTTTGCTTCGACCATCGCCAGCCGCGACCCGACAGATCGGGCAATGTGGACGCCGCCCGAGGCTTTGGGCTGGATCGCTAGCCGCGATCTGGCATTTGTCGACAGCCTTCGCCCACAAGAATGGGAGACGGCGCCGAAGGCATGGGCGCACCCGTTTAAACGGCTGATCTGGCGACTGGCGCGACAGGATGGCACTTGGTGTGATCTGCCGTCCGGCGGCGCACCAGCCGCGCGGCAAGCGTTCGACACACTTCTGGCGGCACTGCGCGGGCATACTGAGCGGCTGGCGGCGTTCATACAGCGTGACGGTCATTGGCAGGGTGCGGTGCCAGCCGTCTTCGCTGGCGCGAAATTCGACCCTTTGGCAACCGCCCTCGATCTGGCCAGCGGCTGCGATTTGAGATTCGACGCGCGCGACGTGCAGCAGCTTTGGCCGATCGGCGGACAAGGCCAGCCGGCCAAGAGACGGCGAGGCAGACCGCCGCAAATTGACCGTGCTGACGTGCGGCGCCGTGCTGCGGCGGAACTGGACCGCGATCCTACTATGTCGGTGGGCAAATGCGCGTTGGCTATCGCTGCTGACATCGGCCGAGACCAGCGCGGCATCGAAAAAATTATCGCGGACATGTGGCAGGGGAAATAATCGACCGGCCTTTTCTCCCCTCTTTTTCCTATTTTCCCCCCGCGACGAACGCCGCTTTGTGCATATTCATGATGGCCCCACGCAATATATGGAGCCGATCAATGACCATCACCACCACCGAGATTTTAGACACGCCGGGCGCGGCTAAATATCTTGGCCTGTCCTGCCCAACGCTGGAACGCATGCGCCTGACCGGGCGTGGCCCGCGCTTTGCCAAGCTGACCCCGGGCAAGCGCGGGCCGGTCCGTTACCGCCGCGCGGACCTCGATTTGTGGCTTGCGGAACGGCTGGTCTCCAGCACCAGCGAAACCGAGGCGGCGGCATGAAACAGAAGGCCCCCACTTCACAAAGCGGCAGGGGCGGGGCAATGGATTGGCTTGGCGGCGCTTCCGTGACCCCGATTACCCTGCCCGCGTACCGCGCGCAATGGCTGGCCGCGCAGTGCGCCTTGCCCATAGCACAAGCTGCGATCGTAGCGGACCTGCTGTTCGGAGGTGCCCGCCATGGCTGACCTGCTCACCTATACCGGGGCAAAGGGCCGGACACCGGCCACGTTGCGCACCAGTGCAGATAGTGCCGATGCCATCGCACCATCGCGTGCGCGGCTGCGGCAGGTTGCCTTGCGGGCGCTTGCCGATTTGACCGAGGCCACACCGCTGGAAGTCGTGGCGCGATCTGGACTGACCCGCGAGACGATCCAGCCGCGGTTGTCTGAATTGATCGCACTGCGGTTGATCGAACCGACTGGAGCGCGGCGCCGCAACCCCTCTGGCCGTAGCGCGGCGGTGTTGCGGCTGACTGCGGCGGGCCGAGCCGCGCTCTGACAACCGCGCCGCGCCAGCCGCGCGGCGCCTCTTTCCGGAAAGGCTTGGCCATGGGCGTTGAATTGACGCGGCTGGCGCATGCAGCCTTGCCCACGAGTAATCTGGACAAGACCGCACGATTCGCCCTGGTGCTGCTGGCCGATGCTGCCAAGGATGCGACAGCCCTATGCTGGCCATCGCAGGCCACCCTTGCCGCCGTTATCGGGTGTGCGCCTAATTACCTGACCGTGGCGTTGGGCGCCTTGACAAAGGCTGGTATGGTATCGACCTGGCGCCGTCCGGGCCGGGTGCCCTTGCACCTCATACACCCCACCGGTCTTCTCGCACATCATCCGGCGACACCAGCCGCAATCCGCAAACACCTTCGACAAGGTGCGTTCACAGCTGGCGATGTCGCAGCCGCGCTCGATTGGCTGCACAGCCTTAGAATCGTGATGGACACCCCCAAGACCACCTTGGGGGTAGAGCGCGGCACCCCCAAGATAATCTTGCCCCACCCCCAAGACGATCTTGACCCCACCCCCAAGACCACCTTGGCCGAACCCTTATTGAACCCGAATAAAACCCGAACGGCCTGTGCCCGGCCCGCCATTGTGGGCGGGCTGTCCGGGTCGGCCGCCGAAACGGTAGGGCCGGCTGGCGCGGCAGGGAACTGGGCCACAAGGGCCGAACTGGATGCAATCAAGGCAGCGGCTGTCGCTGCCGTCGACGGGCGGGCCGCCTGATGGGAATGGTGCTGCCGTTCCAGATGCCATCGGCGGGCGGGCATATCCTGATCGATCGCGCGCTTGGCCGGGGCTTTGCAAACAAAACGATGACGGCCCCCGAGCACCACATGTGCGGCGCGTGTTCGACAATGCCGGCGAGGCGATCGACTATGCCGAAGACCTGGCACGCCGCGCCGGGCGGCTGGGCGCTGCTGTGCGCCCCCTGACCAAGCCGGCCAGCCGTTCGATTTTCTTTCCGGCGGCGCATTAGAAAATAATTCATATGTGGCGGATTTTCGCCATTTCGGTCCGTGCAAGGGCCGAATTTCTTTCCCTGTTTAGTTGCCGAAAAAATGCCAGAAAGAAAAAAATATCTGCGTGAGGACCAATGCGGTTGACGGACCAAACCAAGAACGGAACGAAACCCCCTAGGGGTCCGGTCGCGGCACCATCCTACCAAGGCCCTGCCGAGCGGGGCGCCACTGATCTGGATCCAGCCGCGCGGCGACGGTGCCGGGCATTGCGGACACGCCCGACCCGGCACGCCAGCCGCGAAATTCATCCCCGTGATTGCTAGGGATGCCATTGCGATGGCTTGCGCGCCTATAATCCAGCTATGTGCTTGATTTTATGGTGCCGCTTACGTGACTCGAACACGTGACCCCATCATTACGAATGATGTGCTCTACCAACTGAGCTAAAGCGGCCCATTGCCTTGGGCAGGGGCGCCGATTAGCGGCGGGCGCGCAGGAATGCAATGGGTTTTGCGCGCGAAAATGTGCCTTGTCGTGGATATCTTTGCCCCCGCGCCTGCCGGGAGGCGTTCCGGGCATGGCCGAAGCCATGTCCCGGTGCGCCATGGAGAAAGGCCGGATGGGCAACATCAGTGCCTTCGCGAACACAGGCCCCTGCGCGGGCACCGAATCGGACAGCAAGGACGCGACACGCCATCAGACCTGCTGCGCCTCACCCATGCCTTTTTTGACGAAACGCAGCTCTCCTTGACCGATCGCAATGCAAGGCCTGCCGGACAGGCCATAATGGCGACAACTCTTGGGCTCCTTCCGCCGCCTTGCTGCGACAGGTCGTGGTCCTCGGGTACATGCGAAGAACGCATATTCGAACAAGCAAGCAAGGAGCCCCGCCATGACCCACGTACCTTTCGAACTGGACACGATCTTTGCCGGGGACAAGAGCCTGCTTGCCGACCTCAAGGTGCAGGACACCCACTTCGCCCGGCTGATCGAGACCTATCACACGGTCAATCGTGCCATTCATCGCATCGAGACCAATGTTGAGGCCGCCTCGGACGCGCACCTCGAAGACCTCAAGAAGCAGCGTCTGGCCATGCTCGACGAAGCAGCCCAGATCCTCGCCCGCGCGCGTCAGGAATCCTGCACGGCCTGAACGGCACTCCGGCAAATTCCGGGAGCGCCGGAATTTGCCGGGAAGTCGCGGGAAAACGAAGCTGTGGAGAACCTTCTTCTTCCCGTCAAAAAGCAGGTTGACGTTTTGGCGCACGCGGCCTAGTTGGCCGCCCTACCGAGCGTCGCCAAACACGACGCAGACCGGGGCGGAGTAGCTCAGCAGGTTAGAGCAGCGGAATCATAATCCGCGTGTCGGGGGTTCGAGTCCCTCCTCCGCTACCATAAATCAGACCGCGCAGGGTCGCGGATGATTGAAAAAATCCCTAATTTCAGGTAGTTTTGAAGCATTCACTGGTTGTCGGTGATTGCCTTTATCTGCCTCTAATTGCGCAAGATGGGGGCCTAACAAGGGGGCTTCACAAGGCCCCGTGGAAGCGAGGCCCCCAATGGTGCTGACCGATACCGCAATCCGCAACGCCAAACCCAAGGACAAGCCCTATAAAGTCTCAGACTCGCAGGGGCTTTACCTCTTGGTCAATCCGAGGGGCAGCAAGCTGTGGCGGGTCAAATACCGCATCGACGGCGTTGAGCGTAAGTTGGCGATTGGGCCTTATCCCGAGATCACGCTCGCAGAAGCACGAGCGGCCCGCGACGCTGCGCGGAGGCAAGTCGCCCATGCGATTGATCCCAACTACGCCAAGCGACAGGCCCTGAAGCGTCCCGGGTTTTCCGGAGGCAGGCTCAATTGAGTCATGCAGCCATATTGAGGTTCTCAAGGGCTGCATAGTAATTGGCTTCGGCTTC
>DQVI01000015.1 GCA_015661825.1 Novosphingobium capsulatum
CCGCCCGTCGCGCCGCCGCCGCGCAAGGTGGTGACCGTGCCGCCGCTGCCGGTGCCGCCCAATGGCGCAAGCGCCAATCTCACCGTGCCGCCGCTCGATTCGAGCGGGCTGCGCCAGTCGGTCAATCGCAACATCAGCGATGCCCAGTCGATCTGGAACTTGCGCTCGGCCTACAATGTCGCCGCGCTCAACTGCACGAGCGCGCGCCATGCCCAGCTCGTGCCGCTCTACCGCGCCTTCCTCAAGACCCATGCCAAGGCGCTGGCCAAGGCCAACCGCACGATCGACCAGGAATTCAAGGCGAAGTACGGCGCCCGGTTCGTGGGCCCGCGCGAACAGTACATGACCTCGGTCTACAACCACTTCGCGCTGCCGCCCACGCTGGCCGATTTCTGCGATGCGACGTTGGCCATGGCTCATGATGCCGCCGCCGTGAAGCCGGTCGAGTTCGAGGCTTTTGCCGTGCGCAGCCTGCCCAACATCGAGGTTGTGTTCGACGCGTTCTATCGTCGCTACGACGCCTATCGTTCCGACGTGGCGGCCTGGCACGCCCAGTATGGCGATGCACAGCCGGGCGCGCAGATCGTGGTTGCGAGCGGGGCGGGAAAGACTGAGCCGACCGAGGGCTGAGGCCCCCGGGCAAGGCAAGGCTGTTGCTCCGGGTCGGCAGGCTGTCGACCCGGAGCTGAAAAAAAGATGAAATTTGCTCTTGGCGCGGCTCCTCACTCGCGCTAATGGCGGCGCTCCCGAAGCAAGGAAGCCGCAAGGCAGCCGGACTTTCGGAAGATACTGGAACGGGGCCGTAGCTCAGCTGGGAGAGCGCGTCGTTCGCAATGACGAGGTCAGGGGTTCGATCCCCCTCGGCTCCACCAGTATACAACAGACCGGATCGGGCCTCTTGCGCGATCCCTCATGATCGCCAGCCTGCTGCCAGCCTGTCCCCCAAGCGCCGTTCGCAAGGGGAAGGGCAGGACGCGGGCCTGTGGCGCAGTTGGCGTTTGGGTTTTTCCCGTTTTGCGCCGCTTGTGCCGCCTCAGGACTGCCGGACGCTTTTTCATGCACTTTCTCGACCAGGCCAAGATTTTCGTGCGCTCGGGTACCGGTGGTCCCGGTGCGGTCAGCTTCCGCCGCGAGAAGTACGTCGAATATGGCGGCCCCGATGGCGGCGATGGCGGCAAGGGCGGTGATATCGTGTTCGAGGCCGTGCCCGGCCTCAACACTCTGATCGACTTCCGCTACACCCAGCACTTCAAGGCCCAGCGCGGCCATGGCGGCGCGGGCAAGAACCGCACGGGCGCGGGGGGCAATGATCTGGTGATCAAGGTTCCCGTCGGTACGCAGGTGCTCGACGATGATCGCGAGACGGTTCTGGCCGACCTGACCGAAGCCGGGCAGCGCGTGGTCTTCCTGCGCGGCGGCGATGGTGGGCGCGGCAACCTCTCGTTCAAGTCCTCGACCAATCGCGCCCCGCGCCAGTGCGGGCCGGGCTGGCCGGGCCAGGAAATGTACGTCTGGCTGCGTCTCAAGCTGCTGGCCGATGCGGGCCTTGTCGGCCTGCCCAATGCTGGCAAGTCGACCTTCATCAACCAGATCACCAACACCAAGGCCAAAGTCGGCGACTACGCGTTCACCACCACGCGCCCGCAACTGGGCGTGGTGCGCCACCGTGCGCGTGAATTCGTGCTGGCCGACATTCCCGGCCTGATCGCGGGCGCTGCCGAAGGGGCGGGGATCGGCGACCGCTTCCTCGGCCATATCGAACGCTGCCGAGTGCTGATCCACCTGATCGACATCAATGGCACCGACCCGGCCGAGGCGCTGGCCATCGTCGAGGAAGAACTCGAAGCCTATGGCGCGGGTCTCGACGACAAGCCGCGTCTGGTTGCGCTCAACAAGATCGATCTTGTCGATGCCGAACTGGTCCGTGCGTTCAGCGCCGAATTGCTGGAGGCGGGGGCCACGCGGGTCTTCCCGATCTCGGGCGCGACGGGCAAGGGCATGGACGACCTGCTCGACGCCGTGCTCGACTATCTGCCCGCCGCGACCACCACCGAACGCCCGATGGGCGAGGTGGAGGATGCGGCGCAGGCCAAGCCCTGGTCCCCTATCTGAATTGTCCCCGATCTGAATTGTGGGCCGAGTTGCGGTCTGGCACCGTTCTGACGGCAACAAACCGACAATTCGGAACGCTTTGCACCGGGGCGCGCCGACCCGTGGCGCAATTGCTTCAAGGTGCCTTTCCGTCGTGCGGCATTTGGCCTAAGCCGCCGCGATCATGACCATCAGTCAGCTTTCCCACATCGCCGAATCGGCCCATTGTCCGCGCCTCGTGATCAAGGTCGGCTCGGCCTTGCTGGTGGGCAAGGACGGGCAGCCAAGGCGCGAGTGGCTGGCTGCGCTGGTCGCCGAAATCGCTGCGGCGCGCGCGCGGGGACAGGACGTGATCGTGGTGTCCTCGGGCGCGATTGCGCTGGGCGCGCGGCGTCTGGGGCTGGCCAAGGGCGGGCGGGGGAGCCTTGCCGATGCGCAGGCCGCCGCCTCGGTCGGGCAGATTGCGCTGGCGGGCCTCTGGGCCGAACTGCTGGCCACCCATGGCATCACCGCCGCGCAGATTCTGCTGACGCTCGAAGACCTTGAGGATCGCCGCCGGTACCTGAACGTGACGGCCACGCTCGGGCGCCTGCTGGCCGCCGGGGCCGTGCCGGTGATCAACGAGAACGATTCGGTTGCCACGCAGGAAATCCGCTTTGGCGACAACGACCGCCTCGCCGCGCGCGTGGGGCAGGCCGCCGCCGCGCAAGGGGTGCTGCTGCTGTCCGACATCGACGGGCTTTACGACCGCGATCCGCGTCTGCCCGGCGCGGTGCGGATTCCCGTGGTCGAGGGGGTGACCCCTGAAATCCATGCCATGGCTACGGGCGGTTCGTCTTCCGGGCTGGGCTCGGGGGGCATGACCTCCAAGTTGCAGGCTGCCGAAATTGCCGAACTGGCGGGCATGGCGCTGGCGATCATCGACGGGCAGCCGGTTGCGCCGATTGGCGCCGCGCTTGGCGCCGGGCGTGGCACGCTGTTTGTCCCGCGCCATCGCCATACCGCGCGCAAGGCCTGGCTGGGCGGGCGGCTGCGGATGCGCGGCACGGTCCATGTCGATGCCGGGGCCGCCGCTGCGCTGGCCGGTGGGGCCAGCCTGCTGGCCGCCGGGGTTACGCGGATCGAGGGCGAATTCGCGCGCGGCGATGTCGTTGCGGTCGAAGGTCCGGACGGACAGGTTCTGGCCCGTGGCCTGTGCGAATATGATGCCGGGGAGGCGGTGCGCCTGATCGGCCATCCCTCGTCGGCGCACGAGGCGATCCTCGGCTATGCCCCGCGCTCGGCGCTTATTCATCGCGACCAACTGGTCCTCTTGTGAGAATTCCTGAATGATGGCCTTGCGTCAGCGACCGGGCGAACTGCTCGCCGTGACCGGTGCAACCGGGTTTGTCGGGCAGTCCGTGCTCGAACAGGCCGCGCGCTCGGGCGTGGAAGTGCGTGCGCTCACCCGCCGCGAACAACCCCCGCGCGAGGGCGTGGAATGGGTGCGCGGCGATCTCAACGATGGCCCGGCGCTCAAGCGGCTGCTGTCGGGCGCCGGGGTGGTCCTGCACATCGCGGGCGTGGTCAATGCGCCCGACATGGCCGGTTTCCATGAAGGCAATGTGACCGGCACGCTCAATGTCGTGAACGCGGCGCTGGCGGGCGGGGTGGAGCGGTTCATCCACGTTTCCTCGCTCTCGGTGCGCGAGCCGCAGCTTTCGGACTATGGCACGTCGAAGCGCAAGGGCGAGATGATCGTCAAGGCTTCCAGCCTCGACTGGACGGTCGTGCGCCCACCGGCAATCTATGGCCCGCGCGACACCGAGATGTTCGAACTGTTCAAGCTGGCCAAGACCGGGATCATCCCGTTGCCGCCCGGCGGGCGCGCTTCGGTGATCCATGTCAGCGATCTGGCGCGGCTGCTGATCGCGCTGATCCCCGGTGGCGAGGATGTGACGAGCCAGACCTTCGAGCCCGACGACGGCACGCTGGGGGGCTGGGACCAGGTCGCCCTTGCACGCGCCATCGGCATGGCGATGGGGCGCCGCGTGTGGCCGCTGCCGCTGCCGCGCTGGCTGCTCGAATGGGCGGCAAAGCTCGACCGTCTGATTCGCGGCGACAAGGCCAAGCTCACCGCCGACCGCGTGAGCTACATGAGCCACCCGGACTGGACCGTGAGTGAAAGCGCGCGTCCGCCCGCCTCGCTGTGGGAACCGCAAGTGGAAACGGCCATCGGGCTCCATGCGACGGCAGCCTGGTACAAGGAAGAAGGCTGGCTTTGAAAGCGGCGCCAGTTGCCATGCCCGGCCTTCGCCAGAGGCACTGCCCCATCCAAAGCTGATGGGGTGCAGGGGGCCCTTGCCCCCTGCGGTATCCCTTGTTCTTCAGGGCTCTCAGGCTGCCGCGTGGGTCAGTGAACGCCCGGTTTCGGCCGGAAGCCGCCAGACGCTGATCACGCCGACAAGGGCGAGGGCGGCCATGACGAGGAACGCGAAGCGGTAATCCGCGCCAGCTCCGCCAAGCCCCGCGACACGGGCGAACAGGCCCCCGGCGTGGACGCTCATGGCCGCCGCCGTCACCCCGGCTGCCGCGCCCAGTTGCAGGACGGTGTTGAACAGGCCATTGGCGTCGCCCATGCCCTGCCGGTCGACATCGGCGAAGGCCAGCGTGGCGAGCGCGGAAAACTGGAGCGAGCGGACAAGGCCATTGGCGCAGAGCATCGCGGCGACGAGCGGGGCAGGCGTGGCGATCCCGATCAGCGCCAGCGAGGCCAGCGAACCGGCGCAGAGCACGCCGTTGACCAGCAGCACCCGGCGATAGCCGAAGCGGCGCAGGATGCGCCCGACCATGCTTTTCATCGCAATGTCGCCCGCAAACAGCGCGACCACGAACAGCCCGGCATGGACCGCGCTGAAGCCGAAGCCCGCCTGCATCATCAGCGGAAGCAGGAATGGCACCGCGCCGATGGCCATGCGCGAAAGGGTGCCACCGCTTACCGCCGCGCGGAACGAATGGGTCTTGAGCGCGGCCAGATCGAGCAGGGGGTGCGGGCTGCGGCGCATGTGGGCGAGCGCGAGGGCGAGCACGGCAAGCCCCCCCGCGATCAGCGCCAGCGCGGGGGCCGAAAGCGCGCGGGCGCCGCGCTCGAAGCCGATCTGGAGCGAAAAGACGCCCAGCGCGGTGAGGAGAAAGCCGGTCATATCGAACCGCCGCCGCGCGCCGCGCACGTCGGGGATCAGCCAGAACGCGGCGACCAGCGCGACAAGCCCCAGCGGCACGTTGAAATAGAAGATCCAGCGCCAGCCCAGATGTTCGGTGATGAGGCCGCCGATGGGCGGGCCGACCACCGGCGCGAACAGCGCGGGCCAGATCAGCGCCGACATCGTGCCGATCAGCTCCTTGCGCGGGGTATGGCGGATGACCACGAGCCGTCCGACCGGGGTCATCATCGCCCCGCCGATCCCCTGGACCACGCGCAAGGCCACGAAGGCGGGCACCGAGCGCGCGCTGCCACACAGGGCCGAGGCGATCGTGAAGATGGTGATCGCGGTCATGAACACGCGGCGCGCGCCAAAGCGGTCGGCCATCCAGCTGCTGGCCGGAATCAGCACGCCGAGCGCGAGCATGTAGGCGCTGATCCCGATGTCGAGCGCGACGGCGGTGGTGTGGAACGTGCGCGCCATAGAGGGCAGCGCGGTGACCAGGATCGTGCCGTCGAGCATTTCCATGAACAGCGCGCCGGTCACTAGGCTCATCATCAGGCGCCGGCGCAGCGGCGAGAGCGGGGTGGAGGCTACTGGGATGGGGGCTGTTTCAGGCGGCTGCGCGGGCAAGCGGGGGTATCCTTCCATCGGCTGGCGCATCCGCTTTGGCAAAGGATGGGCTGTCTGCCCAGCCTGCACAGGAAAACCGGGCTGAAGGCATGCCTTCAACCCGGTCGGGAAATTTCAGCAAAAAGGTCAGAAGACCGGGTCGTAGCCGGGCGGGAGCGGGCTGCTCTGGCCGACCTCGCTGGCCTGATCGCCGTGGCCGGGGACGTGGATGCCGCATTCGGTCTTGTCCCAGCCCTTCCAGCGGCCCGAGCGCGGGTCTTCGCCGGGCGCGACCTTGCTGGTGCACGGCGCGCAGCCGATCGAGGGATAGCCTTGCGCGACCAGCGGGTGCCGGGGCAGGCCATGGGCCTCGAAATAGGCTTCGAGGCGGTCCTTTGGCCAGTTGGCGAGCGGGTTGATCTTCAGCCGTCCGGCGGCGTCCGCCGTGTCGATCTCGAAGCGGGGCAGGCCAGCGCGGGTCGAGGACTGGAAGCCCTTGCGTCCGGTGATCGAGGCATCGAACCCGGCCATCGCGCGGGCCAGCGGGATCACCTTGCGGATTTCGCAGCAGCCGTCCGGGTCCCACGACCAGCGCAACCCGGTCTCGTCCTTTTTCGCCACGACGGCGGCATCGGGTTCGAGCACGCGCAAGTCGGTCAGGCCGAGCTTGCCGATCAACTGGTCGCGATAGGCCAGCGTTTCGGGGAAGTGCTTGTGGGTATCGAGGAACAGGACCGGGGTATTGCGTTCGGCCTGCGCCACGAGGTGGAGCAGGACCGCGCTTTCCGCGCCGAAGCTGGAGACGACTGCGACCCGCCCGACGAGGCCCTCGGCCAGAATCGCCGCGAGCATGTCCTGCGCCTCGACCCCGTCGAAGCGCGCGTTGAGCGCGGCGACCTCTTCGGGGGTGAAGCGGGGGGACGTGTCGATGCGGTCGGGCACGTGGGACGTGGCTTGGGCGGGACTGGTCATGGTGTCAGGCTTTCTGGGCACCGGGATGGCGGGCGGCCCAGATCGGGGCGCGGCCATCGACGGTCTTCTGGTAGACTTCACCCCAGGTCGCGAAGGCGGCCTCGGCATCCTGCGGGCTGATCGGCTTGTCGGGCGCGAAGGAATCGAACCCGCAGCGGCGCATGTGGCTGAGCTGGTCGATCAGCACGTCGCCCACTGCGCGCAGCTCGCCGGTGTAGCCGCGTTCGCGCAGCGAGCGGGCCGAGGAATAGCCGCGCCCGTCGGCAAACGAGGGGAAGTTGACCTCGATCAGCGCGATCCGGTCGAGGAACGGGACGAGCGCGAGCGCATCGTCGCCCGGCTCGATGCGGACGGCAGTGGCATTGCCTTGCGCGCCAAAGGCATCGACCGTCACGGCCGGATCGGCGACGGGTTCGTCGGTGCGGTAGCGCAGAACGGTCTCAACCATAGATCGCCTCCTTGAACGGAGCCATGCCGATGCGGCGGTAGGTGTCGAGGAAACGCTCGCCCTCGTCGCGGCGGGCGAGGTAGACGTCGGTGACCTTCTCGATGGCATCGACGACGCCATCTTCCGAGAAGCCCGGCCCGGTGATCGTGCCGAGCGAGGTATCGGCGCTTTCCGCGCCGCCGAGCAGGAGCTGGTAGTTTTCCAGTCCCTTGCGATCGACCCCCAGGATGCCGATGTGGCCCGCGTGGTGGTGGCCACAGGCGTTGATGCAGCCCGAGATCTTGAGCTTCAGTTCGCCCAGTTCGCGCTGGCGCCCGATGTCGGCGAAGCGGTCGGTGATCTTCTGCGCCAAGGGAATCGAGCGCGCATTGGCGAGCGCGCAATAATCGAGGCCGGGGCAGGCGATGATGTCGGTGATCAGGTCGAGGTTGGGCGTGGCCAGCCCGGCTTCGACAAGTGCCTGCCAGACCCGATAGAGACCGGCCTTCTTCACATGGGGCAGCACGATGTTCTGCGCGTGGCTCACGCGCAGTTCGTCGAGGCTGTGGTCACGCGCGAGGTCGGCCATCAGGCGGATCTGGTCGGCGGTGGCGTCGCCCGGAATGCCGCCCACCGGCTTGAGGCTGATCGTGACGATCGCATAGCCGGGCTGCTTGTGGGCATGGACGTTCTGGTCGACCCAGAGCGCGAAATCGGGATCGGAGAGGTCGAGATCGTCCGACAACCCGCTTTCGAGGCCCGGATCGACGAACATCGCCTTGATCCGTTCGAGTTCGGCCGGCGGCGGTTCGAGGCCCAGCGTCAGGATATGGGCGAATTCTTCGCGCACCTGGCGGGCATATTCATCGACCCCGATCTCGTGGACGAGGATCTTGATGCGCGCCTTGTACTTGTTGTCGCGGCGGCCATGGCGGTTGTAGACGCGCAGCGCCGCTTCGAGGAAGCTGATCATCTGGAGCGCGGGCACGAATTCGGCAATGCACGGCGCGATCATCGGCGTGCGGCCCATGCCGCCCCCGGCAAAGAACTTGCAGCCGATTTCGCCCGCCTCGTTCTTCACGATCTGGATGCCGATGTCGTGCAGGCGCATGGCCGCGCGGTCGGTGTCGCTGGCGATGATCGCCACCTTGAACTTGCGCGGCAGGTAATCGAATTCCGGGTGGAACGTCGACCACTGGCGCAGCAGTTCGGCATAGGGACGCGGATCGACGACTTCATCGGCTGCCGCGCCCGCAAAATGGTCGGACGTGGTGTTGCGGATGCAGTTGCCGCTGGTCTGGATCGCGTGAAGCTGGACCTTGGCGAGGTCTTCGAGGATCTGCGGCGCGTCGGACAGCTTGATCCAGTTGTACTGGATGTTCTGGCGCGTGGTGAAGTGGCCATAGCCGCGGTCGTACTTGTCGGCGATGTCGCCCAGCACGCGCATCTGCGCCGAACTGAGCGTGCCATAGGGCACCGCCACGCGCAGCATGTAGGCGTGAAGCTGGAGATAAAGCCCGTTCTTGAGGCGCAGCGGCTTGAACTGGTCTTCGGTCAGCTCGCCCGACAGGCGGCGCGCGACCTGGCCGCGAAATTCGGCGACGCGGGCCTCGACCATGGCCTGATCGTGTTGGTCATATTCGTACATGTCAGATCACCCAGGTACCGGCCTGCGGATCGGCAGGCTTGAGCGAAAGGTCGAGGCGCACGGTCGGCCCGAGCGCGCGGATGCGGTCCTTGATATGCGCCGGGCGCACGGCGCCCGCTTCGATGGTCGCGTCGATCACATGGGTATCGGTCACCACCTGCTTGGCGTTTTCGCGCGCGATGATCGCCTCGGCATCGTGTTCCACGCCCACGGCATTGTCGACATGGCGCGACCAGCCTTCACCCGTCCACCAGACCACGTCGCCGCTGCGCAAGTCGCTGCCCGTGATCACCTTGATCTTGTCCCCACTCATCGGGCCGCCTCCACAATCGTCTGCAATTCCATGGTATCTCCCCGCGCGGCCACTTCGCCAATGACGATCAGCGCCGGGCTTTTGACATGGTTCCGGGCGACCAGATCGGCCAGCCCCGCTAGTTCCCCGCGCAGCACGCGCATCTGCGGACGCGCGGCATTCTCGATCACGGCCAGCGGCATCGTCGGTGCGAGACCGTCGGCCATCAGCTTTTCGGCGATCGGCGCGGCGCTGGCCACGCCCATGTAGATCACGAGCGTGCGGCCAACGCCCGCCAGCCCCGCCCAGTTCTGTTCCGACAGGCCCTTGCACTGCCCGGCCACGAACGAGACGATCGAGGCATTGTCGCGGTGGGTCAGCGGAATCTGCGCCGCCGCCGAAGCGCCGAGCGCCGCGCTCACGCCGGGCACCACCTCGACCTTTACCCCCGCCGCGTAGCAGGCCTCGGCCTCTTCCCCGCCCCGCCCGAAGATGAACGGATCGCCACCCTTGAGCCGCACGACATCATGCCCGGCCAGCGCCTCGCGCACGAGCAGGGCGTTGATTTCTTCCTGGGGCATCGTGTGGCGCGCGCGGCGCTTGGCCACCGAGATGAAGCGCGCCCCGCGCGGGGCCATGGCCAGCACGGCGGGATCGACCAGCCCGTCGTGGACCACGACTTGCGCGTTCATCAACAGGCGCGCGGCGCGCAAGGTGAGCAGGTCAGGGTCGCCGGGGCCGGCGCCGACCAGAAACACGGTTCCGCTGGTTCCGAAATGGGCAGGTTCAGTCATGGTGGCGCATGTGGCCTCGCGCGCGCCATCCTGCCAGCGAGAATGGGTTGGGCCGGGGCTAGGGGAACTTTAGCCGTGCTGCGGGTGCCGCCGCAGGCCCGCCGGGGCAAAGCGACGAAACGGGGCCGGATTAACGCTGCCACGGGCCGCACGGAGCGCCCGAAAGCTGGCCCGCCGGGCCGGACATGCTGCCTTCGGGGCCTGGCCCCGTTAACCAGATTCCCGAAAATTTTGTTGATGTGCCATATGGATAATTCGACAAGGTGGACAGAAATACAGGTTCGGGCAAGATTTGAAGGGAAACCTGAATGCGTTTTTATCTGGCAACGTCCTTCATCTTCCCCCGGTCCTTGCGGATGCGGCTTTTCACCCTGTGTTTCGTCACCACGCATCTTCCGCTGATCAGCTATTGCATCTGGGGGCTGGCAACAGGGCGGATGGAACTGGCCGATTTCGTGCTGTTGACGCTGGCCACCCTGATCGGAACGATTGGGGCGCTGGTGGGAATCGGCGCGCTGCTTAACCCGATTCATGCCCTTGCTGAGAGCCTCAATGCCCGCGATGCGATGCCAGCCTCGCCGGGCGCAGGTACAGGGGCAGCCTTGCCGCCGGCCATGGATGTCATCCAGTCGCTCTATGCCGGGGTGCATCGCGCGGCGGTTTCGGTGGGGACGCAGATCCAGACCTTGCAGGTCGCGGCGAATGAAGATCCGTTGACCGGCCTGCTCAACCGGCGGGGTTTCCTCGAAGCGGCCGGGCCCTTGTTGGCAGAGGGCGGGCGCGGCTGCGTCGTCATGCTCGACATCGATTATTTCAAGTCGGTCAATGATACGCTCGGCCACGACGAAGGGGATCGCGTCCTGTCCGCCCTGGCCGGGGTGCTTTCGCGCCAGACCCGCCGGGTCGATCTTGTCGGGCGCTGGGGCGGCGAGGAATTCATCGCCTTCCTGCCCGGATGCCTTGAGGAAGAGGCCAGCCGGATCATGGCGCGCATCGCCCATTTGCTTCGCGTGGCACCCGTCGGGGAGGTCAATGGCCGGACGATCACCTTCTCGGCCGGGATCAGCCAGTGTTCGGATGGCAGGATCGACGCCGCGATCCTGCGTGCCGACGAAGCGCTCTACAGTGCCAAGGAACTGGGCCGCGATTGCGTCGTCTGCCACACCGCCATCGGCGGGCGCAGTCTGGCTGTCTGATTCTGCTTGCCTGATCCGGCCGGCCTGATCCGGCCAGCCCGAGCCTGAAAGTCTGAAGCCAAGGGGGCTCCGGGGTCCTGCCCGCCCGCGGGCTTGACGCCATGGGGCCTGGGGGCCATAGCCGCGCCAAGGCGATGGATTTCCGCCGGGCCCCTGGCCGAACCGCCCGATGCCGTCCCTTCTTTCAGGATGGCTGGAGGCTGATGATTCCTGCCTGTAGCTTGTTCGCATCAGGAGGAATCGTGCGCGCTTTTCTTGCCCTTCACCGTCATCGGATCACTTTCGCGCTGGCCCTTGTGGCCATGGCGCTGGTGGTCGGCACGGCCTGCGCCGGGTTCCTCTGGGCGCTCGATGCGGTCACGCGGGTGCGCTTTGCCGCGCCATGGCTGCTCTGGGGGCTGCCGCTGGGCGGGGCCGGGGTGGCCTGGCTCTATCGCCGGTTCAGCACGCGGGCCGAAGGGGGCAACAACCTCATCCTCGACGAGATTCACGAGCCGGGCGCGGGGGTGCCGCTGGCCATGGCGCCGCTGGTCGTGCTGGGCACGCTGGTCACCCATCTGCTCGGCGGCTCGGCGGGGCGCGAAGGAACGGCGGTCCAGCTGGGCGGAAGCCTCGCCCATGGCTTCGTCGACCGGCTCGGGCTGACCGGCGGCTGGCGCCGCCTGCTGCTGATGGGCGGGGTGGCCGCCGGGTTCGGCGCGGTGTTCGGAACGCCGCTGGCCGGGGCGGTTTTCGGGATCGAGGTTCTTGCGCTCGGCACGCTCGATCTGGCGGCGGCCTTGCCTTGTCTGGTGGCCGCGCTCGTGGCCGATGCGGCCTGTCGCTCGTGGGGCATCCATCACACGGCCTATCCTCATCTCGACCTGCCGTCCGAAGGGGCGCGCGCACTGGCGCTGCTTTTGCTCAAGGCGGGGGTGGCCGGGATCGCCGTGGGCCTCGTCGCGCGGCTTTTTGCCGAGGCCAATCACACCCTTGGCGCCTTCGTGCGCAAACTGGTGCCCGGCGCGCTGTGGCGTCCGGTGGTCGGCGGGGTTCTGGTGATCGCCCTGAGCCTGATTTTCGGCACGCAGGACTATCTCGGGCTGGGGGTCCTTGCGGCCCATCCCGGTGCGCCGACGCTGCCGGGCTTCTTCACCGCCGCGCCCGACCGCTGGAGCTGGCTGCTCAAGCTGGTGTTCACGGTGGCCACGCTGTCCACCGGGTTCAAGGGGGGCGAGGTGACGCCGCTGTTCTTCATCGGGGCGGGGCTGGGCAGCGCGCTTGCGCCGCTGCTCGGGGTGCCGGTGCCGGTCATGGCCGCGCTGGGCATGGTGGCGATGCTGGGCGCGGCGGCCAATACGCCGGTGGCCTGCGCGGTCATGGGGCTCGAACTGTTCGGGATCGGCCTCGGGCCGGTGCTGGTGGTGGCGTGCGTGACGGCCTATCTGGCCTCGGGTCACGGGGGCATCTATCTTTCGCAGAAGATCGCCCGCCCCAAGTGGCCGCGCCGCCGGGCAGCAGCCACCCTGCGGGCGTCGCAGCGCAGCTGGTTCTAATCCGGCGACCGGCTCTTGAGGAATTCGCGCAGCGCGGGCGTGTCGCGCAGGCGCAAATCCTGTTGCGGATAGGGTATTTCGACGTCGTGTTCCTTGAACAGGCGCCAGACCGCCCAGAGAATCTGGCTGCGCACATTGGCTGTGCCGTCTTCCGGGTCGGCGATGGTGACATAGATGACCATGTCGATCCCGCTTTCGCCCAGAGCGGACATCGCCACCGAGGGGCCGGGATCGGCCAGCACGCGCGGCGCGGCGCGTGCCGCCTGAAGCATCAGCCGCTCGGCCAGATCGAGATCGGCATCATAGGCCACGCTCACCGGAATCGAGATGACGATCTGGGTGTTCGAATAGGACCAGTTCTCGACCTGGGTGGTCATCAGGATTTCGTTCGGGATCAGGTATTCGCGGTGGTCGCGCGTGGCCACCGAGACCGCGCGGATGCCGATCTTGCGCACTTGCCCTACGGTGCCATCGCCGATCGCGATCACGTCGCCCGGCTTGATCGAGCGGTCCATCAGCAGGATCAGCCCGGCGATCAGGTTGCCGAAAGTCTTCTGCAAGCCGAAACCGATGGCCAGACCAAAGGCCCCGGAAAAGACCGTGAGCGCGGTGAAGTTGATCCCCAGCAGGTCGATGCCCATGAAGAAGGCCAGCGCCCAGACCATCAGCGAGAGCAGTTTTTCGCCCAGCACGCGCTGCGTCGAATCGAGCCCGTGGACCCGCGCAAAGAAGAAACGGGCCAGCCGGCTGCCCAGCCGTGCCAGCATGATCATGGCGAAAACGACGAGCACCATCTTGCCCGCGTTGAGCACTGAGACATGATAGTGCCCGATATCGAAGCCGATATCGTCGAGCGAACGGACGAATTCGGCCACCGCGCGCTCGTTGCGCCGGGTCAGCCAGGTCATCGGGCCGCGCTCCAGGCGGCCAGCGCGTTGTCGAGATCGGCCATGAGGTCGGCCACGTCTTCCAGGCCAATGGCCAGTCGCACGGCAAAGCGGTCGGCCTCTTCGCGGGTGCCATCCTCGCGGGGGCGGGGCCAGGGGCTGGCGGTGCGGATCGCCGCCGGGTCGACCGGGGTGGCGAGGCTCTCGAATCCGCCGAAGCTGTAGCCGATGCCGAACAGGGAGAGCGCGTCGATCAGCGCGTCGCGCGCGCGGGCCGTGCCCCCCTTGAGGACGAAGCTGAACAGCCCGCAGCCCCCGGTGAAATCGCGCGCCCAGAATGCATGGCCGGGCGAGCCGGGCAGCATCGGGCAGAGCACTTGAGCCACTTCTGCGCGGCCCGAAAGCCACTGCGCGAGCGCGAGGGCATTGGCGCTCGCCTTTTCCAGACGCAGCCCCATCGTGCGCAGGCCGCGCAGCATCATCGCGGCGTCGTCGGGCGAAACGACCAGCCCCATGGCCTGTGCCTTGAGGCGCAGCGGCCGATACCATTGCGCGCCGGCGGTGGTGGAGCCCATCATCACGTCGGAATGGCCGCTGACATGCTTGGTAAGCGACATGATGGAAATGTCGGCCCCATGGGCGAGCGGGGCAAAGCCGAGCGGCGAGGCCCAGGTGTTGTCTACCAGAACCGCCAGCCCCTGCGCCTTGGCCGCGCCGATCAGCGCGGGCATGTCGGGCACTTCCATGGTCAGGCTGCCGGGCGCTTCGAGCAGGACTGCGCGCGCGCCGGGGCACAGCGCGGCAAAGGCCCCGCTGTCCATCGGATCGAACCAGACCGTCTTGATTCCCAGATCGGCCAGCAGCCCGCGCGCCATGGCGCGGCTGGGCTCATAGGCATTGTCGGTGAGCAGCAGGGTATCGCCAGGGCGCAGCACGGTCATCAGCGCGCCGCAGATCGCGCTGACCCCCGAAGGATAGAGCACGGTGCCGCCATCCTGCGCGCCCGGTTCCAGTTCGGTCAGCGCTTGCGCCAGCGCCCACTGGGTCGGAGCGCCGCGCCGGCCATAGTAGAAATGGCCGTCCTCGTTGCCCGGATGGGCCCTGAGCGTCGCCATGTCGGGATAGAGATGGGTCGAGGCGCGCCAGACCGGCGGGTTGACCACCGCGCCGGGATGGCCGGGCGTTCCGGTCCATTCCGGGCGGCGCCCGGCGGCAACGATTGTGGTGGCAGGACGCGTGGCGGGGCGGGAGACATTCTTGTCGGTCGGGGCGCTCATGACCTGCTGCAAAGCAGGAAAGGGGCCGCCCGGCAAGTCTGGGCCCAAATGATCTGAAGGGTCAGGCCGTTACAGGCTCGGCCGGGCCGGTTTCCTTGGGCGTTGCCGGGTCGGAGCCCCATTCGCTCCAGCTGCCATCATACAGCGCCACGTCTTCCTTGCCGAGGAGATGGAGCGCGAAGATCACGACATTGGCCGTCATCCCCGAGCCGCAACTGGCGATGACCGGGCGGGCGAGGTCGACTTGCGCATTGGCAAAGGCCGCGCGCAGGGCCTCGGGCGCCTTCCATGTGCCGTCGGGCGCAAAGAGGCTGGCATAGGGCACGTTGCGCGCGCCGGGAATGTGGCCGCTGGCCAGCGCGGGGTTGGTTTCCTTGACCTCGCCGGTAAAACGCCCCGCGCCGCGCGCGTCGACGAGCTGTTCGGCATGGCTGGCGAGGTTGGCGAGAACCTGATCCTTCGAGCGAAGCGCGCGCAAGTCGCTCCAGGCGGTGAAATGGCGGTGGCGCAGGGTTTCGTTGCCTTGCGCGCAAGGGCGGCCTTCGGCCTTCCACTTGGCGATGCCGCCATCGAGCAGGGCCACGTTCTGCGCCCCGAACAGGGTCAGCAGGAACCACGCGCGCGTCGACGACTTGATCGGGCTGTCGTCGTAAAGGACGATGCGGCTGCCGTCACCCAGCCCCAGGCTCTGCATGCGGCTGGCGAATTTTTCCGCCGAGGGCAACGAGTTGGGAAGGCCGGTGGCCCCATCGACAAGGTTGCCCAGATCCATGAAAACGGTGCCGGGGATATGACATGCCTCGTACTCGCGCGCGGCGTCGCGCTTGTGTTCGGGCAAAAAGCAACTGGCATCGACGATGCGCAGATCGCTCGCACCCATCTCGTTGGCGAGCCATTGGGTGGAGACCAGCGGTTCCATGAAATTCTCCTGCCTGCGACCCGTCTGGCGCGGGTTCATTTGCAACCAGAATAGGCCCGGCAAGCGGGCCCGTCGATTGGAAAAATGGCCAATCGACGGGCCTGTCGTGTTTCAGGATGGGCCTGTTTCAGGCGAATGGATTCAGCCTAGGGCATGGGTTTCGGGAAAGGGGCTTCGGGAAGGGGAAGCACCCGCTGGTCGACCTGATCGAACACGCGCGGCCCCTGATCGAGCCGGAAAGGCGCCAGACGCGCGCCCGGCGTGTCAGACGGTTGGCCGATCAGGAAGGCGCCATGGGCGTGCTCGGCCCCGCCGGTGTCTTCGCGGGTCGCCCAGCACGCGGCGCGCGCGATTGGCACGAACAGTTGCGCCTCGCCTGCGCGAATCGCCAGCACGGCGGCCAGCGGCAGGCGCATCTCGACCGGCACGGTCACGCTCGCCCCGGCCTCGATCCGCGCGATCTGGGCCAGCGGCGGCAGTTCCGGCCCGGCCAGCCCCAGCTGTTCATCCATGGGCCGCGAGGCGTGGGCCGATGTCATGTCGCCCGACAGCGCAAGGTCGACCAGCGCGTCACGGCCATGGTTGGTAAGCACGATGCGCGCGGCCAGCGTGGCATTGGCCAGCGTGGCGGTGAACCGGTCGGCCAGCAGCGCGAGGCTCAGACCCTGCGCGACCGGGGCAGCCTCCGGCGCCTTGGCCGCAGGGGCCGGAGC
>DQVI01000204.1 GCA_015661825.1 Novosphingobium capsulatum
AGCGCGCTCACCACCGGCAGCGCGCAAACTCCGGCCCTGATCGGCAGCTTCGCCATCGAAGTCCTCCAGTCCATCGCCGCCCCGGCCACCCGCCGCCGCCAGACCATCGTGGTCTGCTAGGGGGAAGGGCCGGGGTTGTAGGCACCGGCACCACAACCCCGCCCTGATTCAAACGCGCGCGCATGATGGCATGGCAGGCCCTCTCCCCAACATGAGGTGTCTGCCATGCCCCCGCTCGGTCCGATCCGGTTTTTGACGATTCACTGCGCGGCCACGCCCGAGGGGCGCGATGTGCCGGCCGAGACGATCAGCGCCTGGGACACCGCCCGGTTCGGGCAGGTGTCGTATCACTATGTGATCGAGCTGGACGGCTCGGTCCATGCCACGCTGCCCGACACCCTCAAGGGCGCCCATGTGGGCGGGGCCAATACCGGCAATGTCGGGGTGTGCTATGTGGGCGGGGTCGACAAGGCAGGCAAGCCGAAGGACACCCGCACCCCGGCCCAGAGCGCCGCCCTGCGCAAGCTGGTGGAAACCTATCGTGCGCGCATCCCCGGCCTGATCGTTCGCGGCCACCGCGACTGGCCGGGCGTGGCCAAGGCCTGCCCGAGCTTCGACGTCGCCGCGTGGCTGGCGCAGGACGCTTGAGGGGAGGGCGCACCATGCTCGAAACGATCATGCCGCTGCTCTCGCGCTGGAAATGGGGTCTGGCGCTGGCCGGTCTGCTTGCCTTCGCGGGGCTGGGCGCAGCGGCTCTCCACTATCGCGCCGCCTTGCGCACCGAACAGGCCGGGCGCGCCGCCGACCGCGCCAGCTATGTCGCCGCCCAGGCCGAGGCCACGCGCCTGTCTGCCGAAGCGATCCACCATCAGGAAGCGGTCTATCAGATGAAGGCCGCCCAGCAGGACACAGCCCATGAAACCGAACTTGCCCAGGCTCGCGCTGCTGGCGCTGCCTATGCTGACGCTCACCGCGTGCGCGGCCAAACCGCTGACAGTGCGCCCGGCAACCCCGCCCCCGGCACCCAGAGTAGCGATCCCGCCTTTCGCGAAAGCCTGCCCGCCGCTGGTGTCGTGGTATCCGAAGCAGACGTGCAAGCCTGCTCCGAAGTAACCGCCTACGCCCTGTCCCTGCGCGACTGGGCGCTCGGCCTGGGCGCGGGGCAAGACACCCCCTGAAACTCTTCGCGTCAGTCGAAAATGACCTGCTTTTTGGGTGTCGCCGTGTATTTCTTGCGCAGCGGCCAGCGTTGCCGAAGCGATGAAAACACGATAATTATCGCGTGGCTATGCAAGGAGGGATTGATGATTCCGGCTTGGGCCTATCTCGTTGTTGCGCTTGCCATCGCGATGATTGCTTTCGGTATTGGGCAGATTCTGCCGGGCCTCGGCGTTCCGTTTGTGGCGCTGATCTCAACGGCGTGGACGGGATATTCCATCCAGCGGCGGCGGAAGCTTGGCCGACCCTGCTGAGCCAGGGCTTTTTGTAACTCTCTGGATAATGCTGCCGGAAATCCTCTGCGGAGTTTTGGAAAATGGGCCTGAGCAGCTTCAACGGGTCACGAGATTGATCGAAAAACCATGTCGGGTTGAAGAGGTGAGCGATCACCTTGCAGACAGGGGTTTTCCGACAGCGAGGGCTTCCGCTCAACTTTGGGCGAGGGTGGCTCTGACATCGGCCATTGTGATGTAGGCTCGGGTGGGATTTTCGGGGTCTTGCAGAGATTGGAAGCCCAGATCGACGTAGAATTTCCAGCGACGGTCAAAATGGGCATCGCGCAGGACATCGAGGACCACTGCGGCTGCGCCCATCTGTTCGGCTATGGCTGCGCAGCGCTTGATCGCATCGACGACCAGCGCGGTTCCCAGGCCTCTGCCTTGCATTGTTTCGTGAACGGCTACTGCGCGAATGTAGATTACCGGGATATCCGGCACGCGGGCGCGCTGCCAGGCCTTTGGTCCCAGGCTGGAACGCACGGCCATAGCGCCCAGCGTATAGAAGCCGAGCACCGCGCGGCTATCGCCTGCCGTTGCGAGCCCGGCGGTCACCATGCCGTCGCGGACCTGGTCTGACAGGGAGGATTTCAGGAAATTGTCGATGGGCGCGAAGCCGCAAGAAAAGGCGCTGCGATCATGCAGCGCCTTGTCGAATTTCGCGATTGTGAGTGACAATGTTTCCGTTGAAGGCTCAGTCGGCATCCTTGAGCATGCCTTCCGATGCCTTTATTGCCCGTGCCAAGCCTGTAGAAACCTTGCCGGGCGCGACGATAGCGGCTTTGAACGCCTCGAATGCTTCGTGAGGCAGGATGGACAAGGCCATGCGCTGCTCGACTTCCTGCGCGCGCAGCAGGGCTGCCTGGCGGATGAAATCCGCCTCCTGAAGGCCGGTTGCGGCGGCGGCGGCCCTGATCCGTTCCTCGTCGGCACGGTGCATCCGCAATTCCTTGCGGGCCTCCATTTTGCCCGGCGTCGTGGCGGCTTGTTCGAGAGCGAACATGTCTTTCCCCTTCAGTCGAATCATGTACGGCGTTTTGCCGTACGCGTCAATCGCTGGCGAGATGGCTATCTACGCTTTCTGTTCCAGCAATCCGGGGCACCGGTTTCGATCATCGCGATGTCGTCGGGAGTGTCACAGGTTTTTGGCAAGGCTGGCCTTGGGGGCCATGCGGCCCTTCCATTTCCCGATCCAGTCTGTTGGAAAGAGCATGGTATTGGCCTGCGTCAATGGGCTCCGCGGATCTCGTTGCGGGCTGCTTCTGCCAGAAAAGCACTGCGAGTGAGGTGGCGGGCTGCGGCGGCGGTGTCGATGGCATCGAGCATTCCACGGTCGATTGACACGTTTACCCGCACGGGCTTTCCGGTGGTCTGCATATAGGGCACGGCCATCAGAAAGGCGCCCTGGGCCAGATCCTCGGCGACTTCGGCTTTGATGGCTTCCATGCTGCGGGCTTCAACCAGGGGTTCATCCTCGAACCACAGTTCGAGTGCTTCGCCAGCCTGGGGCAAAACGTTTGCCAGGGTATCCGCCGCTGAAAAGCAGCCGGGCAGATCGGGGAACGATACACCCCAGGCGCCGCCTTCGTCCTTGTGAACCAGAGCGATAAAGATCTTCATCGTCTGGCTCGGGAAAATGTGAGGGCGCGAGGCAAAGTTATGCTGCGGTCGCGACGGAAAGCCGCATGCCGAACGAGCGAAGGATCGCGGTGAGCGTTTCGAGCGAGGGATTGCCGCCTTCGCCCAGAGCTTTGTAAAGACCGGCACGGCTGATACCGGCGTCGGCCGCGACTTTCGACATGCCGCGCGCGCGGGCTACGTTGCCCAGCGCCAGAGCGATGACCGCCGGATCGCCATCCTCGAACGCGGCTTCGAGGTAATGGCGAATATCTTCTTCTTCGCTCAGATATTCCGCCACATCGTAGGGCTTGAGTTCAATGGCCATGATCAGACCTCCTTTGCAAGGGCGATAGCGAGGGCGATGTCAGCATCCTGCCCCTTCTTGCTGCCGCCACACAACAGCACGACGATTTCGCCAGACGGCCGCTCGGTGAAATAGACGCGATAGCCGGGACCAAAATCCACCTTCAATTCGCAGACACCGCCTTTCAGATTGCGGCACTGGCCCGGATTGCCCAGTGCCAGGCGGTCGATCCTGATCCGAATCCGCGCGATGGCCGCTCGATCTTTAAGGCTGGCCATCCAGGTGTCGAATTGCGCGGTGGTCTTGATCGCCTTCATGTCTACTTTAATAGACAATCAAGGAGGGTGTGTCAACTATAGTTTGCACATAGCTAGGCTCATGCTCAGCCCAGCAATCCCAGCGTGTCCTCCTCGATCATCGCGATGTCGTCGGGGGCAAAGCCCAGCAGCCGCCTCGCGGGATATCGCACCTTGATCGAGTTGGGGATGCGGGGATCGACGGGG
>DQVI01000003.1 GCA_015661825.1 Novosphingobium capsulatum
ACGGGGTGCCGCCGGGGCAGCAGGCGCGGGCGCTGCCGGCGCGGCGGCCTGACCGCCCTGCACCAGCTTGCGGCGCTTCACCTCGACCACCACCTTGTTGGTGCGACCATGGCTGAAGGTCTGCTTGACCTCTCCGGCTTCCACTGCGGTCTTCAGGCCCAGTGGCCTGCGGCCCAGTGTCGGCTTCTTGTCGCTATCGCTCATCGAACTCATTCGCCCTTCGTATCAATATCATCGTTCGCCGCATGCGCGGCCGGTCGTGCGGCTTCGGCCAGGCCACCAGGTGGCCCGTCCGGCGTCGCAGACCCGAGAAAGTGCATCAGACGGGCCAAAGGCCCGGCAATACGCGCTGCAGCGCCCGCATCGGTGACGCCAAGGTGAACGACGTTGTCGCGGCCCAATGCCACAGACAACGCCGCGCGGTCCAGCGGCAAGATGATGCCCATCTTGCCCGATCCCTCGGCCATTTCGCCCACCCGCCAGGCCTGTCCCAGCTTGCCCACACCATCGGTGCCGGCGTCGCAGGCATGACCCAGCCAGGCAATCGCGCCCGAACGGGCTGCCTGGGCAATCTTTTCGGTTCCCAACACCAGATTGCCCGATCGCAGTTCGATCCCGAATCGATCCAGCAAGGCGCGGGTCAGCGCCTGCTCGATACGGTCGGCAAGGTTGTCAGGGATGGTCAGCGGCGCGCCTTTATAGGCACGCGCCAAGGCACCCTTCAGTTTGCCATTGGCAAGGGCGATTTCAAGGTCTGCACGGTTCACGCCGATCCACGCGCCGCGCCCAGGGGCACGCGCGAGCGGATCGGGAAGAACCAGCCCCTCGGGCGAGATCGCCAGCCGCAGCAAGGCATCCCGCCCGTCATGGGCTGCGGTGAGAATACATTTCCGCTCCGGCGAGGCGTCAGAGCGCCTTGCCGGACGGTCCTGCGGCCTTCCGGCGCTCAGCGTCTCATTGCGAGGATTCCGCATTGGCGGCCTCCTCAGTTTCGGTGGCGGCGGTTTCGCCAGTCGCCACATCTTCAGCGACGGCTTCGCCAGCAGCCGGTTCATCGTCGAACCAGTGCGCGCGAGCGGCCATGATCATCTCGTTGCCCTGCTCTTCATTCAGGCCATATTCGCCCAGAACGCCGCCCTTGTCGTCCTGACGGTCCGAGCGGTCCCGGTCGCGACGATCATTGTTGCGACGGCGCTGGTCGGTACCGCGCTTCTTGGCGATCAGTTCGTCGGTGGCAAGGTCGGCCAGATCGTCGAGGGTCTTGATCCCGGCCTTGCCGAGCGTGACCAGCATGGCTTCGGTCATGTGCGGCAGCTCGGCCAGGGCATCCTCGACGCCCAGCGCGCGGCGTTCCTCGCGCTGGCCTTCCTCGCGGCGTTCGAGCGCTTCGAGCGCACGGTTCTGAAGCTCGGTCGCCAGTTCCTCGTCGAAGCCTTCGATCGTCGCCAGCTCGCTGATGTCGATATAGGCCACTTCTTCCAGTTCGCTGAAGCCTTCGGCGACAAGCAACTGCGAGAGGGTTTCGTCAACGTCGAGCTCTTCCTCGAACGTCTTCGAGCGTTCCGAGAATTCCTTCTGGCGCTTTTCGCTCGCCTCGGCCTCGGTCATGATGTCGATGGCCGAACCGGTGAGCGCGGAAGCCAGGCGCACGTTCTGACCACGACGACCGATCGCCAGGCTGAGCTGATCGTCGGGGACGACCACCTCGATACGGCTTTCTTCCTCGTCGATCACCACGCGGCTGACGGTGGCGGGCTGGAGCGCGTTGACCACGAACGTCGCAGCGTCTTCGCTCCAGGGAATGATGTCAATCTTTTCGCCCTGCATTTCCTGCACGACGGCCTGAACGCGGCTGCCCTTCATGCCGACGCAGGCGCCGACCGGGTCGATCGAGCTGTCGCGGCTGATCACGCCGATCTTGGCACGGCTGCCCGGATCGCGGGCAGCGGCCTTGATCTCGATGATGCCATCGTAGATTTCGGGCACTTCCTGCGCGAAGAGCTTTTTCATGAACTCGGGGTGCGCGCGGCTCAGGAAGATCTGCGGACCGCGGTTCTGGCGCTCGACCTTGAGGATCAGCGCCCGCACGCGCTCGCCCACGCGCGGCACTTCACGCGGGATCTGCTGGTCGCGGCGGATCACGCCTTCGGCGCGGCCCAGGTTGACGATGACATGGCCGAATTCGACCGACTTGATCACGCCGGTGATGATCTCGCCCGCGCGGTCCTTGAATTCATCGTACTGACGGTCGCGCTCGGCGTCACGGACCTTCTGGAAGATGACCTGCTTGGCCGACTGGGCGTCGATGCGACCCAGATCCACCGGAGGCAGCGGATCGACGATGAAATCGCCGACCTTGGCACCGGGCTGAAGCTTCTCGGCCTGCTTGAGGTCGACCTGCTTGAAGTAGTCCTCGACATGCTCGACCACTTCGACGACGCGCCACAGGCGCAGGTCGCCCGAACGCGGGTCCAGCTTCGCACGGATGTCGTTCTCGGCACCATAGCGGTTGCGCGCCGACTTCTGGATCGCTTCTTCCATCGCTTCGATCACGATGGACTTGTCGATCATCTTTTCGGCGGCGACCGCGTTGGCAATTGCCAGCAGCTCGGCACGGTTGGCGGAAATCGCACTGGCCATGTCTTAGTCTTCCTGTTCCTCAAGAAATGCGGCGGATTGAGCCGAAACGTCTTCGTCTTCGAAATCTTCCTCATCGACGCCACTGGCATCGACGGGGCGCGAGGCAGCGATCAGCTTGTCCGTCAGGATCAGCTTGGCATTGGTAACGAGCGCGAAAGGCACCGCGAACACAGCGCCATCATCCTCGATCGAGATCACACCGACTGCTTCGTCGAAGGCCACCAGATCGCCACGGAAGCGCTTGCGGTTGTCGAGCAGCTCGGCCAGCTCGACCCGCGCCTCGTGACCGATCCAGGCGGCAAAATCCTTGGGACGGGTCAACGGACGGTCGATCCCCGGCGAGCTGACCTCGAGGCGATAGGCCTCCTCGATCAGCATTTCACCAGCCTCTTCGAGCGCGTCGATCTTGTCGGAGATACGGTGCGAGAGCGCGGCGCAATCCTCGATCACCAGCTGCCCGGTCTCGGGCCGCTCGGCCATGATCTGGAGCGTGTGCTCCTCGTCGCCCACTTCGCTCTTGCCGTAAAGGCGCACGCGCACGAGATCGAAGCCCAATGCCTTCACCTCGGGCTCAACAATCTCGATGATCCGCGCAATATCCGTCATGCCGTCTCCAATGACCCGCTCCTGAGCACCGTGCAGGAAATGCCTTTTCGCGCCGGCCCCTTCCGGCGCCAGCCCGCATCTGCCTTTCACAATGTCGGGATGAATGTGCAAATAGGCCACCTCGCGGAAAATTGCAAGAACAAAGCCGCAATCGCGCCAGATTCACCGTCGCGGCCTGCGCAAGACGGGACTTGCCCCCTTATTTCGCGAACATCCACGCCAAACAATCGGTAAATTTTCCCAATTTTTGGCGGCAGGCAAGTCCGATGTCGTGCAAATATTTTTTCAGCCTCGCGGAAATCCGCCATTTTTACGGTTTGGCACGCCTCCTGCAATGCCTTGTGCATCCGCCGGGCACCACCGCCCGCGCCACCAGACAAACAGGGAGTTTACCAAGATGACTTCGCTTTCCACCCTCGCCAACCGCAGCCTCGCAGCTTTTGCCGCCCTCGCCCTTTCGCTGACCCTGATCGGCCAGACCGTCTCCAACCCGGCCGCCCACACCACTTTGAGCACCACCCTTTCGGAGATGGCATGATGAGCGACCTGCGCTTCGAGACTCGCGACCCCGTGCGCCCCGCCGCCGACTCAAAAGGGCGCAGCGGCTTTCACCTCGACCGGCAGAACCGCAAGATTTTCGGTGTCTGCGCAGGGATGGCCAATGCCCTCGATGTCGATGTCACGCTGGTCCGCATCGCGTGGATCGCCGGCACGCTGATCGGCTTCGGCTCGCTCATCCTGATCTACCTCGCCATCGCCCTTCTGGTAGACTGAGAAGCTGGCAGATCGAGGGCCGCTCAGGCCAGACGCAAATCACGCGTGTTGCGGAAGCCCGCTTGTAAAAACGGGCTCCGGGCCTTCACAAATCTGATGATCAGCAATTTTTCAGCCGATCGTCACGCCCAGTCTACCGGATGCTTCACCCGCATGGCCCGCACCTGGCTGTCAAAGACCATTTGTGCAGCCCGCCCGCTCTGCGTCAGGCTTTCGGCAGAAGCCTTGCAGCGCGCGGCGATCTCCTCGCCGATCTGGCGGTCAGGACCCGGAATCTGACCAGCCGCGCATTGCACCTCGGCGGCGCGCTGGGCGATCCAGAGCAGAAAGAAAGTGGAGGGAATATCGCGTTCGCACACCGCAATGCCGTGGTTGCGCAACACCAGCACATGCTTCTGCCCAAGGCTTGCCACCATGCGCGGGCGCTCGTCGGCGAAGAGGGTGATACCCTCGAAATCATGATACCCCACCCGTCCGATCAGTTGTGCGCCATAGAAGTTGTTGTGATCAAAGCCCCCCTCTTTCATCGCCACGGCGGAAACTGCGATGGAATGGGTATGCGCCACGCAATTCACATCATGGCGATGACTGTGAATCGCGCCATGCAGCGCGAAACCGGCGGGATTGGCGGCATAGTCCGACGCCCCGACCAATTGCCCGTCGACATTGACCGTGAGCAGGTTGTCAGGGGTGATTTCGGTGTAGTTCAGGCCGAAGGGGTTGACCAGATAGGCATCCCGCCCCGGCAGCCGCACTGAAATATGGTTGAAGATCAGTTCGCCCCAACCAAAATAATCGACCAGATGGTAGAAATTGGCCAGGTCGCGACGCAAAGTCCGTTCGGCTTGATCCATAATGCACTATATCCCTCTGTGTCGCCGGGATCATGAGGTTCCAACCCCTTGCGCCGGAACCTGCAGCAGGCCCCTGCTCCTGCCCGTTCCCCCCGATGCGTGGCACAAAGCGTATGGCATAAAACTTGAAGCTTCAAGTGATGTTTTAAGGCGTTGCAGGGCTTCCTTCCTTCACGCCACAATTCTGCATCCGATCGAATCGGAGCCATTCCGCAAGAACCATCCCGCCCTGCCGAGGCGCTCGCCGCAGCGCACACATGATCAAGACAAACAATTGTTATTTAACAATTATCAATTTCGCACCCGCAGCAGGCCGGCAAAAAAAATCCAAAAATAATTGAGTTGGATCAATTTTCCTATTGACCCGACACCGGATTCCGCATTCATATTCACATGAAATATCAAGTGAAAATAATAACAGGCCGAGCCCCGGCAGATAACCTCTGACAGACAAGGCCCGGCATTCAGGTGAGCGCATCGACATTCATGTGGGGTATCTATGCAAAAGGCAGTCAAGCAAGCTTCGTGGATGAATTCTTGCGCCGTGGCGGCGCTACTGCTGGCGGCCTCTTCCGCCTCCGCCCGCGCTGAAGAAACGGCTCCCGCTGCCCCGCCGACAGCAGCACCCGCAGCAGAAGAACCTGCCGGTGTCGGCGATATCGTGGTGACCGCACGCAAGAAGCAGGAATCGAGCAACTCGATCGGCATGTCGATCAATGCCCTGACCGGCGATACGCTGGCCAAACAGGGGATCCTCAACACCGCCGATCTCGTCAAGGCCGTCCCCGGCTTCAACTATACGCGCAGCACTTATGGCACGCCGGTCTATACGCTGCGCGGGGTGGGCTTCAACGAAACCACGCTGGCCGCCGCCCCTCCGGTTTCGGTCTATGTCGATGAAGTGCCGCTGCCCTACTCGGTGATGGCACAGGGCGCGGCGCTGGATGTGCAGCGCGTCGAAGTGCTCAAGGGGCCGCAGGGCACGCTCTTCGGCCAGAATTCGACCGGCGGCGCGATCAACTACATCGCCGCAAAACCCACCAAGACCTTGCAGGCGGGCGCCGATGCCAGCTTTGGCCGCTTCGACAGCTTCACCGGCAGCGCATTCCTGAGCGGCCCGATCACCGACACGCTGCGCGGCCGCATCGCCATTCGCCGCGAATCCTCGGGCCCCTGGCAACAGAGCGCCACCCGCCCCGGCGATCGCACCGGCGGCACCGACCGCACCCAGGGCCGCATCCTGCTCGACTGGGACGCCAACGACAAGCTGACCTTCGAATTGAACGCCAATGGCTGGATCGACCGCTCGACACCGCAGGCCGGGCAATATGTCGGGCTGATCTCCACCCGGGCCCCGGCCAATGTCGCGGGCGCCGCCACCACGGCGGGCAATGCCCAGAGCGCGGACTGGGATCCGAACACCCATTTCTACACCCACGACAATTTCTACCAGATCGCGCTGCGCACCAATTACGACTTCACCGATGATCTGAAGCTCACCGCGATCACGGCCTACCAGAAGCTTCACCGCGATACGCTGGTAGATGCCGACGGCCTGGCCGTGAACAACTTCACGGCGGGTAACAAGGGCTATATCAAGAGCTTCTCGCAGGAACTGCGCCTGGCCGGGAAATATGGCGATCACGTCAACTGGATGGTGGGCGGCAACTACCAGAACGATGCGACCTACGATACGTTCTCGCCGCAGGCCTCCAGTTCGAGCTTCCCCTTCAAGGCAGCAACCGCGATGGGGCATAATCAGGTCAATACTTATGCCGCCTTCGCCAATGTCGACTGGCAGGTGCTGCCCAAGGTCACGCTGACGGGCGGGGTGCGCTACTCGTACCAGTTCCGCGATTATGTGGGCTGCCTGTTCGATTCCGGTGCGGGCGATCTGGCAGCCGTGGTGGCGTCGGCCTCCACCAGGCTGAGCGGCACCACCACCACCATCGCGCCGGGTTCCTGCGTGACGATCAGCTCCACCACCTACAAGCCTTCTTACTATCAGGACTCGCTCAACCAGGGCAATGTCTCGTGGAAGGCGGGCGTGAACTGGGAAGTGGCGCCTCACAAGCTGCTCTATGCCACCATCAGCAAGGGCTACAAGAACGGCGTCTTCATCACCACCGGCGCCACGTTCGCGGCCCAGCTGGCCCCGGCCACGCAGGAATCGGTGCTGGCCTATGAAGCCGGCTTCAAGCTGAGCCTGCTGAACCGGAAGGTCCAGCTGAACGGCGCGGCCTTCTATTACGACTACCGCAACAAGCAAATCCGCGGCCGCGTGATCGATGCGGTGCTCGGCGGACTGAACCGCCTGATCAACATCCCCAAGAGCCGTATCGCGGGCGCCGAACTGCAACTGGTGACAGAGCCTGTAAAGGGCCTGACGATCAATGCCGGCGCCACGTATATCGGCTCGAAGATTCTGGGCGATTTCTCCAACTTCACGCCCACCGGCACAGCCATGCTGATGAGCGGCGAAGCCTTCCCGCTGACCCCGAAATGGCAGCTGACCGGCGATATCGGCTATGATCGCCCGATCAGCCAGACCTTCAACGGCTTCATCGGCGCCTCGGCCACGTATCAGAGCGCGACCAATTCGGCGCTGGGCGCACAGAGTCTCTTTGCGGTCAACGCCTATACACTGGTCGATCTGCGTGCCGGTGTGCACACCGCAGACGACAAGTGGCGCTTCTCGGCCTTCGTGCACAATCTCAACAACGCCTACTACTGGACCAACGTGTCCTATGCAGGCCCGGACGTGGCTGCGCGTTTTGCCGGAATGCCGCGCACGTATGGCATTACGGCGGGCTGGCGCTTCCAGTAACATCCGCCTGACAAGACCTGCCCCACGGCCCTGCGTGATCCCTCACGCAGGGCCGTTCGGCTTTACCCGCGCAGCTGCGTCGAAGGCAGCATGCCGAACCGTTCGCGATAATAGCCCGCAAACCGCCCGGTGCTGACGATCCCGCAGGCATGCATGAGCGTGGTGACATCGTCCTGACCCGAGGAAACGGCGATCAGCCGGTGCAGTTCATGCAGGCGCTGCTCGCGCAGGTCCTCGCCAAAACTGCGCCCCACGAAGCGGCGGAACCCCATCTGCAAGGTGCGCAGGCCCACACCGACCTGCGCTGCCACCTGCCCCGGCGTAATGACCTCCTGGCCTGAGCGGACAAGCTCGGTCATCAGCGCGCGGGCCTGCACCACGAACCAGGGCACCGCGCCCCCCGCAGCCCCCTCGATGGTGACACGATCACACAGAAAATCGCCGATCAGCGCGGCAATATGCCCTGCAGAATCCTGTAGCACCTGGCTGCCGATCTCCCCCCAGCCCAGCGCGAAACGCATCAGATCGAGCCAGACGCCAGCCGAACCATCGTCCAGCGCCACCATCGGGCTGCGCTCCTCCTCGCGAAAAGCTGCGGCGGCGGGCCATAGGCTGACAGGCAGATTGGCGGTCATATGCCTGCTGCTGCTCCCGAAAGCGATGGCCAGCGGAGCCCCCGGCATGGAGACATGCATCGCCCCCTCGTCCAGAACGCGCGTGCGCCCGTCCGAAAGCGCCATGCGGCTCTGCCCCTCGATCACGGTGTGGACCAGAATGCGGTCTGCCGGCACGCGCGAGCGAATGCGCACCGCCGCACCATACGTCAGGTCGGCCAGACGGCAGGAGGCCAGTTGCACATGGCGCACATGTGCGCGGATCGTCTGGCCGGGATGCCGCACATCCATCTCGTGCGGCGCCAGAATGCGCGACACGGCATCGACCACCGCGACGGCATCGCGCGATTCGAACTGCTGCGGAAACGACGCCCCCATCGAACGATCCTTCCTGCCTTATCCAGCACCACCGTGACCGGACCCGCGTGCGGACAGCCTGTCACACCACATCGCCATCGCCCAACAGGATCTGGCTGCGCTCATACTCCTGCCGCAGGATCGCCAGCGCCCGCGCCGCGCCCGCCTCGCCAGCAACCGCCACGCCATAAAGCGTCGCCCGCCCGCCCATCGCCGCATCGGCTCCCAGCCGCTGCGCCTTGAGCAGATCCGTTCCGCGCCGGATACCGCCTTCAACCAGCACCATGGCCTTCTCGCCCAAAGCCTCGCGCGTTTCGGCCAGCAGGTCCATGCCCGAGACCGCGCCATCAAGCTGGCGCCCGCCATGATTGCCCAGCACCACGCCATCGGCGCCCAGCGCCATGGCCCGCCGCGCATCGGCGACATGGCCGATGCCCTTGACCAGCATCCGCCCGCTCCACAGGCGCCGCACTTGGGCCAATTCCTCCCATCTGACGGTGGGCGCGATATTGCGGCGCAGCCACTGGCTGGCCTGAAGCAGATCGCCCGTGCCTTCGCCCAGCCATTCCGCGATATTGGGAAACCCCGGCAGGCCATGACGATAGACCTGCGCCAGCCAGCGCGGGTGACGCAGCACGTCCAGCCTTGCCGCAAAGCTCGGGCGCGCCTCGGCGGCATAGAGTCGCGTGTTCCATTCACGGTTGCCGAAGGTGTTGGCGTCCACCGTCACCACCAGCGTTCGCACGCCCGCCCCTGCCGCCCGCGCCAGCAATTGCTCCACCATGGCCATCTGGCTGAACAGGTAGAGTTGGAACCAGTGGTCGATCCCCGGAACCGCCGCAATCTCCTCAAGCCTGACATTGGAGACAGTGCTCTGGGTAAACGGCACGCCCGCCGCCGCCGCCGCGCGGGCCAGCGCCATGTCGGCGCCGCGCCAGTAGAGCCCGTTCAACCCGGTGGGCGCGATGACATAGGGGAAGCCCTGCCCCCCCTGCGCCCCCTCGGCCAGACGCGGACGGAAGCGCAGCCTGTCGAAGGCCGCACGATTGGCTTGCAGCGACACTTCCTCTTCGGCCCCGCCCTCCAGATATTCGGCGGCAATGGCGGGCAACCGGTGCAGGGCCATGGCCCGCAACTCGGCAATCGAAAGCGCACGGTCAACCGGCCCTCCGCGCCGATAGCGCCGCAAGGGCAGGACAGCGCCCCCCACCGCCCCGCATGACAAAAGACTGCGAGACAGGCGACCGTGTGCCCCGACTCCATGTCGGGGAATCCCATGTGGGGGAAAATCGTCTTGCACCATGCCTCCATATCCGGGCCCCGCCCCGAAAATACTGGCGCAAGGCAATTGAAAATTCCAGTAAAATAACCGCCGATCGCCGGCCAGTCGCGGGGCCAGTCGCCGGCATGCCTGTCCTTCCTGCTTGCCCGCACTCACGGGATTTCGTCCCGTGGCACCGCATTTTCCTGCACGCGGCGCACAGGCTTGCGCCCTGCGGATAGCGCCTCTCCATCCTGCGGCGCACAAGGCTCCTACAGGTTCAAGGAGAACATCATGCGTATCGCTGTACTGGGTGGGGGCCATGGCTGTTATGCCGCGGCGGCCGAACTGAGCGCCAGGGGGCACGAAGTCTGGTTCTGGCGGCGCGATGCCGCCGCTTTCGATGCCATCCGCGAACAGGGCGGCATCGAGGTGCGCGACCATGCCGGAACCCGCATCGTGCCCGTCGCCCATCTGGAAAGCGATCTTGGCGCGGCTCTGGCGGCAACCGAACTGGTGATCATCCCCTTGCCCGCCACCGCGCACGAGGATCTGGCCAGGGCCTGCGCTCCGCATTGGCGCGATGGTCAGGTGGTCTTCCTCCCGCCCGGCACACTGGGCTCGCTGCTGTTCGTCAAGGCTGCGCGCGCTGCGGGCAATCAGGCCCGCGTGCGTTTCGCCGAAACCGGCACGCTGCCCTATCTGGTGCGCAAGCATGGGCCCGCCAGCATCGTCGTGAGCGTCTATGCCACGCGGCTGCCCACCGGGGTCTTCCCCGCCGCAGATGCCGATGAGGTGATCGACTTGCTGCAACAGGCCTATCCTTCTGTCGAGCCTTGCGGTGACATCCTCTCGGGCGCGCTGATGAACGCCGGGCCGATCATCCATCCGCCCCTCATCATGATGAATGCAGGCCCGCTCGAACATTTCGACGCCTGGGACATTCACAACGAGGGCACCCAGCCCTCGATCCGTGCGGTGACCAATGCGCTCGATGGAGAGCGCATGGCGATCCGCGAAAAGCTGGGATATCCAGCCCCGCACTTCCCGCTGGCCGACCATTACAGCAAGGATGGCGAGGAATGGATGTATGGCAATTCCGCTCATGAAAAACTGACCGACAGCGGCGACTGGCGCGAGAAGATCGACCTCCAGACCCATCGCTACATGCGCGAGGATACCGCGATCGGTCTGGCCCTGTTCGTCTCGGCAGGCCGCTGGGCGGGGCAACCAATGGCCGTGGGCGAAGGCCTGCTGGCCCTGGCCAGCGCGATCACCGGCGAGGATCTCTATGCCGCCGGGCGCACTTTCGAGAACCTCGGCCTTGCCGGTGACAGCCCGGCAGGCCTTCAGGAGCGGCTGTATCATGGCTTCTGAGGCAGCCACGCCGGGCAGCCCGCCCGCCCGAACGGAGATCATCGGGATCGTCGGGGCAGGACGAATGGGACGGGGGATCGCCACCAGCTTTGCCCTGGCGGGCCACAAGGTTCGCCTGCTGGACCTTCGCGAGCGTGAAGAGGTCGACTTCGCACGGCTGAGCCGGCAGGCCCGCGACGACATCGCCCGCGATGTCGATTTCCTGCGCGAAGCAGGCCTTGTCGATGCGGCAACGGCGGCCAGCGTGCTGGCCGATGTCACCATCGCCCGCGCAGCGCAGGCCCCTGCTCTGCTGGCAGACTGCGACCTGATCTTCGAAGCGGTTCCCGAAACGCTCCCCGCCAAGGCCGATGCCTTCGCCGCAATCGGAGCCCATGCAAGGGCGCAAGCTCTGATCGCCTCGACCACCTCGACGATCGATGCCGAAACGCTGGCCGCCATGGTGCCCGATCCAGGGCGGTTCATGAATGCCCATTGGCTCAATCCGGCCCATCTCGTGCCCCTCGTGGAGGTGAGCCCGGCCAGTTCAAGCGACGCCGCACTGGTCGAGAAACTCTGCGCCATGCTGCGCAGCATCGGCAAGGTTCCGGTGGTCTGCCGCTCTTCGCCCGGTTATATCGTGCCGCGTATTCAGGCCCTGGCGATGAACGAGGCGGCAAGGCTGGTCGAGGAAGGCGTCGCCAGCGCGCAGGATGTCGATACGGCCATCCGTGTCGGCTTCGGCTTCCGTTTCGCCGTGCTGGGCTTGCTCGAATTCATCGACTGGGGCGGCGGCGACATTCTGTTCCACGCCAGCCAGTACCTGTCCGGCACGCTCGACCCCCGGCGCTTTGCCGCACCGGACGTGGTCGCCCGGAACATGGCCAGCGGGCGCAACGGCATGCGCGAGGGCAAGGGCTTCTACGATTATGCCGGGGTGGATCTGGGAGCCTATCGGGCAGGACGCCTGAGCGAATTCCTGGCCCTGCTGCGCCATCGCGACATGATGCCGGTGATACGGGGCCCGCAAGAATAACCCCCCGTTCACGCCCATAAACCAAGCCACCCTGTAGCGTTCTACAGGGTGGCTTTTTTGGTGCCTTGGGTTTTCTTCAGCGCGTGATGAACGCCGCATAAGGTGCGCGTCCGCGCGCCAGCACCAGCACTCCCAGCACCGAGGCCACGACCACGATCAGTCCGATCGACGAGCCAATCGCGGCAAAGACATGGTCATTGAGCATGCCGACCAGCGCAGACCCCAGGGTCAAGCCAATAAAGCTGTTAAAGAACAGGAAAATGCTCGACACCCGCGAACGCATCGCGGGCGGCGGTACGATCTGCATCACCGCCGTGGAAGGCGCCATCGCCGTCGAGGCGAAGAACAGGGTCAATGCCACGAGCACTGTCGCGAAGTTGGCCGAATGGGTGAAGGGCAGGCCCACCACACAGACCAGCGTGCCCAGGCACCCCACGATCCCGGTAATAAAGGGCGCAGCGTGGCGCCCGCCCATCGCCAGCCTGTCCATGAACCAGCCGCTGGCGAACACGCCCGCCACGCCCGTTGTCAACGCGGCAGCCCCCAACCGGAGCCCGCATTCGGCAGGCGTCATGCCAAAGCTGCGCATCAAATAGGCCGGAGCCCAGCCGAGTATCACATAGAGCGAGATCGCCATCAGCGAGAAACCGAATATATGCGGCAGGAAAATCGCGCGGCGCTCGATCAGAAAACGGAACACGGCCCATGTGGACGGCACATTGTGTCCACGCGGGGGCACCCCGTCGCGGCGCGGTTCGTGAACCAGCAGGGCGATGATCCCCGCCAGCAGGATGCCCGGCACGCCGACGATCAGAAAGACCAGATGCCAGGACTTGATGACCGTGCCCTCAAACGTGATGCCGCTCCACGAGGAGACCAGACCGATCACGCTTCCGCCCACCAGAAAGGCGATGCCCGATCCCAGAAACGACCCCATCGAATAGATGCCGAGCGCCCGGCCCAGTTTCTCGCGGGGGAACAGGTCGCTGATCAGCGAATAGGTAGCCGGAGACAAGGCCGCTTCGCCCGCCCCCACACCGAGCCGGGCGATGAACAGGGCGGCAAAGCTTCCCGCCAGACCGCAGGCCATCGTCGCCATGCTCCAGAAGGCGACACCGGCCACGATGATGAGCGAGCGCGGGAAACGATCGGCAAGACTGGCGATCGGAATGCCCATCGTCGCATAGAACAGCGAGAAAGCCAGCCCCTGAAGCAGGCCGAATTGCGTGTCGCTCAGATGCAGGTCAGCCTTGATCGGCCCGATCAGCAACGAAAGGATCTGCCTGTCGATAAAGGAAAAGACATAAGCGACCATACAGAGCGCCACAACCAGCCAGGCACGCCGATGCTGTAACTGTCCCAAAGTGTCCCCCTGCGCCGATGCGGATATGGATGGGCGAGGGATGCGGCTCTGCGCTGATCCATCGCGGCGGCAACCATGCCGGATGGCCGAAGACTGCCTCGATATATATCACTATTCAAGTGACTTTTTGCGGTGCATCAATTCATGCTGCACCGCCCCCTCCGGCAACGGGGCACGGGTTCTATCCCCCCGTCAGGCACACCAGATCGGTAAGCGTCCGGTTGATCGGCACCGGCACCCCCCACTCTTCGCCGCGCGCGGCAATCGCACCATTGATGGCCCCGATTTCGGTGCGACGCCCGGCGCGGCGGTCCTGCGCCATGGACGGGCGATGCTCGCCCTGCCGCAAAAAAGCCTGTTCGATGCGGGCGCTGACCGCTGCATGATCGAACGGCACCTGCCCGGCGCGCGCCACCGAACCGACTTCGGCCAGAATTGCGGCAACGATCCGCCGTCCCGGCACATTGTCGAGATCGCAAACACGGGCATCAGCCAGTGTCGCCACGGCGTTGAATGCCGCATTGAAAGCCAGTTTTTCCCAGATGGCCTGCCGAATATCGGGCATCGCATGGGCAGAAAATCCGGCTGTTTCCAGGGCCGACAGCACCTGCGCCAGCGGCGCTGGATCGTCGGCGGGATTGGCCATACCGAGCTTCACCAGTCCCGTGCCATCGCTGTGCACCCCGTCCGCCCGCAGATCCGCCGCGACATCGCTGACGCCCAGCACCAGCCTGTCTTCCGGGATCAGACCTTCCAGTTGCCCGGCAACGCCCAGCCCATTGGACAGCACCGCCACCACGCCCTCGGGTGCCAGAGCATGGCGCGACTGGGCCAGAGCGGCGGAAAGGCCTGCGAATTTGGTAAAGAGAATGAGCAGTTCCTGCCCGCGCTCCAGATCGGCAGGCTGCACGCAAGGCACAGGAGCGACGATGTACCGCCCGGCCAGATCGACCACCACGCCTGCCTTGCGGATATGCTCCAGCCGCCCGGCATCGACTTCGACCAGCGTTGTCGCAAAGCCCGCCACAGCCAGCCGCGCAGCGAAAAGCGAGCCCATCGCGCCGCCACCCACAACCGCAATCTTCATCCCGGCTTCCATGTCCCTGCCCCGTCAACTCAGTTGAATATTCAACTTTGCCGCACATCGCGAATGCCCTGTCAAGCCTTCAGGGCACAGGGGGGACCGGGCCACCAAAAAGGTTTACTATTCAAGTGGTGGATTTCCATTTCAAGAGCCGCTAGAGGTCTCGCCGCTCTTCCCGGCGGCCAATGGAAATGGCAGGATTGCGCCACTTCCGATACTGATCGCGCCTGAAACGATCAGATTATATTATAAAAAACAAGGACGACTCGAGTGAATAAGCCTAAATGGAACGGCGAGGATTTCCAGACTCAGGCATGGCCGTTTTTCTGGCTGACCCGTTCGACCGCGCTCTATCTCAGCCGTCTTGAACGCTCGCTCAAAAAGGTCGGGCTCGACATTGCGCGCTGGCGCGTGCTGATGTGCGTGGGCCCCGAAGATGCCATCGGCATCAGTGAAATCGCCGATCTGGCCATCGTGAAACTGCCCACGATGATGAAAATCATCCAGCGGATGGAAGCCGATGGCATGCTCGATTGCCGCCCGCGCGAGGAAGATGGCCGTTTCACCGACGTCACCCTGACCGAAAACGGCATCGCCGCGCGCGAACAGGCCTGGGCGATAGCGCAAAAGATCTATGAAAAGGCCTTTGCCAACATCTCCCCGGCAGAAAATGCCGCGCTGAACAAATCGCTGGCGAAGATCGTGGCCAGTCTGGAAGAAGAATAAGCGACCGGGATCATGCAACCGGCGGCATGGTCTGAAATCGCGCCATGTCGACCACGGCGCGACTGACGGGCAAGTCCATGCCGACCCGTGCCGCCAGTTCAAAGACCGCATCGGCAATCGCCGAAAGCTCCAGCGGGCGGCCCTTGCGGTAATCCTCCAGCATCGATGTGCGGTGGGCTCCGGCAGCCCGCCCCCGGTTCAGCATATCCTCGCGCGTCATCGGGGGCCGGGCATTGTAGCGCGCGGCCACCCGCCATGCTTCATCGAGAATGTTCGAGACGATCGGTTCCAGCCGCGCGTCGGAGCACAATTGGCCCAGTGGCGCCCCCGTCACTACCGATAGCGGGTTGGTGGCCAGATTGAGCGCAACCTTGTTCCACACCGCATCCACGATGGTGTCACTCACCTCGATCTCGATGCCATATGCGCGAAGCCTCTGGGCCAGAGCCGCAACGGCTGCGGTTCGATCCGGGCAAAGGGCACCAAGCACCAGTTTCTGGCTGCCTGTCACCCGAACCGCGGCAGGCCCTTCGACCGTGGCGGTCGTGTAGACCACGCTGCCCACGATCTGACCGGGCAGGAAGCGGCGTTGCAGGATGCCGTCGGGATCGACTGCCTGGATCGTCTCGCCGCCAGCACCCGCCAGCCACCAGGGAATACCATTCACCAGCGGCATGACCAGGGTTTGCGGGCCGATGCCTTGCGGCAAAGAGGCCGCAACCGCGGGAAGATCGCCTGCCTTCACCGCCATGACCAGAACATCGACCCCGCCATCAGGCACAGTTCGGGCCACACGCGGGCGGGCGACATATGACACGGCGCCTTCCCGGCAGGCAATGCCCTGCCCGGCGATCAGCGCCGCGCGGGCCGGATCACGCACCACCAGCGTCACATCCGCACCGGCATGAGCCAGTCGGGCGGCAAGCGCGCAACCGATGGCGCCGGCTCCCACGATGGCAAAGCGCATCATGATCGTGGCTGTTTCAGGTCGCCTGCAAGGGCGCCCAGGAGAATGGAAGACATGCAAGGCACCGGGAGAAAGCTCCGAAAACTCACCTGAAACCCGAGAATAATGCCTTTGACGGGAAAATGGTTTGCAAAGAGAGACTCAGCGGCCTCCTTTGCGCAAAATATTTGCACCATTCCTTCGCCTGGCATTCGTCATTTGCACCATTTTCGCATGTGAAGAGTCAGGACTTGAAATAGCGAGCCTAGGCTGCAACATTTTCTCCATGGCGCAACCTTCCCCCGAAACCCGCAGGCCGGATGCCTTCGACCGGCGCATTCTGGAGGAAATCCAGAAAGATGGCAGCCTTGGCCCGGCAGAACTGAGTAACCGGGTCCACCTCTCGATCTCGCAATGTTCGCGGCGGCTGCAACGCCTGCGTGATCAGGGCATGATCGAGAAATCGGTTGCCATTCTGGATCGCAGGCAGCTCAATCTGGGCATCACCGCCATCCTGCTCATCAAGCTGGGCAATCACAGCACCGAGAACGAGCAGAAATTCCTGCAAAGAGTGGCCGACATGCCCGAGGTGATCGCCTGCCACTATGTTACCGGCGATCTCGACTTCATCCTCCAGATCGCCACGCGCGATCTGGAAAGCTACGATCTGCTGTTGCGCCAGCGAGTGCTGCCGTGCGCCGTCATCGCCGAGTGCCGCACCAGCATCGTGTTGCGGACCAACAAGGAAACCACCGCCCTGCCACTCGATTTCCTGTAACCGGCTCGAAAATGGGCCTGCCCGGATGGACCTGTCCTCAACTGTGCGGCGAATTCCCGTCAGGCACGGCCAGACAGTCTACCTGCCCCAGCGGCCCGAAGTCGGCCTGGGCGCGCTGGCCCACGACGATGGGATGCATCCCCGTCAGGGCTCCGGTGCAAACGATGTCACCCGCTTTCAGGGGGCTGCCGAGGGCTTGCTGCCGGTTACAGGCGAAAGCCAATGCGGCCCAGAGGCCGCCGGGCAGGCGGGAGGTGTCGCCGCGCCCCACGTCCTGTCCGTCGATACGCGCCACGCATCCCGGCGCGCCGAGGTCGCGTGTCTGCCACGCGGCAATCGGCGGCCCCACGATGGCGCCGTTGTTGTTGCCAAAGCAGGCAATCGAGGCCAGCGGCCCC
>DQVI01000045.1 GCA_015661825.1 Novosphingobium capsulatum
CTGTCTCTGGCCGCGCGCTGGGTGCCGGGGCTGGTGCGCAGGCGGGTGCGGCGCCGGGGCGAGGTGGCGCGGGATTGACCTTTGGGCTTGCTTGGCAGGGATGGGGCTTTGGCATAAGGCCGGTCTCATGGAACCGGTTTGTCTTGCCGCTCATGATCTTGCCTGTCGACGCGGGGATCGCATCCTGTTTCGCGGGGTCTCGCTGCGGCTTGAGGCGGGCGGCGCGCTCCATCTGGCCGGGCCCAACGGTATCGGCAAGTCGAGCCTGATCCGCATTCTGGCCGGGCTCATGCGGCCTTATGCCGGGCATGTGACACGGCAGGGCGGGGTAGCCCTGATCGACGAGCGGCTGGCGCTCGACGGGCACCAGCCGCTGGGCCGTGCGCTCGATTTCTGGCGGGCGATCGACGGCACCCTGGCCGGTCAAGGCGATCCGTTCGGTCTGGACGACCTGCTCGACGTGCCGGTGCGCTATCTCTCGACCGGGCAGAAGAAGCGCGCGGGGCTCGCCCGGCTGGCGGCCTCGGGCGCGCCGGTCTGGCTGCTCGACGAGCCGCTCAACGGCCTCGACACCGGCTGGGCCCTGCGCGCGCAGGAGGCCATCGAGGCTCACCGCGCGGGGGGCGGTCTGGTGGTCATCGCCTCGCACCAGCCGCTCGGACTGGCGGGGATCAGGACGCTGGTCATGGCCGACCATGTTCCGCCTCCGCAAGAGGATGAAGAAGAAGAGGAAGACGCGGCATGATCGCGCGGCTCTGGCCGATTTTCCGGCGTGATCTGGTCCTGCTCGTGCGCGGGGCGCAGGGGCGCGGCGGGGCGGCGCTGCCCTTGCTGTTCTTTCTCGCCGTGGCGATGCTCTATCCGTTCGCGGTGGGCCCCGACGCGCGGTTGCTGGCGCGCACCGGGGCCGGGGTGATCTGGGTGGCCGCGCTGCTGGCCGCGATCCTGCCGCTCGACCGGCTGGTCGAACCCGATGTCGAGGCCGGGCTGTTCGACCAGTGGGCCTTGCGCGGCCTTTCGGAAGAAGCGCTGCTGCTCGTGCGGATATTGGCCCACTGGATCAGCTTTGGCGTGCCCCTGATGCTGGCCGCGCCGATTTCGGCGGGGCTGCTCTCGCTCGATGGCGGGCAACTGGCGATGGTCGAACTGGGTCTGCTGCTCGGCACGCCGGGGCTGGCGGCCATCGGGGTGACGATTGCGGCGCTGACGGCGGGGCTACGCGCGGGGGCGGCGCTGGGCGGGCTGCTGGCCATTCCGTTGGCCGTGCCGCTGCTGATCTTCGGGGCCGGTTCGCTCCAGCCGGGGGGCGAGGGCGGGCTGAGCCTGCTGGCGGCATGCAGCCTTGTGGCCGTGGCGCTGGCACCCTTTGCGGGCGGGGCGGCGCTGCGCGCGGGCCGCGAATAGCTTTAGCACCCCCAAGCGCAAGTAGGTTGCCGTTCGCGCCAAGGGGCCTTAACGCAAGCGTCATGACGGTTCCCGCGATCACGCCCGACAGCCTTTCCCTCATCGGCAATACCCCGCTCGTGCGCCTCAAGGGGCCCAGCGAGGCGGCGGGTGCCGACATCTTCGGCAAGTGCGAATTTGCCAATCCCGGTGCCTCGGTCAAGGACCGCGCGGCGCTGTGGATCGTGCGCGATGCCGAGGAACGCGGCGCGCTTCAGCCGGGCGGCACCATCGTCGAGGGAACCGCCGGGAACACCGGGATCGGTTTGGCGCTGGTCGCCAATGCGCTGGGCTACAAGAGCGTGATCGTCATGCCCGAGACCCAGTCGCGCGAGAAGATGGACACGCTGCGCGCGCTGCGCGCCGAACTCGTGCTCGTGCCGGCCGCGCCGTTTTCGAACCCCAACCACTTCGTCCACACCTCGCGCCGCATTGCCGAGGAAACGCCCGGCGCGGTCTGGGCCAACCAGTTCGACAACATCGCCAACCGCCGCGCCCATATCGAGAGCACGGCCCCCGAAATCTGGGCCCAGATGGAAGGCCGGATCGACGGCTTCATCTGTGCGGCGGGCACCGGCGGCACGATTGCGGGCACGGGCATGGGCCTCAAGGCCTTTGACGAAAAGATCACCGTGGGCCTTGCCGATCCGCATGGCGCGGCGCTTTACAACTATTACGCCCATGGCGAACTCAAGGCCGAGGGTTCCTCGGTCGCCGAAGGCATCGGGCAGGGCCGGATCACCGCCAACCTCGAAGGCGCGCCGATCGACACGCCGTTCCGCATCTCCGATCAGGAAGGCCTCTACTGGGTCGAGCGCCTGCTTGCCGAGGAAGGCCTGTGCCTGGGCCTGTCGAGCGGGATCAACGTGGCAGGCGCGGTGGCGCTGGCCAAGGCGCTCGGGCCGGGATCGCGGGTCGCCACGATCCTGTGCGACACGGGCTTCCGCTATCTCTCCTCGCTCTACAATCCGGCCTGGCTCAAGGCCAAGGGGCTCCCGGTGTTCCCCTGGCTTGAGCAATAAGCGCAATCGACTATAGTCGCGCGATGGCGCTTCTGGGTTTTCAACGTGATCGCAATCGTGGTGGCAAGGGCCCTGCGCTGCGCGGGCAGGGGGTAACCCCGGTGGAGCCCGTGCACCATGTGCGCCCTTCCTCGCGCGAGATGCGGGCCCAGGCGGTCCACCGCCTTCAGGTTGGCCTGTTCGGGCTGGGCGCCATCCTCCTGCTGATCAGCCTTGCCAACGTGATCATGGAGCGCGCCGAGCTGATCTCGCGCGCCGCCGCGCTCGACCCCACGGCCGAAGCCAGCGCCACCACGGAAACCGCCAACGACCCGCTGGTCGACATGGGGGTCGCGCCCGAACTGCCGGTCGGTGGCGGTTCGGCCCAGCAGCAGTCGTCGCAGCAGCAGCAGCAACCTTCCCAGCAGCAATAAAGGGCCTGCGTCCGCGCGCTTGTCGTCGCCGGTTGGAGCCGGGGCGGCCTGTCTTCGCGCGACCATTGCTGTGCCAGATTGGCACAGCAGCGATTCTTATCGCGAATCATCCCGGCAGGGCCGACCGGCGCGGGAATGGGGCGGTGGTGAAACGGGGTGGTTCGGGCCATTTGCGGGAAAATACGGGATCAACCGGATCGGATGCGTCTCTGATTCGGGAAATGGCGGAAAACTGCGGGTTTCAGGCTGGAACAATGTATGAACGGTGCTAGGGACAGGGTCTGCGAAATATGAAAAATGGCAAAAGAATCAGGTTATGACCGCATCTTCCCGCAATTTCCCCTTTCCGCCCCGGTACTCCCGCGATAGATTGTTCGCATAGGGACAAGCTTGTCATGTCGCATCCGCGGGGGATGGCACGGTTGGCGTGTGCGCCAATCGCGACGGGAAGCTGTTGTCCGGCGGGCAAGGTGGTGACGGGACGTGGCGGGAGCACCGTCAAACTACTGGGGGCAGGGCTTTTCGCCGCGAGGCGAGAAGAACCGTTTCGTTCTGCCTGCCGATTTCCGCGCCACCGTGAAGGATGCCTCGCAGGGACAGCGCCTGCTCTGCCTTGACCGCCACCACAAGTTCCCCTGCCTCACCGGCTTCGGGCTCTCCCGCGTCGAAACCTTTCCCGCCCGCATCGCCCGCGAAGAGGAAATGGCCTTCAAGCGTGGCGAGGATTTCGACCCCGATACCCGTGCCGCCCAGCTCTATGGTTTCCTGCGTGCCAGTTTTGACGAATCCGGACGTTTCATCCTCCCCGACCATCTGGCCGAGCAGGCGCGCGTGAGCGACGCCCTCTATTTCCACGGCGGCGGTGAATTTTTCACGATCTGGTCGCCTGAAGTCTTGTTCGAAATGGACAGCGGCTGGGACAGCGCCAAGGCGACCTGCCGCGCGCTGCTGGCCGAAGCAGCCCAGAAGGGGAAGCGCAAGTGACCGCCGCTGACACGTCAGCCCCGCACATTCCCGTCCTCCTCGACGAGGTGATGGAGGCGCTCGCCCCCCGGCCCGGCGACGTGATCGTCGATGGCACTTTTGGTGCGGGCGGCTATACCCGGCGCATCCTGTCGACCGGCGCGCGCGTCCATGCCTTTGATCGCGATCCCGACGCGATTGCCGCGGGCCGCCTCTGGCCCGAGACGCAAAAGAGCGATCCGGGGAGCGAGCCGGTGCTGGTGCTTCATCCGCGCCGGTTTTCCGAAATGGCTGCGGCCATGGCGCAGGCGGGCGTCGACAAGGTGCAGGGCGTGGTGCTCGATATCGGGGTCAGCTCGATGCAGCTCGACCAGCGCGAGCGCGGCTTTGCCTTTTCCAGCGACGGCCCGCTCGACATGCGGATGTCGCAGGACGGCATGAGCGCGGCCGATTTCCTCAACGAGGCCGACGAGGCCGAAATCGCCGACGTGCTCTATCTCTATGGCGAGGAGCGCCAGTCGCGCCGGATCGCGCGGGCCATCGTGGCGGCCCGTCCGCTGACCACCACCGGCCAGTTTGCCGCCGTGGTGCGCAAGGCGCTCGGCTATCGGCCCGGCGCGCCCAAGGACCCGGCGACGCGCTCGTTCCAGGCCGTGCGCATCCATGTGAACGGCGAGCTGGACGAGCTGCGAACCGCGCTCGAAGCCGCCGAAGGCCTGCTGGCACCGGGCGGGCGCCTCGTCGTGGTCAGCTTCCACAGTCTGGAAGACCGCATCGTCAAGCAGTTCCTGCGCGAAGCAGCCGGCGCGACGCCTGCCGGTTCGCGCCACCTTCCGCCACAGGCTGCGGCTTTTGCGGCAGTTTTCGACAAGCCTTCGGGGGCGATCCGTCCGGGGGCAGAGGAGGAGGCGCGCAACCCGCGTGCCCGCTCCGCCACCTTGCGCTGGGCGCGGCGAAGCGCCGCCCCCGCGCGCGTGCCTGCCGGGAGAGTGTCGGCATGATCCTGTCTGCCCAACGCCTGCGTTCGATCGGTTGGCTTGCCCTGCTCGCGGTATGCGGGGCGGCGGTCATGGTGCTTTCGTTCCGGGTCAATGCCTTGCGCAGCCAGGTTCACCGCGCCGAGGGGCAGATCGTCGCGCTCAAGCAGCAGAAGATGTATCTTGAGACCGAGTTCGAGACGCGCGCCAACCAGCAGCAGCTCAAGGCCTGGAACGACCTCGAATTCGGCTATGTCGCGCCCACGGCGGGCCAGTATCTCGAAAACGAGCGCCAGTTGGCCGCGCTCAGCAAGCCTGCCGATCCCGGTGCCCCCGCGCCGATCCGGGTGGCGAGCGTGGATGACACGGTGATCGCGCCGGCGGCTTTTCCCGAACTGGCTGGCAGCACGCAGGCCAAGGGGCTGGCCCGGGCCGAAAACGGCGCTGTGCGCAAGCTGGCCGAAACCCACGAGGCCGAGCCGGTCTCGCATGGCGCGGATGCCAGGGATGCAGACCTTGGGCCGGGCCGCCCGCGCGCGCTCGACCATGCGCAGGAAACCGCGACCCTTGCCGAAAAGCTGGGCACGATTCGACCCGCAGCAGCGCGCAAGGATCAGGTCCACAAGGATCAGGCCCGCAAGGACCAGGCGCACGCGTCTGAAAAGACCGCTGCGAAAAAGGCGCATCCGGCCCCCCGCGACGAACGGGGCGAAAAGCGCGCCCATTCGGCCCCGGCCCATGCGGCAACGGTGGAGAAGGCCCACCCCAAGCCTTCCCGCGAATCCGCCCGCCCGACTAAGGGCGAAAAGAAAGAAGCCCGCTCGGGCGGCGAGCACAAGTCGGCCCGCAAGGCAGGAGTGAAAACGAACCGGTGAACCAGCTGAGCGCCTCGGCTGTCATTGCCTCTGGCCGTGGCCAGTTGGCCACCGTGCGCCAGCGTTCGCTGGTGACGGCCAAGAAGCGCGTGCTGCTGGTGGCCGTGGGGTTCGTGTTCCTGACGCTGACCGCACTGGTGCGCATCGCCCAGCTCGGGCTGTTCGAGCAGGCGCCTGATCGCGGCTCGCTGGCCGATGCGCTGCTGCCCCCGCGCGGCGAGATCACCGACCGCAATGGCGTGGCACTGGCCCGCGCGTTCCCGTCCTATTCGCTGTGGTTCAATCCCAAGGCGCTGGGCGCGGCGGGCTCGCCGCTGGTCAAGACGCCCGAGGAAGTGGCCCATGCGCTCGTCCAGATTTTCCCCGACGCCGATTACAAGGATCTGGTCGCGCGGTTGAAGTCGGGCCGGGGCAGCTACTTGCGCAAGCGCGTCCTGCCCGAGGAAGCCAACCGCGTGTTCGCGCTGGGCGAGCCCGCGCTCGAATTCCCGCGCGAGAACCAGCGCTATTATCCGCAAGGCTCGCTCGCGGCCAATGTGCTGGGCTATGTCGACGAAGAGGGCAAGGGCCATGTCGGCATGGAGCAGGTGCTCGAACCGCGCCTGCTCGACCCGGCCCGGCGCGGCGAACCGGTGGAACTCTCGATCGACGCGCGCGCGCAAGGGGCGCTCGAAGACGAACTGGCGCGCGGCATGGCCGAGACCGAGGCCAAGGGCGCGGCGGGGATCGTGCTCGATGTCGATTCGGGCGAGGTCATCGCCATGGCTTCGCTCCCGTCCTTCAATCCCAACCGTTCCGACCGCGCATTCAACGATCTGGTGTTCAACCGCGTGTCGAACCAGGTCTACGAGCTGGGCTCGGCCTTCAAGCCGATCACCATTGCCTCGGCCATCGACGCGGGCGTGGTGACCGACCTGTCGGTGCGCTATCCGGCCACCCCGCTCCATATCGCGGGTCGCACGATCCACGACAGCCATGCGTTCGGGGCCTCGCTCAACGTGCCCGAGGCGCTGATCCATTCGTCCAACATCGTGACCGCGCAAGTGGCCGACAAGCTGGGTGGCCCGGCCCTGCGGCGCACGATGATCGCGCTGGGGATGAACCGGCGCCCGACCATCGAACTGCCCGCGCGCGGCTTCCCGATCTTCCCGCGCGGCGAGAACAAGGCGGGCGACTGGAGCCGGATCACCACGATGACGGTCAGCTATGGCCATGGCATCGCGGTCACCCCGCTCCATCTGGCCTGTGCCTATGCCGCGCTCGTCAATGGCGGGATCTGGCGCCCGGCCACGCTGTTCAAGCTCGATCCCTCGCGCATTCCCGAGGGCGTGCGCGTGTTCAAGGCCTCGACCAGCGCGCGCCTGCGCCAGCTTTTGCGCATGATCGTGGTCGACGGGACGGGCCGCAAGGCCGATGCGCCCGGCTTCCGTGTCGGCGGCAAGACCGGCTCGGCGGAAAAGTCGGCGGCGGGCGGCTATCGCAAGACCTCGCTGGTGGCGACTTTTGCCGCTGCCTTCCCGATGGACAAGCCGCGCTACGTGGTCATCGCCATGCTCGACGAACCCCATGGCACGGCGGCCACGTCGGGCCAGCGCACGGCGGGCTGGAACGCGGCGCCCATCGTGGGCCGCGTGGTGCCGCGCATCGGGCCGCTGCTCGGCGTCGTTCCCGATGCCAGCCGCGACGTGGATATTTCCGACCTTTCGCCGCTGATCGGCAATGGAGATGGTGAATGAATCTGGGTTTGATGGCCAAAGTGGCCGGTCTTGAGCTGGGGGCGCAGGCCGACGGCATCAATGTGACCGGCTTTGCCATCGACAATCGCAAAGTCGCGCCGGGCACCGTGTTCGGGGCCTTTCCGGGCAGTCAGGTCAATGGCGAGGATTTCATTCCCGCCGCGATTGCTGCGGGCGCGGTGGCCGTCGTCGCGCGGCCCCAGGCCGTGGTCGAGGGCGCGCTCCACATCGCCAGCGATGAGCCCCGCCGCCTGTTCGCCCATCTGGCCGCGCCCTTCTTCGAGCCGATGCCTGATGTGGTGGTGGCCGTCACCGGCACCAACGGCAAGACCTCGTGCGTGGAGATGGTACGCCAGCTCTGGCATGTGGCGGGTTTTTCGGCGGCCTCGATCGGCACGCTCGGGGTGACGACGGCGCAGGAAAGCGTTTCGACCGGGCTCACCACGCCTGACATCGTGACGTTCCTTTCGAACCTCCACGGCCTCGCTCGCGAGGGGGTTTCCCATGTCGCCTACGAGGCGTCGAGCCATGGCCTTTCGCAGTTCCGCAACGAGGGGCCGCGCGTCATTGCCGGGGCCTTCACCAACCTGAGCCGCGACCATCTCGATTATCACGCGACGATGGAGGCCTATTTCGCCGCCAAGATGCGCCTGTTCGACGAAGTGGTCGAGGATGGCGGCACGGCGGTGATCTGGGCGGACGATGCGTGGAGCGAGGCGGCCATCGGCCATGCGCGCGCGCGCGGGCTCAAGCTGATGACCGTGGGCGGGAAGGGCGAGACGATCCGCCTGCTCTCGCGCACGCCCACGCAACTCGGGCAGGTGCTCGAACTCGAATGCGAAGGCGCCGTTCGCAAGGTGACCCTGCCGCTGATCGGGGCCTATCAGGCGGCCAATGCGCTGGTCGCGGCGGGGCTGGTGATCGCCAGTGGCGGCGATGGCGCGCGCACGCTCGATGCGCTCGGGCGGCTCGCGCCGGTCCGTGGGCGGCTCGAACGCGCGGCGATCAACCGCGCGGGCGCGCCGGTTTACGTCGATTATGCCCATACCCCCGACGCGATCGAGGCGGCGATTGCCGCGCTGCGCCCGCATGTTGGCGGACGGCTGATCACCGTGCTGGGCGCCGGGGGCGACCGCGACAGTGGCAAGCGCGGGCCGATGGGCGCTGCGGCCTGCGCCGGTTCGGACATGGTCATCGTGACCGACGACAACCCGCGCGGCGAAGATGCCGGGCTGATCCGCGCCGCCGTCATGGCCGGATGCACGATTGCCAGCGACGTGCGCGAAGTGGCCGGACGCCGCGCCGCGATTGCCGCCGCCGTGAGCGCGGCGGGCGCGGGCGACATCGTGCTGGTGGCGGGCAAGGGGCATGAACAGGGCCAGATTGTGGGCCGTGGCGAAGCGATGCGGGTGCTGCCGTTCGACGACGTGCAGGTGGCTCGCGAATGCGTGGGAGAACTGACCTGATGAGCGCAACCGCCGCCCTGCTCGCCTGGCCGGTCGAGGCCGAGGACGATACCCCGCTGGCGCTCTGGCGCGCGGAGGAGATCGCGCGGGCAACCGGCGGGCGCGCTTCGGTGCCGTTCGAAGTGGGCGGGGTGGCGTTCGACAGCCGCGAGGTGATGGCCGGTGACCTGTTCCTGGCCCTGCGCGGCGAAAGTGCGGACGGTCACCGCTTTGTCGAGGGGGCGTTTGGCCGGGGCGCGGCGGGCGCGCTGGTCGAGACGCCGGTGCTTCATCCTCATGTGCTGGTTGCCGATACGACCGCCGCGCTCGATGCGCTGGCGCGCGCGGCCCGCGCGCGCGTGGCACCCGAGGCGCGGATCGTCGGGGTGACAGGATCGGCGGGCAAGACTTCGGTCAAGGAGGCACTGTTCGCCGCGCTCGACCGCGCCAGCCGGGGCCGCGCGCATCGCTCGGTCAAGAGCTACAACAACCATGTCGGCGTGCCGCTCAGCCTCGCGCGGATGCCTGCGCGCACGCGTTTTGGCGTGTTCGAGATGGGCATGAACCACGCGGGCGAACTGGCCGCGCTCACCCGCCTCGTGCGCCCGCATGTGGCGATCGTCACCACCATCGCGCCCGCGCACATCGGGCATTTTTCGGGCGAGGCGGCCATTGCGCAGGCCAAGGCCGAAATCTTCGAGGGGCTGGAGCCGGGCGGGGTGGCGATCATTCCGGCCGACAGCCCCCATTTTGCGCTTCTGCGCGAGGCTGCGCTGGCCCACACGGCGCCTCATGGAGGACGGGTGGTGTCGTTCGGGCGCAGCGATCATGCCGATGTGCGGCTGCTCGATTCGGTTCCGGCCAGCGGCGGCGGCTCGCTGGTGACGGCCCAGCTTGGCGGGTTCGGCGATGGCGCTGACGCGGGCAAGCTGTGTTACACGGTCGCCCCTCCCGGCGATCACTGGGTGATCAATTCGCTCGCGGTCATGGCCGCCGTGCGTGCGGTGGGCGGCGATCTGGGCGCGGCGGGGCTTGCGCTGGCGGAAATGGAAGGGCTGGCCGGGCGCGGCGCGCGCCATCAGGTGCACGCGCAAGATGGCGACGGCAGCGGCACGGCCCTGCTCATCGACGAAAGCTACAATGCCAATCCGGCCTCGATGGCGGTGACCATCGCCGGTCTTGGCGCCACGCCTGCCACGCGCCGCATCGCGGTGCTGGGCGCGATGCGCGAACTGGGCGCCGACGAGGACCGCTATCACGCCGAGCTGGCTGCGCCGCTGCTGGCCGCGCGGATCGATCATGTCGTTCTGGTCGGCGCGGAAATGGCGGCACTGGCGCGGGCCTTGGGGAAAAACGACGCGCCCTCGCTTGCCGCAGGGCCCCAAGTCTATCATGTGCAAACGAGTGCCGAGGCCGCCGACATGCTCGCGCGGATCGGCATTGCAGGCGGCGACGCCATCCTCGTCAAAGGTTCAAATTCGGTAGGCCTGGGCGCGCTGGTCAAGGCGCTGGTCTCCAAGGAACGGTGAATGCTCTATCTGCTGGCGCACTGGCTGCACTATGAAGGCCTGTCCAATCTCTTCCGCTACCAGTCGTTCCGGGCTGGCGCGGCGCTGCTGACGGCGCTGATGTTCGGGCTGCTGGTCGGCCCGCGCTTCATCCTGATGCTGCGCATGAAGCAGGGCAAGGGCCAGCCGATCCGCGAGGACGGCCCGCAATCGCACCTCGCCAAGCGTGGCACGCCCACGATGGGCGGGCTCATGATCGTCACCTCGCTGGTGATCGGCCTGCTGTTGTGGATGGACCTGTCGAGCCGTTATGTCTGGGCCTGCCTGATCGTCACGCTCGGCTTCGGGCTGATCGGCTTTCTCGACGACTACGACAAGGTCACCAAGTACGCGCACAAGGGTGTTCCGGCCAAGGTCCGCCTGCTGGGCGAATTCGTCGTGGCGGGCATCGCGGCCTGGCTGGTGGTGACCGAAACCAACCTCTACGTGCCGATCTTCAGCAACCTCTACATTCCGCTCGGGCCGTTCTATTTCCTGTTCGCGGCCTTCGTGATCGTGGGGGCGGGCAATGCGGTCAACCTGACCGACGGGCTCGACGGGCTGGCGATCATGCCGGTGATCATTGCCTGCGGCACGTTTGCGATCATCGCCTATCTGGCGGGCCGTGCCGACTATGCGCACTATCTGGGCATTCCCCATGTGCCGGGCGCGGGCGAACTGGCGATCTATTGCGCCGCCGTGATGGGGGCCGGCCTGGCGTTCCTGTGGTTCAATGCGCCGCCTGCCGCCGTGTTCATGGGCGATACCGGCAGCCTTGCGCTGGGCGGTACGCTGGGGGTCATCGCGGTGGCCGCGCATCACGAGATCGTGCTGGCTATCGTGGGCGGCCTCTTCGTGATGGAAGCGGTCTCGGTGATCGTGCAGGTCTTCGTCTACAAGCGGACCGGCAAGCGGGTCTTCCGCATGGCGCCGATCCACCATCACTTCGAACAGCTCGGCTGGAAGGAATCGACCGTGGTGATCCGCTTCTGGATCGTCTCGATCGTGCTCGCGCTGCTCGGCCTTGCCACGCTGAAGGTGCGATGATCGTCTCGCCCGCCTTTGCCGGAAAGCGTTATGCCGTGCTGGGCCTTGCCCGCTCGGGCATGGCGACGGTCGAAACGCTGCTGGCCAGCGGCGCGCAGGTGACCGCGTGGGACGCGCGCGAGGAACCGCGCGTGGCCCTCGAAGGGCGGGTGACGCTGGCCGATCCGCTGGCGATTGATCTGACCGGCTATGCGGGCGTCGTCGTCTCGCCCGGCGTGCCGCTCAACCGCCATCCCATTGCCGCCCATGCGCGCGCGGCGGGGGTGCCGGTGATCGGCGACATCGAACTGTTTTCGCAGGCTCGGGCAAGCCTGCCTGCGCACCGCGTGGTGGCGATCACCGGAACCAACGGCAAGTCGACCACCACCGCGCTGACCTATCACCTGCTCGCGCAGGCGGGTATTCCCGCGCTGATGGGCGGCAATATCGGCAAGCCGATCCTCGAACAGGAGCCGTTGGCCGCAGGCGGGGTCTATGTGCTCGAACTGTCGAGCTACCAGATCGACCTGACCCAGCGGATCGACGCCGACGTGGCCGTCCTGCTCAACATCACGCCCGACCATCTCGATCGCTACGACGGTTTCGAGGGCTATGTCGCTTCCAAGGCGCGACTGTTCGGGATGCAGGCCATGGGCCACCTCGCGCTGGTCGACATGAAGGCCGAGATGGACGAGGACGTGCTGCGCTTTGCGCCTGATGGCGCGACATTCGCGTTCATCGACGGGGTGGAACTGCCCGGCGACCAGGCGCAATGGCCCTCGCTGCAAGGCCCGCACAACCGCGCCAATGCCGCGGCGGCCGTGGGCGCGGTGCGCTATCTGGGCCTGACCGACGAGGTTATCGAGGCCGGCCTGAAAAGCTTTGTCGGCCTGCCTCACCGCATGGAGCGGGTGGCGACGAAGGACGGGGTGCTTTTCGTCAACGACAGCAAGGCGACCAATCCGGCCTCGACCGCGCCCGCGCTGGCCGCGTTCCCGCGCATCCACTGGATTCTGGGGGGCGTTCCCAAGGGCGACGATCTCGATGATTGTGCCCCCCATTTCGGCCATGTCGTCCATGCCTATACCATTGGCGAGGCGGGCCCCCGCTTTGCCGAGATTCTCGAACCGCTGATGCCTGTCACCCGCGCCGAAATGCTGGGCGATGCGGTGCGCGCGGCGATGGAGCAGGCACGGCCGGGCGATGTGATCATGCTCTCGCCCGCCTGCGCCAGCTTCGACCAGTTCCGCGACTACGAGGCGCGAGGAGACCGTTTCCGCCAGATCGTGGCGGCGCTCACGGCGGAAGGCTGAGGTGATGGCGAAGGTTTCGGGGGCGAAGGCCACGCCTGCTGATTCTGGTATCGCAGCCGGTGTGTCTGGCGGAACGGCGCCGGTCGTGCGCGATCCTTCCGTGCTGGGTGGCGGACAGGCCCCGCGCATCCGGCGCACGCGCCGCAGTGAGCTGATGATCTGGTGGCGCGAGATCGACCGGGTGCTGCTCGGGCTGGTCATGGCGCTGGTGGTGGTGGGCACGGTCGCGGTGGCGGCGGCCTCTCCGGCCAGCGCGCACCGGCTTTCGACCCATCAGAAAGCACTGGGCGACCTGCACTTCTTCTGGCTGCACTTGCGCTGGCTGGCGGTCGGGCTGGTGGCCATGTTCGGCGCCTCGATGCTGCCCAAGGAGACCGCGCGGCGCGCGGCGATCCTGCTGGCGGCGGTGATGATCGTCGGGCTGATGCTCGTTCCGGTGCTGGGCAGCGAGGTCAAGGGCGCCAAGCGCTGGATTCTGGGCATCCAGCCTTCCGAATTCCTGAAACCGGGCTTTGCCATCGCGGTCGCGTGGATTCTCTCGTGGAAAGTGCGCGACGCGCAGATGCCGGTGATCCGCCTGTCGATGGGGCTGATCGGGCTGGTCAGCGCGCTGCTCATGGCCCAGCCGGACTTCGGTTCGACCGTGCTGTTCTGCGGCGTGTGGTTCGTGCTCGTGCTGCTTTCGGGCCTGCCGCTGTCCCGCGTGGCCTGGGCGATGGTCGGGGGTATCGGCATCGTTGTTGCGGCCTATCTGTTCTATCCCAACGCCACGCACCGCATCGACAACTTCATCTCGGGCGGGGCGGAGTTCGATCAGGTCGATCTTGCCATGCGCACGCTGGTGGCGGGCGGGTGGACCGGGGCGGGGCTCTGGCTGGGCGTGCGCAAGAACGCGCTGCCCGAGGCGCATACCGACTATATCTTCTCGGTGATCGGCGAGGAATTCGGGCTTTTGGCCTGCGGTTTGGTGGTGATCCTCTATTGCGCCATCGTGCTGCGCGTCCTGTTGCGGCTGGTCGACGAGGAAGACCTGTTCACGATTCTGGCGGCGACCGGCCTTGTCGCGCAATTGGCGGGGCAGGCCTTCATCAACATCCTCGTCAACCTTCAGCTGTTCCCCTCGAAGGGGATGACGCTGCCCCTGATCAGCTATGGCGGGTCATCGACCATTGCCCTTTTGCTGTCCGTCGGGTTCCTGCTCGCCATAACGCGCCGCAACCCTTATCTGACACGCGAGACCTTTCACCTGGGCGAACTGACGCGCAAATGACCACACATCTGCAACCGGGCGTTTCGCGCCATTTCGTGCTGGCCGCTGGCGGGACCGGCGGACACCTGATCCCGGCCTTCGCGCTGGCGACCGAACTGCACCGGCGCGGCCACCATGTCGCGCTGATCACCGATGCGCGCGGCGCAAAGATTCCCGGCAAGCCCGAGTTCCTGACCGCCCATGTCCTGCCCGCCGGGCGTCTGGGCAAGAACCCGGTTGCGCTGTTCAAGGGCTTGCGGGCGATCTGGCAGGGCCGGGCGATGGCGCTGCGCCTGTTCGAGAGCTTCCAGCCGGCTTGCGTGATCGGCTTTGGCGGCTATCCGGCGCTTCCCGCGCTGCTGGCCGCGCGCGCGGCGCGCATCCCGACCGTGATCCACGAGCAGAACGCGGTGCTGGGCCGGGTCAACCGCTATCTGGCCAAGAACGTCGACGCCATTGCGACCGCCTATCACGAGGTCGACCGGCTGGAGCCGCGCTATGCGGGCAAGGTTCACCTCGTCGGCAATCCGGTGCGCCCGGAAGTTCTGGCCCTGCGCGGCCAGCCGTTCCCCGAATTTACCGAAGACAGCCTGTTTCGCGTGCTGGTGACGGGCGGCAGTCAGGGGGCTTCGGTCCTCGCGCAAGTGGTGCCCGATGGCCTGGCCATGCTGCCCCCTGCGCTGCGCCACCGGCTTCAGGTCACCCAGCAGTGCCGCCCGGAAGACCTGGAGGCCGTGCGCGCGCGCTATGCCGCCCACGAGATTCCCGCCGAACTGGGCACCTATTTCGAGGACATGGCCAGCCGTCTGGCCGACGCGCACCTGTTCGTGGGCCGCGCGGGCGCCTCGACGATTGCCGAACTGACCGCCGTGGGCCGCCCGGCCATCCTCGTGCCGCTGCCCATCGCCACCGACGACCATCAGGCCGCCAACACGCGCGAGATGGTCAAGGCGGGCGGCGCGCGGGCGATCCGCCAGACCGGGTTCACCCCCAAGGAACTGGCCAAGCAGATTCAGGCCATGGCGATGAACCCCGGCGCGCTGGGCAATGCGGCCCATGGCGCGTGGAATTGCGGCCTTCCCGATGCGGTCGAGGATCTGGCCGATCTGGTCGAGGGTTTTGGCGGGGTGCCGCTGATGGATGTGATCCGGGTGGAAACGCCCGGCGCACCAGTGACGAAAAAGGGCGCGGCCCTGGCTCTGGAGAACGAAGCATGAAGGGCGTCGGTGTCGAGATCGGCACGATCCATTTTGTCGGTATCGGCGGCATCGGCATGTCGGGCATTGCCGAAGTGATGCACAACATGGGCTATGCGGTGCAAGGGTCGGACATGGCGGAAAGCTATGTCGTCGAAGGGCTGCGCGCGCGCGGCATTCCGGTGATGATCGGCCAGCGGGCCGAGAACGTCGCCAATGCGCAGGTCGTCGTCACCTCCACGGCGGTCAAGCGCGACAATCCCGAAGTGGTCGCCGCGCTCGAAGCGCGCATTCCGGTGGTCCGCCGCGCGGAAATGCTGGCCGAGCTGATGCGCCTGAAAAACACCGTGGCCGTGGCCGGCACCCACGGCAAGACGACGACGACCTCGCTGGTTGCCTGCCTGCTCGATGCGGGCGGGGTCGATCCCACCGTGATCAATGGCGGCATCATCAATTCCTATGGCTCGAACGCCCGTCTGGGCGACAGCGAGTGGATGGTGGTCGAGGCCGACGAGAGCGACGGTTCGTTCCTGCGTCTCGATGGCACGATCGCGGTCGTGACCAATATCGACCCCGAGCACCTCGATCATTACGGCTCGTTCGACAAGGTCAAGCGCGCCTTTGTCGAGTTCATCGAGAACGTGCCGTTCTATGGCGCGGCGATGCTGTGCATCGACCATCCCGAGGTTCAGGCGATCATCCCGCAAGTGCGCGACCGCCGCGTGGTGACCTATGGCTTTTCCGCGCAGGCCGACGTGCGCGGCGAGAGCGTGACCCCGATTCCGGGCGGCAACCGCTTTACCGCGGTGCTGCGCCAGCGCGATGGCTCGTTCCAGCGGATCGAGGACATCGTCCTGCCGATGCCGGGCCGCCACAATGTCCAGAACGCGCTCGCGGCCATTGGCGTGGCGGTGGAAATGGGGGTCGAGCATGATCTGATCCGCACCGGCTTTGCCAAGTTCGGCGGGGTCAAGCGCCGGTTCACCCGCGTCGGCACGGTCGAGGTGCCGGGCGGCGAAGTGGCGGTGATCGACGATTATGGCCATCACCCGGTCGAAATCCGCGCGGTGCTGGCCGCCGCGCGCGAAGGCGTGCGGGGCCGCGTGATCGCGGTCGTCCAGCCGCACCGCTTCACCCGCCTGCGCGACCACATGGACGATTTCCAGGCTGCTTTCCACGATGCCGACATGGTCTATGCCGCCCCGGTCTATGCCGCGGGCGAGCAACCCATCGAGGGGATCGACAGCGCGGCCATGGTCGAGGGGATCAAGGCGCGCGGTCACCGCGCGGCCTTCCAGATCGCCGGGGCCGATGCGCTCGCTGCCGAACTGGCGCCCCAGCTTCAGCCCGGCGACATGATCGTGTGCCTTGGCGCGGGCGACATCACCAAGTGGGCCGCCGGTCTGGCCGGTGCGATCACCGCGCTTCGGGAACAGGCATGAGCGAGACCGCGCTTCCTCCTGTTCGTGGCAAGCTGACGGCGCAGGCGCCGCTGGCGCCGCTCGTCTGGTTCAAGGCGGGCGGGGTGGCGGACTGGCTGTTCGAGCCAAAAGACGTTGCCGATCTTCAGGATTTTCTCGCCGGGCTTGCGCCCGAAGTGCCGGTCATGGCGCTGGGGCTGGGTTCCAACTTGATCGTGCGCGATGGCGGGGTGCCGGGCGTGGTGATCCGTCTGGGCAAGCCTTTTGCCAAAGTGAACGCCAGCGACGCGGTGACGCTGACCTGCGGGGGCGGGGCCTCGGGCATTCTGGTCTCGTCCACCGCGCGCGATGCGGGGATCGCGGGGCTTGAGTTCCTGCGTTCGATTCCGGGCACCGTGGGCGGCTTTGTGCGGATGAACGGCGGGGCCTATGGCCGCGAGGTCAAGGACGTGCTGGTCGATTGCGAGGTAGTGGACCGCAAGGGCCAGCTTCATACGCTAGGCCTTGCCGATCTGGGCTATACCTATCGCCATTCGGACCTTGCCGATGGCATGGTCGTCGTTGCCGCACGGTTCCGGGGCGAACCGGGCGAGCCTGAGGCCATTCAGGCCGAGATGGACCGTATTTCCGCCGCGCGCGAGGCCTCGCAACCGCTGCGCAGCAAGACCGGCGGCTCGACCTTCAAGAACCCTGATGGCCATAAGGCCTGGGCGCTGGTCGATGCGGCGGGTTGCCGGGGGCTTGCCCTTGGCGGCGCGCAAGTGAGCGAAAAGCACACCAATTTCCTCATCAACACCGGCGAGGCCACCAGCAGTGAAATCGAGGCGCTGGGCGAAGAGGTCCGTTCGCGGGTAAAACAGACGCAAGGCGTGGAGTTGGAATGGGAAATCAAGCGAGTGGGGCGCCCGTGACGCTGCCCCGGCTTCATGTGGCGGTCCTCATGGGCGGCTGGTCGAGCGAACGCGCGGTCTCGCTGACCAGTGGCGAGGGCGTGGCCAGCGCGCTCGAAGGGCGCGGGCACACCGTCACCCGGATCGACATGGGCCGCGACGTGGCCCAGAAACTGGCCGAGGCCAAGCCTGACGTGGTGTTCAACGCGCTCCACGGCACGCCGGGCGAAGACGGCACCGTGCAGGGCATGATGGACCTCATGGGGCTGACCTACACCCATTCGGGCCTTGCCACCTCGGTCATCGCCATCGACAAGGAACTGACCAAGCAGACGTTGGTCTCCCACGGCATCCCGATGCCCGGCGGGCGCGTGGTCAAGACCGCCGACCTCTACCAGCGCGATCCGCTGGCGCGGCCCTATGTCTTGAAGCCGGTCAACGAAGGCTCGTCGGTGGGCGTGGCCATCGTCACGGCGGAGGGCAACCACGGCAACCCGATCAGCCCCGACGCATCCGGCCCCTGGCAGGAATTCGACGAACTGCTGGCCGAGCCGTTCATCCGTGGCCGCGAACTGACCACGGCGGTGCTGGGCGACAAGGCCCTGATGGTCACCGAACTCAAGCCCAAGTCGGGCTTCTACGATTTTGCCGCCAAGTATACCGACGGCATGACCGAACATGTCTGCCCGGCGGAAATCCCTGATACAATCGCGCAGGCCTGCAAGGACATTGCCCTGCGCGCGCACCAGCTTCTGGGCTGCAAGGGCACCAGCCGGTCCGATTTCCGCTGGGACGACGAGCGCGGCGTCGAAGGGCTGTTCCTGCTCGAAGTGAACACCCAGCCGGGCATGACGCCCTTGAGCCTCGTGCCCGAACAGGCGCGCCACCTGGGCATGGACTATCCCGATCTGGTCGAGGCGATTCTGGCCGAGGCGCTGGCCGATGCCGCCGCCGCAGCGGCCCGGAAGAAGCAGGCAGGCTGAGCCATGGCGCAGACGATCCGGCGCGGGGGCAAGGGCGTGCGGCGGGCCGCCGCCACGCGCGGTGCCAAGGCCAAGGTCCAGACGGCGCGCAAGCAGACCGGCTCGGCCATCGGCCATGTCATGCGCGTCCAGCCTTTCAGCGACGAGACGCTGCACCGGATCATCCTGACGGTCATCCTCGTTGCCGTGGCGGGCGCGGGCTGGGCGGTTGCCTCGATGATGGGCGTGCCTGACATGGCCGAGAGCGAAGTGGCGCGCGTGGCCCACGACGCGGGCTTCGATGTCAAGCGCGTCGAGGTGCGCGGGGTCAAGCGCATGAGCGAGCAGACGATCTTCGAGAAAGTGCTCGGCCAGCGCGACCAGGCCATGTCGCGCATCGATGTGGCAGCCCTGCGCGAGACGCTGCTCGATCTGCCTTGGGTCAAGGACGCGCGCGTTTCGCGCCAGTTGCCCGATACGCTCGTGGTCGATGTGGTCGAACGCACGCCCCATGGCGTGCTGCGCAAGGGCGACAAGCTCGTGCTGATCGACGAGACCGGCCACGAACTCGAACCTGTCACCCCGGCCAAGGCCAAGGGCCTGTTCGTGCTTTCGGGCGAGGGCGCTGCCGGGCGCGTGCCCGAGCTTCACCACCTGCTCGATGCGGCCCCTGCGCTCGAACCGCAAGTCGCGCAGGCCGACTGGATCGGCAACCGTCGCTGGAACCTGACGTTCAAGACCGGGCAGGTCCTCGCCCTGCCCGAAGGCGACGAGGAAGCCGCCGCCGCCCTGCTCGAATTCGCCCGTCTCGACGGGGTCAACCGCCTGCTGGGCGGCAAGGTCGCCAGCTTCGACATGCGCGCGCACGATCGCACCTACATGCTCGTGCCCGGCCATGCCGATGAACTGGCGGAACAACAGCGCGATGCCGCCGCGGCCAAGGCAAAAGCCAAGGCCGCCGCCAACGCCCATAAGGCAAAGGAATAAGTCCGCGTGGTCGCTCCCCGCATCACCAAGGTCTTTGCCGCCGTCAATCTGGGCTCGTTCCGCACCTCGGCGATGATCGCCGGGCTGTCGGAGGCGGGCGAGCTGATCGTGCTGGGCTCGGGCCACCGGGCCAGCCAGGGCATCCGGCGCGGCTATGTGATCGACATGCTGGCCGCCACCCATTCGGTGCGCGACGCGATCGAGCGCGCCGAGAAGATGGCCAATACCTCGGTCAGCCAGGTCCTGCTCGGCTGTGCCGGGGCGGGGCTTGAAAGCACGAGCACCCAGGTCGAGGTCGAGATCGGCGGGCGCCGGATCGAGGACGACGACATCGCCCACCTGCTGGTGAGCGCGCGCAACGTGATCCAGCCCGACGGGCGAACCGTGCTCCATGCCCAGCCTGCGCACTACACGCTCGATGGCGCGCACGGCGTACCCAATCCCAAGGGCCTTCATGCCGACCGCCTCGCGGTCGATATCCACGTCATGCTCGCCGATGGCGCGCCGATCCGCAATATCCGCGAGACGGTCGAGAACGCCCATCTCAAGGTCGATGGGGTGGTGGCCGCACCAGTCGCTGCCGGGCTCGCCTGCCTGACGCCCGAGGAACGCGATCTGGGCGTGGCGCTCGTCGATTTCGGGGCAGAAGTGACCACCGTTTCGGTTCATGCCGGGGGCATGTTGCTGGGGATGCAGGTTCTTCCGTTCGGTTCGGGTGATATCACCGATGCGGTTGCCTCGGCCTTCGGCATCCGCCGCTATCAGGCCGAACGCCTCAAGTGCATGTCCGGCTCGGCCATCGCCAGCCCGGCCGACCATCGCGAGATGATCCCCGTCAACGCGCCGGGCGACCCGGAAGGGGCAGGGCCGCTCGCCCGCCATGCCGACGACAAGAACCGCATCCCGCGTGCCGAACTGATCTCGGTGATCACCCAGCAACTGGGGCTGTTCACCGGCGAGCTGGGCCGCGCGCTCAAGGCCATGGGCTTTACCGGCACGCGCGGGCAGCAGGTCGTACTGACCGGGGGCGGGGCGCAATTGCCCGGCCTTGCCGACTATGCCCAGTCGGCGTTGGGGCGGCCGGTTCGAATCGGTTCGCCCCCGACGATGCTGGGGTTGCCGCAAGGCCATGCCACGCCCAGTTCATCCACTTTGGTGGGATTGATCCTCCATGCCGCGTCCGACCCGGTCGACATCCGCAAACTGACGGTAAACGGCCAAAATGGCGGGGCAACCAGCCTGATGGGCCTGTCGCGGCGGATCATGCGCGCGCTCAAGGACTATTTCTGATGGGCGAGGCGGCTACGCATTTGTCGCAAGGGACGACCGGATCGGCGGATATCCGCGCAAAATCCGCATTCGATCTTGTGGAAAAACGCGGATCGGCTTTGATTCGATGAAACGTTCCGTGCCATTGTCGTCTGCAACCATAACCGGGGCTTTCCCGGCTGTGCATTTCGCGTTCGATCCCGTGTCCCATCCCATCCACTGCCCAACCCGAAAGGGAGACCAACCATGAGCATCAACATCGGACCGCCGGCCATTGACGAGCTTCGGCCCCGGATCACGGTGATCGGGGTTGGCGGGGCAGGTGGCAACGCGATTGCCAACATGATCACCGCCGGGATCGAGGGCGTCGATTTCGTCGTCGCCAACACCGACGCGCAGGCGCTCAACAACTCCATCGCCGAAAACCGCATCCAGCTCGGGCCCGCGATCACGCAAGGGCTCGGCGCGGGCGCCCGCCCCGAAGTGGGCCGCGCCGCCGCCGAGGAAACCCTGCCCGAACTCGAACGCGTGCTCGATGGCGTCCACATGGTCTTCATCGCCGCCGGGATGGGCGGGGGCACCGGCACCGGCGCCGCGCCGGTGATCGCCGAGGCCGCACGCCGCAAGGGCGTGCTCACCGTGGGTGTGGTCAGCAAGCCGTTCCTGTTCGAGGGCACGCGCCGCATGCGCTCGGCCGAAAGCGGGATCGAGGAGCTTCAGAAGCACGTCGATACGCTGATCGTCATCCCCAACCAGAACCTGTTCCTGGTGGCCAAGGCCGAGACGACCTTCAAGGAAGCCTTCCAGCTCGCCGACGAAGTGCTCCAGCAGGGCGTGCGCTCGATCACCGACCTGATGATCATGCCCGGCCTCATCAACCTCGACTTCGCCGACGTCCGCTCGGTCATGGGCGAGATGGGCAAGGCGATGATGGGCACCGGCGAGGGCGATGGTCCGAACCGTGCGCTTGAGGCCGCTGAACGCGCCATTGCCAACCCGCTGCTCGACGGCGTGTCGATGCAGGGCGCCAAGGGCGTGATCATCTCGATCATCGGCGGCGACGACATGAAGCTGCTCGAAGTCGACGAAGCGGCCAACCACATCCGCGAACTGGTCGATCCCAACGCCAACATCATCTGGGGTTCGGCCTTCAACCCCGATCTCAACGGCAAGATCCGCGTCTCGGTGGTCGCCACCGGGATCGAGCAGAGCATGGAGCAGGCCGAACAGGCCGCCCGTCCGGTCAACCTGCCCGGCGCCGCGCGCGGCCCGGCGTTCCCGGCTCAGCCGGTGCGCCC
>DQVI01000010.1 GCA_015661825.1 Novosphingobium capsulatum
CGCCGGGCCCTGTTCGAGCGCAGCCACGATGCGCGCGGCGCCGGGGAAATCGGCGGCGGCGCGGCGGCGCGCGGGAATGGCAAACGCCAGATCGGCCTCAACCGGGTCGGTTTCGACCGAAAGATCATGACCATAGAGCGGCAGGCCCGCTTCGAGGCGCAGCGAATCGCGCGCGCCAAGGCCGATCGGGCGAACTGCCTCGTGGGCCAGCAGGGCATCGGCCAGCGCCTCGACATGGTCGGCGCGAACCGAGATTTCAAAGCCGTCCTCGCCGGTGTAGCCCGAGCGGCTCACGCCCAGTTCGACCGCGCCCCACAGGAAGGGCGCGGCCTCCATGAAGACCAGGCTTTCGAGCGTGCGGGCCGGATCGTGCGCGGGCACGAGGCCGAGCGTGGCGAGCGCGCGGGCCGCCTCGGGGCCTTGCAGCGCGAGCAGGGCATGCCCGGTCAGGTGTTCGAGGGTGACGCCTTCGGGCAGGCGGGCAGCGATATGGGCGATGTCGCCATGCTTGGTCGCGCCGTTGACGACGATGTAGAAATCCTCGCCGCGATTGGTGACGATGAGGTCGTCGAGAATGCCGCCATCGTCGGCCAGCAGCAGCGAATAGCGCAGCTTGCCCGGCTTGAGACCGAGGAAGGCCCCCGGCAGCAGGCTTTCGAGCGCCTGGGCGGCATTGGCGCCGCGCAGCACGAGTTGCCCCATGTGCGAGACGTCGAACAGCCCGGCCTGGGAACGGGTCCATGCGTGTTCGGCCATGATGCCCTCGTACTGGACGGGCATGTGGTAGCCGGCAAACTCGACCATGCGGCCACCGTGGGCACGGTGCCAGCCATCGAGAGGCAGCGCAAGAACGGGATGCGACGGATCAGCGCCCGCCGGGGTAGCGGGATCGTATGTATCACTCACAAGAATCAACTCCGCACAGAGCAGCACCCAATGGTGCCCCCTCTGTCACGGAAACCTGAGAGCTTTCCCCCATGACGGGCCCGAAGACGCGTCGCGGAGTTACCCCTTCGGCGGCTTCCCCGCCATCAGGCGCGGAAACACTTTCCAGAGTGTCGCTATAGACCCCGTGCGGTCCTTTGGCCTGAGAGATTCCGGGGCGGTTGCTCCTTCGGCGCCGCTTGCCTTTCCGCCCTGAAGCGAATCAACAAACGAACTCTCCCGCGCGGGTCAGCGACAGGAGGCCCCTTTCGCGCAAGGCACCCTGTCAAGTCAATAGCGACTCAAACCCGCTTATGGAGATCATCAAAAAAATGAATGGACAGACGGGCGCCATTCTCTGCAAGCAGGCCTGACCCGTCAGACATTCCTAAGCCCTTCAGGGACTTGCCCGGTGATCTTGCGATAGCATTCGATGGCGTAACGGTCGGTCATCCCGGCGATGAAGTCGGCAATGGCGCGCGAGCGGGCAGGCTCGGTTTCGGGCAGTCGGCCATGCCAGTCCGGCGAGATCAGTGCGGGATCGGCGCGGTAGGCGGCAAACAGGGTCTCGACGACGGCCCGCGCACGATCAGCAGCGGCGACCTGCTCGGGATGGAGGTAGAGCCGGGCATACATGAACTGCTTGAGCGCGCGCTCCTCGCGGCGCATGTCCTCGGAAAAGCCGCAAAGCGTGCGCCCGGCGGCGCGGACATCGGCCACGCTGGCAACGCCGGCCTCCCTCACCCGGCGCCCGGTTTCGGCGATCACGTCGTTGACCATCCGCCCGATCTGCCCGCGCACCAGTTCGCGCAAGAGCCGCTCGCGCGGGGCCTGGGGGAAGCGCGCCTCGATGGCATACCACTGCTGGGCCAGCGAGGGCAGTTCGAGCAGGTCGTCGAGCGTGAGGAAGCCGCCGCGCAGGCCATCGTCGATGTCGTGATTGTCATAGGCGATGTCGTCGGAAATGGCGGCAATCTGCGCTTCGAGCGAGGCATGGCTGGCCAGATCGAGCGGAAAGGCCGCGTCGAGTTCGGCCAGGGCCCAGGGCGCCTTGCGGATGGGGCCATTGTGCTTGGCAAGGCCTTCGAGCGTCTCCCACGTCAGGTTGAGGCCATCATGCTCGACATAGGGGCTTTCGAGCCGCATCAGCACGCGCAGGGTATTGGCGTTGTGGTCGAACCCGCCTGCATTGGAGAGCGCGGCTTCGAGCGCGCTTTCGCCCGCATGGCCAAACGGGGGATGGCCGATGTCGTGGGCGAGGCACAGCGCCTCGGTCAGATCCTCGTCCACGGCCAGCGTGCGGGCGATCACCCGCCCGATCTGGGCCACTTCGAGGCTGTGGGTGAGCCGGACGCGATAGTGATCGCCATCGGGCGCGATGAACACCTGCGTCTTGTGACGCAGGCGCCGGAACGCGATCGAGTGGATGATCCGGTCGCGGTCGCGCTGGAATTCGCTGCGCGGGCCGCGCACGCCGCCTTTGTCGGTGGCAAATTCGCGCCCGCGCGAGGCGGCCGGATCGCTGGCGAAAGGAGCCCTGATCGGCGCGTCCGTCATGCAGCCCCCCATCGGTTCAGGCCCATCGGCTCATGAATCGCCCATGATCCAGCCCACCGCCGCTTCGGCGTGGATGCGGGCGCCGTCGTAGATCGGCAGGACATTGGCGTCGACATCGATCACCGTGTCGAGTTCGGTGCAGCCGAGCACGACGGCCTGCGCACCAGCCTGATCCATCGAGGTGATCATCGTCTTGAACGTGCGCTCGGCGGCGCGGGTGACGCGGCCCTGCATCAGTTCCTCGTAGATGATGCGGTCGATTTCCTCGACATTGTCCATAACCGGGGGCAGCAGCGTCACCCCGTGGGCGACCAGCCGCTTGCGATAGAAGCTCTCGACCATGACATTGCGCGAGCCGATCAGCGCGGCGGTCGTCACGCCGTCGGCCTGCATCCGCGCGCCCACGGCGTCGGCAATGTGGATCACCGGCACATCGACCGCGGCGGCGACCTTGTCATAGACCTTGTGCATCGAATTGGCGCCGATCAGGATCGCACTGGCACCGGCCTGGGCGAGGCGCTGGGCGCTTTCGACCAGAACCAGCGCGGCGCGCGCCCATTCTTCCGCGCTCGACAGCCGGGCGAGCGGCGCGAAATCGAGGCTCTCGATGATCAGCGGCGCGCTCGACAGCGTACTCGTGCGTCCCTGGACCAGCTTGTTGATATGGTCATAATACGTGCGGGTCGAAACCCAGCTCATCCCGCCGATAAGGCCAATCTTGCGCAAACGTGTATCTCCTGCCGGTGTCCCGTCCGGTCATCTGGCAAGGCTTACGCAAGCAGGACTGCAAGGTCCAGCCCTGCAAGGGAAGTTCCCCCTCGGAAGGGGGACACGCTCAATGGCGCTCGGGCGCGAGGCCGGAGGCGCACAGGGCCGCCGACGACAGGGTCACCTGCAAGAGTTCGGGATCTTCGAGGCGGCGCACCGTCCAGACATAGTCGGCCAGAGTGCGCTTGGGGCCGCGCAGGGATTCCAAGCGGCGAAGCTGGCTGATCGAGAGGCGGTCGGTCATCCGCTCTGCCATGCAGGCGGCGGTGGGCCGGGAGAGCCCTGCATCGACCAGCGCCGAGCGCACGCGGCCTTCGGCAAGCTTGGAGACGCAGCCACCCGTCAGGATCGACAGGGCAGCGACAGCGGCGATGAGGGGAGCCTTCATGGGCAAGGCCCCTCCTCCTTCATCCTCTTGCTGTCAATCGACATTCTCGCGCCGGGGAAGGCCCGGGGCCGTCGAGCATCGTGATCACCCCCTCTGGACGGCGCGGCAGACAAGGCTTACACACGGTTCATCCCCGGGGAGCCTGCGCGCTTGCCCGTCGGACGGGTCGATGGCCCATCGCGACGGACGGCAATGGCTGAGAGGGGCGGTTCGCACCGCCCGACCCGTTGAACCTGAACCCGTTAGTACGGGCGGAGGGAGGGTTGTTCGGCCATGCGCAATGCGCGTGCCAGTCCCTTCGTCGCCTCGAAAGGACTGATCATGACTGACATCCCTTCCAGACTCGACATTGGCGTGACCACCGGCCCGATCCGCGGCAGCCGCAAGATTTACCTGCCCGCTCCCGGCGATCCCTCGGTCATGGTTGCCATGCGCGAGATCGCGCTGGAAGCGGGCAGCGGCGAACCGCCGGTGCGCGTCTATGACACCTCGGGCACCTATACCGACCCGGCGGCCACCATCGACATCTCAGCCGGCCTTGCACACATCCGCCGCGACTGGATCATCGCGCGCGGCGATGTCGAGGAATACGAGGCCCGCCCCGTCAAGCCCGAGGACAACGGCCAGCTGGGCCCTGACCGCAGCGGCGGCGTGCCTGCCTTCCCCAACACGGTAAAGCGCCCGCTGCGCGCCAGGGCTGGCGCCAACGTCAGCCAGATGCACTATGCCCGCCGCGGCATCATCACGCCCGAGATGCACTATGTCGCCACCCGCGAGAACCTGGGCCGCGCGATCCTGAAGGACAAGCTGCTGCGCGATGGCAACGACTGGGGCGCGGCCATTCCCGATTTCGTGACCCCCGAATTCGTGCGCGAGGAAGTGGCGCGCGGCCGTGCGATCATTCCCAGCAACATCAACCACCCCGAAAGCGAGCCGATGGCGATCGGGCGCAATTTCCTGGTGAAGATCAACGCCAACATCGGCAACTCGGCGGTGGCCTCGGACGTGGCCAGCGAAGTCGACAAGATGGTCTGGTCGATCCGCCACGGCGCCGACACGGTGATGGACCTCTCGACCGGACGCAACATCCATGACACGCGCGAGTGGATCATCCGCAACGCGCCGGTTCCGATCGGCACCGTGCCGATCTATCAGGCGCTGGAAAAGGTTGGCGGCATTGCCGAGGAACTGACCTGGGAAATCTTCCGCGACACGCTGATCGAGCAGGCCGAGCAGGGGGTGGACTATTTTACCATCCATGCCGGTGTCCGCCTGCCCTACATCCCGCTGACCGCCAGGCGCGTCACCGGCATCGTCTCGCGCGGTGGATCGATCATGGCCAAGTGGTGCCTGGCGCACCACAAGGAATCGTTCCTCTACGAGCGTTTCGACGAGATCACCGAGATCATGAAGGCATACGACGTGGCCTACTCCCTGGGGGACGGGTTGCGCCCCGGCTCGATTGCCGACGCCAATGACGAGGCGCAGTTCTCCGAACTCTACACGCTGGGCGAGCTGGCCAAGCGCGCCTGGGAGCAGGACGTGCAAGTGATGATCGAGGGCCCCGGCCATGTGCCGATGCACAAGATCAAGGAGAATATGGACAAGCAGCTGCAAGTCTGCGGCGAAGCGCCTTTCTACACGCTCGGGCCGCTCGTCACCGACATCGCGCCCGGCTATGACCACATCACCAGCGGCATTGGCGCGGCGATGATCGGCTGGTTCGGCACCGCGATGCTCTGCTACGTCACGCCCAAGGAGCATCTGGGCCTGCCCGACCGCGACGACGTCAAGGTGGGCGTGGTGACCTACAAGCTGGCTGCACATGCAGCCGACCTCGCCAAGGGCCACCCGGCGGCCAGGCTGCGCGACGATGCCCTGTCGCGCGCGCGCTTCGAATTTCGCTGGCGCGACCAGTTCAACCTGTCACTCGACCCGGACACCGCCGAACGGTATCACGACCAGACCCTGCCTGCCGAGGGCGCCAAGTCGGCCCATTTCTGCTCGATGTGCGGCCCCAGGTTCTGCTCGATGAAGATCACACAGGAAGTGCGCGACTTCGCCGCCAGGCAGAACGCCCCGCTCGAGACCTTTGCCGCCGCCCGGGACGCCGAAAAGGGCATGGCCGAGATGAGCCGGAAGTACCGCGAAGGCGGCGACCTCTACATGCCCGTGGCCGACTGAACCGGGTGCCGGCCGGAAGGAGCAGCATCGCTCCTTCCGGTCGGGCGCATGGCTTGGTCAGTCCTGAAGGGCCTTGTTGATGTCCTCGACCATCTTCTTGGCGTCGGACAGGAGCATCATCGTCTGGTCCATGTAGAACACGTCGTTGTCGACGCCCGAATAGCCCACGCCATTCATCGAACGCTTGACGAAGAGGATCGTCTTGGCCTTCTCGACATCGAAGACCGGCATGCCATAGATCGGGCTGGACTTGTCGGTCTTGGCCGCCGGGTTCACGACGTCGTTGGCGCCGATGATGAAGACCACGTCGCACTGGGCGAAATCGCCCTGGATGTCCTCAAGCTCGTAGACTTCGTCATAGGGCACATTGGCTTCGGCGAGCAGCACGTTCATGTGGCCGGGCATGCGCCCTGCCACCGGGTGGATCGCATACTTCACCTTGACGCCGTGCGCCTTGAGGTTGTCGGCCATCTCGCGCAACGCGTGCTGCGCCTGGCTGACGGCCATGCCGTAGCCCGGAATGATGATGACGTTCTCGGCTTCCTTCATCAGGAAGGCCGCGTCTTCGGCGCTGCCGCGCTTCCAAGGGCGCTGTTCCTTGGCCGCGCCACCGCCGCTGGCCGCTTCGGCGCCAAAGCCCCCGGCGATCACCGACAGGAACGAGCGGTTCATGGCCTTGCACATGATGTAGGACAGGATCGCGCCCGACGAGCCGACCAGCGCGCCCGTGATGATCATCGCGGTGTTGTGGAGCGTGAAGCCCATCGCCGCAGCCGCCCAGCCCGAATAGGAATTGAGCATCGAGACGACCACCGGCATGTCCGCGCCGCCGATGGGGATGATCAGCAGGAAGCCGATCAGGAAGGAGAGCCCGGTGATCGCCACGATCACCCAGCCGCTTTCGTCCTGGGTGAACCAGGCGACGAGGCCGACAATCGCCGCCAGCGTGGCCAGATTGATCACATGACGGCCCGGCAGCAGGATCGCTGCGCCGCTCATCTTGCCCGCCAGCTTGAGGAAGGCGATGATCGAGCCCGAGAACGTGATCGCACCGATCGCAATGCCCAGCCCCATCTCGATGCGGCTGTCGGGGTTGATCACGCCCGAGGGCAGCAGGATGCCAAAGGCCGCCGGATTGGCATAGGCCGAAAGGCCCACCAGCACGGCCGCAAGGCCCACCAGCGAGTGAAACGCGGCAACCAGTTGGGGCATCGCCGTCATCTGGATGCGGCGCGCGATGAAAAAGCCGATGCCGCCGCCCAGCGCGATCGCCACGGCGATCTCGGGCAGGCTGGCAATGCCGTGGGTGACGAGCGTGGTCGCCACGGCAATGACCATGCCGATCACGCCATAGCGGTTGCCCGCGCGGCTCGTCGCCGGGCTCGACAGCCCACGCAGCGCAAGGATGAACAGCACCCCCGCGACCAGATAGGCCAGGCCCGCAAAGGGCGAGGAAGCGAGGCTACCCATCACTTCTTGTCCTTCTTCTTGTACATCGCGAGCATCCGCTCCGTGACGGCAAAGCCGCCGAAAATGTTGATCGAGGCGAGCACCACCGCGCCCAGCCCCAGCCACTTGGCCAGCGGCGAACCTGCCGCCGCCGAAGCCACCAGCGCCCCCACGATGATCACCGAGGAAATGGCGTTGGTCACTGCCATGAGCGGCGTGTGGAGGGCGGGCGTGACCGACCAGACCACGTAATAGCCCACAAAGCAGGCGAGCACGAAAATGCTCAGGATCGAAATGAAGTCCATGACACACTTACCTTCATGATCGCCCGCGCGCGGGAGAGGGGCATTGGCCTTGGCTCTCCCTTTCGCCGGATCACGGCGTCGCACGCGGGCGCCCCTCCCCGCATGCAGGGAGGGTGTCCGTTCAGCCCAGCAACCGCTGGTTCACGATTTTGCCGCCTTGCGTGAGGCGGATGGCCGTGCCGATTTCCTCGTCGAGCACCGGGCGTCCCTGTTCCTTGTCCCAGAACGCGGACAGGAAATTGAACAGGTTGCGCGCGAACAGCGCCGAGGCATCGGCTGGCAGGTGTGCGGGCGTGTTGGAATAGCCGACGATCTTGACCCCGTGGCGCTCGACCACCTGGTCGGCCACGCTGCCCTCGACATTGCCGCCCTGGGCCACGGCAAGGTCGTAGATGACCGAACCGGGGCGCATCGTGGCGATCTGGGTATCGGTGATCAGGCGCGGCGCGGCCCGGCCCGGAATGAGCGCCGTGGTGATCACGATGTCCTGCTTGGCGATGTGGCTGGAAACCAGTTCGGCCTGGGCCTTCTGGTATTCCGGGCTCATCTCGGTGGCATAGCCGCCAGACCCTTCACCCTCGATGCCCGCCACGCTTTCCACGAAGATCGGCTTGGCGCCGAGCGAGAGGATCTGCTCCTTGGTCGCCGAGCGGACGTCGGTGGCCGAAACCTGCGCGCCAAGGCGGCGCGCGGTGGCGATGGCCTGAAGCCCGGCCACGCCCACGCCCATGACGAAGGCCTTGGCGGCGCTGACCGTGCCAGCGGCCGTCATCATCATCGGGAAGGCCCGGCCATAGAGGTTAGCGGCCACCAGCACGGCCTTGTAGCCGGCAAGGTTGGCCTGCGAGGAGAGGATGTCCATCGACTGGGCGCGGGTAATGCGCGGCATGAACTCCATGGCCAGCGCTTCGAGCCCGGCAGCGGCATAGGCCTCCACCCGCGGGCGCTGCCCGAACGGATCGAGCCCGGCCACGACCCAGGCGCCGGGCGCAACGCCCGCCAACAGGGCCGGATCGGGGCCCTGAATGCCCAGCACGATGCCGGCGCCTGCCAGAGCCGCGCTCGCATCGGGCGCGATGCGCGCGCCAACGGCCTGATAATCGGCGTCGGCAATGCCGGCGGTCGTTCCTGCACCGCTTTCCACGGCAACAGCAGCGCCAAGCCCGACCAGCTTGCGCACGGTTTCGGGCGTGACCGCCACGCGGGTCTCGCCCGGTGCGCGTTCACGCAGGGCGGCGATAACAAGGTTCTGCGTCATCGGCTTACTGGATGACCGCAATCACGAATGCCACGATCAGCGCGATCACCGGCACGGCGATCTTGATCACCGTGAGAAATCCGTCATAGGTCTCGCGCGCAGCCTTCATGTCAACAGCTGACGTCATGGGGTTTCGCCTTCATTTTCTGATCGCATCCGGCAGCCTATCGCGCGCGCCCTCCCGGCTCAAGCGGGAAGCTGTACCTGTAGACAGGAAGCTGTAGACTGGGGTTTAATCCGGTCTTTACCCGATGGTGTCACATCCACCCTGTTCAACCGACGGGAAAACCATGGCCGACCCCGACGACCGCCTGCTGATGCTGATTGATGACGAGCCGGCCCAGTGCCGCCTCATCACCGCGCTCGCCGCGCGCGAGGGCTGGCGCACGGTGATCGCGCGCGACTCGGAAACCGCCATTGCCACGCTGGGCACGCGCCAGGGCATGCAGCTTGGCGCGATCATCCTCGACCAGTGGGTGCCCGGCGAGGATGCCTGCGCGCTCATCGCCGAACTCAAGGCCCGCCGCCCTGCCCTGCCGATCCTGATGCTCACCACCAGCGCCTCGCCGCTGCTGGCGGTCGAGGCGATGCGCGCGGGCGCGACGGACTATCTGATCAAGCCGGTCGCACCCGACCGGCTGCTCCAGGCCCTGCGCAGCGCCACCACGCGCGAGGCCCCTGCGGCCGAACTCCAGCCGCTGACCGAAAAGATCGGCACGACGCTCGATTTCGATTCCATGATCGGTGCCGCACCCGCCTTTCGCGCGGCGCTGGCGGTCGCGGCCAAGGCCGCGCGCACCCAGCAATCGGTGCTGATCGAGGGCGAGAGCGGCACCGGCAAGGAAATGCTGGTGCGCGCGATGCATGCGGCAAGCCCGCGCGCCAAGACCCCGCTGCGCATCGTCAACGCCGGGGGCATTCCGGCCAACCAGATCGAAAGCGTGCTGTTCGGGCACGAGAAAGGCGCCTTTCCCGGCGCCTTCGACCGCCATGTCGGCGCGCTGCAACATGCCGATGGCGGCACTTTGGTGATCGACGAGATCGACCGCCTGCCCGCGCCCGTGCAGGAGCGCCTTGTCCAGTTCCTTGCCAAGGGCGATGTCCAGCCGATCGGCGCGCGCCATTCGTTCCGCATCGACGTGCGGCTGATCGCGTGCAGCAACGCGCCCTTGCGCGAACTGGCCGATGCCGGGCTCTACCGCGCCGATCTGGTCGAGGCCCTGAGCGCGGTTCATGTCCACTTGCCCGCGCTGCGCCAGCGCGTGGGCGACATTCCGGCCCTTGCCCGCTATTTCCTCGCCCGCATCGGCGAACAGCCGGGCCTGCGCCCGCTGGGGATCACCGACGGGGCCCTTGCGCTGCTCTCGGCCTACGACTGGCCGGGCAATGTCCGCCAGTTGCAGGCCACGCTGTTTCGCGCGGCGGTGTTCTGCGACGCCGAAACGCTCACCGCGCAGGATTTTCCCAACCTCTCGACCATGGTGGGCGAGGCGCCGCGCGCGTCGGCGCCCATCAGCGACGGGGCCGGGGTCATGCTGTTCACGCCCGACGGCAACTTGCGCCCGCTCGAAGAGATCGAGGCCGATGTGATCCGCCTCGCCATCGGGCACTATCGCGGGCGGATGACCGAAGTGGCCCGGCGGCTGGGGATCGGGCGCTCGACGCTCTATCGCAAGCTTTCCGAACTGGGGATCGACAACGCGGCCTGAGGGCCTGCGGCCTCCCCGGCCCCCCGCTCCCGGTCTCAGTCTTCGCCCACCAGCGAAAAATCGGTCAGCGCCGCATCGCGCAGGCCGCGCCAGACGCGCATGGCCTGAACCGTTTCAGCGACGTCGTGGACACGCACCATCTGGCACCCGGCCTCGAACGCACGGATCGCAAGCAGGAGCGAGCCGCCCAGCCGCTGATGCGCGGGCGCCTCGTTGGACAGCGCGCCGATCATCCGCTTGCGGCTGGCGGCAAACAGCACCGGCTGGCCCAGCGCATGGAGCAAGGGCAGCGCGTTGACCAGCGCGAGGTTGTCGGCCAGCGACTTGCCAAAACCGATGCCCGGATCGACCATGATCTTCTCGCGCGCGATCCCGGCGGCAAGGCAGGCATCGCGGCGCGCGCGCAAATCGTCGAACACGTCGAGCACGACATCGGTATAGTGGCCATCGGCGTGAAGGTTGTCCGCCCCGCCCGGCGCGTGCATGAGGATCACCGGCGCGCCACTGGCAGCAACGATTTCCATGCTGCGCGGATCGTGGCGCAGCGCCGAGACATCGTTGACGATATGCGCGCCAGCGGCCAGCGCGGCGGCGATCACGCTCGACCGACGACTGTCGATGGAAATGGCAGCGCCCATGGCCGACAGGCGCTCGATCACCGGGACGACGCGCTTGATCTCGTCGCCTTCCCAGACGGCAGCGGCACCCGGACGGGTCGATTCCCCGCCCACGTCGATCACGCCCACGCCCGCCGCGATCATCGCGGCGGCATGGTCGATGGCCGCATCTGGCTTGTCGAGGAAGCGCCCGCCGTCCGAAAAACTGTCGGGCGTGACGTTGAGAATGCCCATGACACCGGGCTGGTCCATGCGCAGCAGGCGCTCGCCACAGCCGATGGGGGCATGAACCTTGCGCAGCGCCGCCCACTGGGCGACCGCCTCCACGGCGAGCGCGTCGGGAAGCATGGCGATGGCCTCGGGCAGGGCCTGCGCAGAAAGCACCCGCCGCGACGTGATACGCCCGCCCTCGCGCACCAGCAGCGCGAAGCGGCTGGCACAGGCGAGCCCTCCGGCGATGCGAACGGCCTCGCCCGGATCGCTCTGCGGGCTATGCGAAAGGGACAGCGGACGGATATAAACGGAGGCGCTCATGGGACAGCGCCCCTAGCCTGATCAGTCCTCAATCGCCAGCAGGTAACGCTGGCGCAAGGTGTCGATGGCCTTCAGTTCATCCTTGTCCTGATAGTGCCAGAAGGTCCAGCCATTGCACGAGGCCGCGTTCTGGACCTTGGTGCCCATGCCGTGGATCGAGCCGGTATCCTGGCCCACGGCCAGGCTGCCATCGGCGCGCACGATGGCCTGCCAGCGGCGCTTCTTGTCGGTCAGCATGGTGCCCGGTGCCAGCCAGCCCGATTCCACCAGCGAGCCGAACGGCACCTTGGGCGCCGCGCGCTTGCTCTGCATGGTCTTGAGCGCGCTTTCGTCGAGCGGCAGGGCCAGTTCGATGCGCTCGTTGGCGACTTCGATATAGCTGTCCTCGCGCTCGCAGCCGATCCAGTGACGGCCAAGCCGCTTGGCAACCGCGCCGGTGGTGCCGGTGCCGAAGAACGGGTCGAGCACCACGTCGCCCTTGTTGGTCGTGGCCAGCACGACGCGATAGAGCAGCGATTCCGGCTTCTGCGTCGGGTGGGCCTTGGTGCCGTTGCGCTTGAGGCGCTCCTTGCCCGAACAGATCGGCAGGACCCAGTCCGAGCGCATCTGCAACTCGTCGTTCAGGGTCTTCATCGCGCGATAGTTGAAGGTGTACCTGGCCTTCTCGCTCTTGGCGGCCCAGATCAGCGTTTCATGGGCATTGGTGAAGCGCGTGCCCTTGAAGTTGGGCATCGGGTTCGTCTTGCGCCAGATGATGTCGTTGAGGATCCAGAAGCCCATGTCCTGAAGCATCGTGCCCAGGCGGAAAATGTTGTGATAGCTGCCGATCACCCAGATCGAGCCATTGGGCTTGAGCAGGCGATAGGCCTCGCTCAGCCATTCGCGGGTGAAGCGGTCGTAGACGGCGAAGCTGTCGAACTGGTCCCACGCGTCGGTCACGGCATCGACATGGCTGCCATCGGGACGCGCGAGGTTGCCACCCAGTTGCAGGTTGTAGGGCGGATCGGCGAAGATCATGTCGATCGAGGCCGAGGGAAGCGAACGCATCATCTCGATGCAGTCGCCCTTCAGGATCTGGTTGACGGGCAGGCCGTGTACGGGGGGAAGATCATGGACGGGGGGAAGATCATGGACGGGGGGAAGATCATGGACGGGGGGCAGGATCGCCGCGCGCGTCTTGACCGGCGCCTTGGCCTTCAAGGTGCGCTTGCGCGTTTTCACTGCCGTAACCATCATCGTTCCTTCCTGTCTGCGTCGAGGCTGAATCTGAATCATCGCGACTCGCAGGTCAAGCCGCGACTCGTGCTGACTCCACGAGTCGCGGCCTATGGGCAGGGGAACGGAAGGGGGTCAAAACCATATCTTGAGTCTGTCACACAGCACATGACTCAAGATGTGGTATGCAAAGTTGTGGGGAATTTATTTTCGGGCCTTGCATCGCGAGTCGCGCAGGGTTTCGCAACGTTGCGAAGGACCACGGATCAAGTCTGGAACAGCACCAGTTGCGCAACCGGCGCGAAACTGCGGCGATGGAGCGGGGTGGGCCCATGGGCGCGCAGCGCCGCCAGATGCTGCGCCGTGCCATAGCCCGCGTTGCGCTCCCAGCCATAGTGCGGGTAGCGCTGCGCGGCCTCCTTCATCAGGCGGTCGCGGTGTTCCTTGGCGATGATCGAGGCTGCCGAGATGCACGGTTCGATCGCATCGCCCCCGACGATCGCGCGGGCGGGCCACAGCCATTGCGCGCACCGCCCCTGCGGGGTGAGATTGCCATCGACCCGCACCTCGCGCACCGGCTTCTCCTCCCCGATCCGGGCCAGCAGCGCCTCGACCGCCAGCGTCATGGCCAGCATCGTCGCCCCGAAGATGTTGAGCCGGTCGATCTCTTCAGGATCCACCACGCCGACCGCCCAGTGGCAGCGGTCCTTGATCTCGGTTTCGAGCAGGGTGCGGCGGCGGGCGGTCAGCTTCTTGGAATCGTCGAGCCCCTCGATCCGCCGCCGCCCGAGAACGACCGCGCCGGCCACCACCGGCCCTGCCAGC
>DQVI01000014.1 GCA_015661825.1 Novosphingobium capsulatum
CGCGCAGCCGATGATCGGCGCCCCGGTCAGCGCGGCGAGCGGGCGCGAGGCCGGGCTGTGGTCGCGGTGGGTGTGGGTGCACACGATGGCCGCCACGCGCGCGCTTCCCACGGCCTGCATGATGGCCTCGACATGGCCTTGTGCGCTGGTGTCGGCATGGTTTGGGGCGCCTGTCCCGTCCGGACCCGGATCGATCACCGCCACATCGGCGCCCGTTCCGACCAGATAGGTCTGCGTGCCGGTATAGGTATAGGGCGAGGCATTGGGCGCCAGCACGCGGCGCACGAGCGGTTCGAGCGACATGGCGACGCCGGTGTTCCACGTGGAACGGTCGGGAAGAGAAGGACTGGCCATTGCCAGCGCTCTATGGAGATTACCGGCGCCCGCTGCAATCTTCGCGCGGGTCAGCCCGCGCGGGCCATGGCCTGGACCAGCCGTTCGCGCAGGCGGGTGATGGTGGGGCTGGCGCCAGCCTGTTCGGGAGAGGGGCCGGGCCAGCGCTGCCAGGCTTCGTCGAGACGACCGATGCGTTCGTAGAGGCGTTCGCTGGCATGGACGACCCGCTGGACGGCAGGCGAAAACCCGCTGACCGCAGCCGGATCACTGGCCGGGTAATGGGCGATCAGGCGGCCATGGCGGCGCAATTGCTGCTCGGTCAGCTCGCCGGCGAACCAGGCCCGGCGATTGAGCAGCCAGGCCAGGCAATGCATGATCCGCGTGGTGGTGCGCAGTGCCTCGCACCGGGCCTGGACGCTGGCCAGATCCTCGTCGTCCTGACGGGCCTGTTGACCGGCCTGGTGCTGGCGCAACTGCCCGAAGCGCTCACGGGCATCATCGGCCAGGGCGAGGGCCTCGGCATAGAGCGATTCGACAATGCGGGGATTGGCGCTGGGTAAGGTCATCACCGGGGTACGACACGAGAGAGGAGCGGGCCCGCACAGGCAGGCTCGCCATCCCGGTTAAGCCTGACGCTACCGTCGCTCAAGTGAGCGGGGAGGCCAGGCATCCTGCCGCAAGGGGGCTGTCTCGTTACGGAACAGCCCCAAGGGGGAGGTTTTTTAAACCATCAATTTGATTTCAGGCGATAATATCGGGAATCAGGTAGTCTTCCAGCATCGAGATCTGGTCCTTGAGCAGCAATTTGCGCTTCTTGAGCCGGGCCACCTGCAACTGGTCGGCCACCCCGTTGGCGCTGAGCGCTTCGATCGCGACATCGAGGTCGCGATGTTCGAGGCGCAGCCCCTCAAGACGCTTGCGCATTTCCTCTTCGGTCACTCAGATCAACTCCCCGACGAACTCATGGCCGGCCCATGACCCGAATGCTCGGGGCCGGTTCCAACGCATATGGTGCACATTTCATCACCGCTTCTTACACATGAACGCGGCGACGGAGCGATCCGGCGCTGTTCCTCTTGCAAGATACGTCCAATGTGGGACCATGACAACGCACCGCCTGCTGACGACTCGGAAAAGACCCGCTGCATCGGAGCATACGAGAGAGGCACGATCGCACGGCATCTGAAGGTGCCGGGACGTTAGACAACAAGCGCTTAACAAAACAGGGCGCGAACAGGTGGGGCCAACCGCGCGGGAATGTCTCCCGCACGGGTTTTGACCGGGCAGCGGCCGCAAGGCGCGCACCCCTCAGGAGGTCAACACATGGAAACCAGGCTTAACGGAAGCACGATTACTGGAACCACCCATATCTCGGCCTTGCAGAGCAAGCACGCGGGCCTTGAACGGCGGATTTCCGAGGAAATGTCCCGTCCTTCGCCCGATATGTCGCTGCTCACCCAGCTCAAGCGGCGCAAATTGCGCATCAAGGAAGAGCTCGCGCTGATCCACTGATTTCCCCCTGAATTCTGCACAGAATTCCACACAGGATTTCCACAGGCCGTCCACATGTGTGGAACCTTCGGTCCGAGGCTGGCTTCCCCACCGGGAGGCCAGCCTTTCTGGCGAACAACAGGGGACGGGATGTCCGAAACGTTTACGCTTTCGGGACATCGCATACGAATATTTCCAAAGAGGTATCCGGCGCCGTTTTCAAACGGCCGGGCCTGCGCTAGTCAAAACACATGGTGTCTGCTGTTGCCTCTGCCCGCGCGATCCTGACCTCCCTTCACGAGGTCATGGCCTCGCGTTCCGGAGCCCAGGCCAAGCTCAATCGCATCGTCGACGTGATCGGCGAGAACCTCAACAGCGAGGTCTGCTCGATCTACCTCCTGCGCGAGGGGATGCTCGAACTCTTCGCCACGCGCGGGCTCGAACAGGCCGCCGTCCATGTCACGCGCATGGCCGTGGGCGAGGGCCTTGTCGGCACGATTGCCCAGCACAGCGAGACGCTCAATCTCGCCGAGGCTGCCGCCCATCCCGATTTCGCCTTCCGCCCGGAAACCGGTGAAGAACGCTTCCATTCGTTCGCGGGCGTGCCGATCGTGCGGCGCCAGCGTGCGGTGGGGGTGGTGGCGGTCCAGCATGTCGACCAGCGCCGCTATGAAGAGGTCGAGATCGAGGCCTTGCAGACCGTGGCGATGGTTCTGGCCGAACTGATCGCCAACGCCGAACTGATCGACGACGAGGACGTGCTGGGCGTGCCCGATCACCTGATCGGCCCCGACCGCCTGAGCGGGCAGACGCTGGTCAAGGGCCTCGCGGTCGGACAGGCGGTGTTCCACCAGCCGCGCGTGATGATCGAGCATGTCGTGGCCGAAGACACCGAGGCCGAGCGCCAGCGGGTCTATCGCGCCTTCGACCGCATGCGCGAGCAGATCGACCGCATGGCCAGCCAGGCCGAATTCGGCGTCGGGGGCGAGCATGAGGAAGTGCTCGAAACCTACCGGATGTTCGCCTACGACGAAGGCTGGAGCCGCCGCATCAACGAGGCGATCGATTCCGGCCTCACCGCCGAGGCCGCCATCGAGCGCGTCCAGCAGCACACCCGCATGCGGATGCGCCAGATCGACGATCCGCTGCTCGCCGACCGCATGCACGACCTTGAAGACCTGTCGAACCGCCTGCTGCGGATCGTCTCGGGCCAGCTGGGCACGGCCGCGACGATGGGGCTCAAGGCCGACGCGATCCTGATCGCGCGCAATCTGGGCCCGGCTGAACTGCTCGAATACGACCGCCGCCGCCTCAAGGGGGTGATCCTCGAGGAAGGCTCGCTGACCGCCCATGTCGTGATCGTGGCGCGGGCGATGGGCATTCCGGTGGTGGGCCGCGTGCGGGCGCTGCGTGGCAAGGTGCGCGATGGCGACACGCTTCTGCTCGATGCCGATCAGGGCGTGATCGACGTGCGCCCGGCGCCCAGCCTGGTCGAGGCCTTCGAGGCGCGCTTTGCCAAGAACCGCGAACGGCAGGCGCACTATGCCAGGATGCGCGATGTCGTGCCCGTCACGCGCGATGGCCACCGCATCACGGTGATGATGAACGCGGGCCTGCGCGACGACATGCCGATGCTCCCGCTGACGGGGGCCGACGGCATTGGCCTGTTCCGCACCGAGTTCCAGTTCCTCGTTTCCGCCACGCTCCCCGCGCGCGAGCGGCAGACGCGGCTCTATCGCGACGTGCTCGAAGCCGCCGGAGACCGCCCGGTGGTGTTCCGCACGGTCGATATCGGTGGCGACAAGGTGCTGCCCTATCTGCGCCACAACGAGGGCGAGACCGAGGAAAACCCGGCGATGGGCTGGCGCGCGCTGCGCGTGGCGCTCGAACGCGATGGCTTGCTCAAGGTCCAGGCCCGCGCCCTGCTCGAAGCGGCGGGTGGGCGCACGCTGTCGGTCATGTTCCCGATGGTCACCGAACCGTGGGAGTTCGACGCGGCCAAGGCGGTCTTCGATGGTCAGCTGGCCTTCCTCAAGAAGCGCAAGAAGCTCCTGCCCGAGGCGATCCGCTATGGCGCCATGCTCGAAGTGCCCGCGCTGGCCGAATGCCTCGATCTGCTGGCGCCGCGTCTGGCGTTCCTGTCGATCGGCACCAACGACCTCACCCAGTTCCTGTTCGCGGCCGATCGCGCCCATCCCAAGCTGGCCGAACGCTATGACTGGCTGAGCCTGGCGATCCTGCGGTTCCTGGCGCGGGTGGTCCGCACGATCGCGCCGTTCGACACCAAGCTGACGGTCTGCGGCGAAATGGGCGGACGGCGGATGGAGGCGCTGGCCCTGCTGGGCCTTGGCATCACCCGCCTGTCGATCACCCCGGCGGCGGTCGGCCCGATCAAGGAACTGATCCAGCAGGTCGATCTGGGGCAGATTCGCGCGGCGATGGACGACTGGCTGGCCCATCCTCCGGCTGACATCCGGCAGGCCCTGGCCGACTGGGCCAGCGCGCATGGCATCGATTGCGACTGAGCCGGCCCGTCTTGCAGCGGGCAGGCCGCGCATTGCCCCGGCCTGCCGTTCAGGGGTCATGCCGCACCGCAAAATGGTTGACTTTCGCGCAATTGCAACGATCCCTTCCTAACGGACGTTCACCATGTCAAAAGCCATCCGGACAGTGGCTGGATTCATGGTTGGCCTGACATTCGGTTTGCAGGTTCGGTCGGTTTACGGGTCGCATGACAAGCACAGATAACGGGAGCCGCGCCTTGAGCGACTCGAACGGTAACGATTTCCATTCCACCTCGCCCGATACCGGGCGTGATTCGGCTGGCCCCGCAGGGGCTGGGGCGGGAGCCGGGGCACTGGCAGGCAAGATGCGTGCGGGCGCCAGCCTGCGCGCCGCGCGCGAGGCGCAGGGGCTTTCGGTCAAGGACATTGCGGCCCGCACCCGGATCACCGCCCGCCATGTCGAGGCGCTTGAGGCCGGGGATTATGGCACGCTGCCCGGACGCCCCTATGCGCTGGGCTTTGCCCGCAGCTATGCCAAGGCGGTCGGGCTCGACGAGATCGCGATGGCCGAGACGGTCCGCGCCGAACTCGGCGCCCGCGGCCCGGCGCCCGAGCCGCGCGTGATCCACCAGTTCGAGGCCGGCGATCCGGCCAAGACGCCCACGCGCCTGGTCAGCTGGCTGGCCGGGTTGCTGGTTGTGGCGGTGATCGGGCTGGGGCTGGTGTTCTGGCGCAGCTACTACTGGCCCTCGGCCGAACTGCCCGCGCTGGTCTCTCCCGAGGAGCCCAAGCCTGCTGTTGCGGCCTCGCAGCCGGTCGCGGCGCCCACGGCGGCGCCTGCGCCCGCTCCGGTGCCGCGGGGGCCGGTGGTGTTCACCGCGCTTCAGGATCGCATCTGGGTCAAGTTCTACGATGGCGCGGGCAAGCAGCTGGTCCAGAAGCTTCTGGCCAAGGGCGAGACCTGGACGGTGCCTGCCGACGCGGTCGATCCCAAGCTGTGGACGGGCCGCCCTGACGCGCTCGGGATCACCATCGGTGGCCAGGCCGTGCCGCGCATTGCCGACAAACAGGGCATCGTGAAGGACGTTCCGGTGAGCGCGGCGGCGCTGCTGGCCCGCCCGGCACCGGGGGGGGCACCGGCTCCTGCATCTTCTGCCCCTGCTGCCGCTCCGGTGGCCATGGCCAATACCCCGGCGCGGGCGCCCCGGCTTCACCGCCTGTCGCATCGCGCGGCACCGGCCCCTGTCGCGCAGCAGGCTGGCCAGACCGACGGCGCGGCGGCACCCGCCGCGGCGCCGGTTCAGTAAAGCCGGTTCGGCAAGTGCTGCCATGGGGGCGATGATCGCGGGCAGATGATGTTTCAGACGGGAGTTATGATGAAAACCAAGTTCCGCATGACCGCATCGGGCACTGGCTCGGGCATTGGCGCTGCTGTTGCGCTGGCCCTTGCCGTGGCGGTCGTTGCTCCGGTGGCGGTGCCCGTGGCCCATGCCCAGCAGGCCGATGGCGCGAGCGAGGCCCGGTTGCGCAAGATCGAGGCCGAAATCCGCGCGCTGCAACGCAAAGTCTTCCCCGATGGCGCGGGCCGCACGTTCGGGCCCGAGATCACCGCCACGCCGCAGCCCAGCGCCCCCGCCGCGCCTGCCGAAGCTACCACGCCGCTGACCGATGTGCTCGCCCGTCTCGATACGGTCGAATCGCAGTTGCGCCAGATCACCGCCTCGACCGAGGAAAACCAGAACCACCTGAGCAAGCTCGACACCCGCGTCAGCGCGCTCGAAAGCGCCGCCGCGCCACAGGCCCCCGCCGATGGCGCGCAGGGCGCAGGGGCGCCACTGGCTGGCCCGTCGACCCAGATGGATTTGTTGTTGATGGAAAGACATATTTAAACTTTTTGGAAAGTTCTGGGCTAAAGGAGAAGATAATATCAATACTAAAAGAAGTAAA
>DQVI01000227.1 GCA_015661825.1 Novosphingobium capsulatum
GCAGGGGGCGGGGCGGCGGGTGAGGCTGGGGGCGGGAGAGGGCCCTTCGTATCCATTCCCCCCGATCAGCCGCTGGGTGCGCTCTCCTTGCGCTATCAGGATGCGCCCAATTTCGCCGGGGTGGCCGTGCCCTATGTGCGCGGGCTGCTGGCCGCGCGCCGGGGCGATCAGGCCCGCGTGGTGGCCGACCGCTTGCGCGACGCTAATCCGGGGGCCTCGCAGGCCTGGCTGGTGGCGGGCGATGTGAGGATGCTGGGCGGCGATCCGCGCGGCGCCGTTGCCCAGTACGAACAGGCCGCCACGATCCGGTTTGGCGAACCCGTCCTGCGGCGCCTCGACGCGGCCTTGCGGGCCAGTGGGCAGCCTCGGACGGCTGATACGGTGACCGCACGCTATCTTGATGCGAACCCGCAAAGCCTTGCCGCCATGCGTCTTCTGCTGGCCGCGTGGCGCGAGGAAGGGCGCATGGCCGAAGCCGCCGCGATGGAGCGCGCCTTGCGTGCGCGTGGGGTCTGAAAAAAAAGCGGGAAGGGAGGGGCGCGAAGGGGCCCCGAAAGCCCCTTCGCGCCGGTTTTCTCCAGCGTTCGGCCTCAGCGTCCGGCGTTGGCCGCCGAAAGGATCGCGCGCACGCTGGCCGTGGCGACATCTTCGTCGATGCCCACGCCCCAGACCACGCGGCCATCGGCGAGCACGCATTCGACATAGGCCGCCGCACGGGCATTGGTGCCGCTGCCCATTGCGTGTTCGGAGTAGTCGCGCACTTCGAGGTTGACGCCGAAGTCGTCCTTGAGCGTGGCGACGACCGACGAGATCAGGCCATTACCACGACCGCTGACCGACTGGACTTTGCCTTCGACCTCGATCTTGCCGGCAAAGACGCGGGTGCCGTCGGCGCTGCGCTGTTCGTCATAGTCGACCAGTGCGAAGTGCTGGGGCGCATCGAGGCGGTAGGTCTTGCGGAACACGCCCCAGATGTCGCCAGCCTGAAGCTCGCGGCCCAGTTCGTCGGCCAGTTCCTGAACGTGGCGCGAGAAGTGCGCCTGCATCTTCTTGGGCAGCTTGAGGCCCTGATCCTGTTCCAGAACCCAGGCGAACCCGCCCTTGCCGCTCTGCGAGTTGACGCGGATCACCGCTTCATAGCTGCGGCCCAGATCGGCCGGGTCGATCGGCAGGTAGGGCACCGACCAGAGTTCGTCGTTGCGCTTTTCCTGCGCGGCGAAGCCCTTCTTGATGGCGTCCTGATGGCTGCCCGAGAAAGCGGTGAAGACCAGTTCGCCGCCATAGGGATGGCGCGGGTGGACGGGCAGCTGGTTGCAGTATTCGACCGTCTGGATCACTTCGTCGATGTCCGAGAAGTCCAGTTCGGGATCGACGCCCTGCGTGTAGAGGTTCAGGCCCACGGTCACCAGACAGCAATTGCCGGTGCGCTCGCCATTGCCGAACAGGCAGCCTTCGACGCGGTCGGCGCCCGCCATCAGGCCCAGTTCGGCAGCAGCCACGCCGGTGCCACGGTCGTTGTGGGTGTGCAGGCTGATCACTGCACGGTCGCGACCGGGCAGGTTGCGGCAGAAATACTCGATCTGGTCGGCGTAGATATTGGCCGTGGAGGCCTCGACCGTGGCGGGCAGGTTGAGGATGATCGGCTTTTCGACCGTCGGCTGGAGCACCTCCATCACCGCCTCGCAGCATTCGATGCTGAAATCGAGTTCGGCAGTCGAGAAGGTCTCGGGGCTATATTCGAAGTGCCAGTCGGTCTGCGGGAAGCGGGCGGCCTGGTCGCGCAGAAGGGTCGCGCCGCGACGGGCGATTTCCTTGACCTCGCTCTTTTCCATGCCGAACACCACCGAGCGCCACAGCGGCGAGACGGCGTTGTAGACGTGGACGATGGCCTGCTTGGCACCCGCCAGGCTTTCGAACGAGGTCTTGATCAGATCCTCGCGCGACTGGGTCAGCACCTGAACCATCACGTCGTCGGGAATGCGGCCCTGATCGACCAGACCCCGGATGAAATCATATTCGGTCGCGCCCGCGCTGGGGAAGCCGACTTCGATTTCCTTGATGCCGACCTTGAGCAGCAGGTCGAAGAAACGGGCCTTCTTGTCGGCATCCATCGGGTCGATCAGCGACTGGTTGCCATCGCGCATGTCGGTCGAGAGCCAGCGCGGGGCCTTGGTGATCGTGCGCGAGGGCCACTGGCGGTCGGGCAGGTCGACTTGCGGGAACGGACGATACTTGATGCCGGGATTCTTCAGCATGGCCATGAGGCTGAACCTTGATTTTACGGTGATTTCGAAGACTGCGACAGGAACCCTTGGGCGCCGTGCGCGCCGCGAAACCGACGCGTCAGCTCACGCCCAAGGGCGCGTAAGTCGCAGGGTAAGGTTCAGCAGGGCGATCATGGGCCCGCCTATGGGGTGTCGCGCGCCGCTTGTCCAGAAAAAACCCTGATGGACCAGATCCTGGTCATGATCCCGGTCATGTGTGGGCCCGTCAGGGTTCAGCCGCAGCGGGTGGCCACGATCCGCCCGGTCTCGTCGAGGATCACGTTGAGGCGTCCGGGCTGGTAATCCATCGTGATGGCATCACCCGGATGGACCCAGCGGACCGGATGATGCCCGACCGCAGCGACGAGGGCCGCGCGATTCCGGGGCGATTCGGGCAAGCCGATGAAGGCCGTGCTGAGCGGCTTGTTGCAATCGTGTGCAGCAGGATCGTCGCTGGCAGGTGGCGTGATCGGGGCCGGGGTGATCGGGGCCGGGCTGATCGGGGGCTGGGAGGGGCTCTGATGGTCCGGCGGCATGTCCGGCCCGGAGGCGGAGGCCGAGTCGGACTGGGCCGGCGGCGCACCACAGGCCGACAGCGCGCACAAGGCGGGCGCAAGAGTGAGAATCAGAAGCGACGGGCGCATGGCGGCGGGCTTTACGCGATTTGGTCCAAAATGGTGTACATTTTGAACGCATGATTTTGCCATGCGGTTCGTCGAGGCTTGCGGGTTGTCCGTAGAAGTGGGCCGCAGGAAAGCGGGCTCGCCCAAGCCTGGCTGCCCATGCAAAAGGCCGGCCTGCGGGTGCAGACCGGCCTTTTTCGAGCCGAAGGCGCGGGAAGCGCGATCAGTTCTTGGTCTGGTCGACCAGCTTGTTGGCGCCGATCCAGGGCATCATCGCACGCAGCTGGGCACCGGTCTTTTCGATCGGGTGCGCGGCAGCGGCCTTGCGCGAAGCCTTGAGTTCGGGCTGGCCGGCGCGGTTGTCGAGAACGAAGTTCTTGACGAAGCGGCCCGACTGGATGTCGGCCAGAACGCGCTTCATTTCGGCCTTGGTTTCGGCGGTGATGATGCGCGGGCCGGTCACGATGTCGCCGTATTCGGCGGTGTTCGAGATCGAGTAGCGCATGTTGGCGATGCCGCCTTCATAGAGCAGGTCGACGATCAGCTTGGTTTCGTGGAGGCATTCGAAATAGGCCATTTCCGGGGCGTAGCCGGCTTCGACCAGGGTTTCGAAACCCGCCTGGATCAGGTGGGTGATGCCGCCGCACAGAACGGCCTGTTCGCCGAAGAGGTCGGTTTCGCACTCTTCCTTGAAGTTGGTTTCGATGATGCCCGAACGGCCACCGCCCACGCCCGAGGCATAGGCCAGCGCCACGTCGTGGGCATTGCCGGTGGCGTCCTGATGGACGGCCACGAGGCAGGGCACGCCGCCGCCCTTGGTGTATTCACCGCGCACGGTGTGGCCCGGACCCTTGGGGGCGATCATGATCACGTCGACGTCGGCGCGCGGCTCGATCAGGCCGAAGTGGACGTTGAGGCCATGGGCGAAGGCCAGCGCCGAACCGGGGCGCAGGTTGGCGTGGATGTCGTCGGCATAGATCGCGGCCTGATGTTCGTCGGGCGCCAGGATCATGAGGATGTCGGCCCAGGCGGCCGCTTCGGCGTTGGCGAGAACCTTGAAGCCGGCCGCTTCCGCCTTGGCGGCGCTGGCCGAACCGGGACGCAGCGCGATGGCCACTTCCTTGATGCCCGAATCGCGCAGGTTCTGCGCGTGGGCGTGGCCCTGGCTGCCATAGCCGAGGATGGCGATCTTCTTGCCCGCGATCAGGTTCAGATCGCAATCGGCATCGTAGTAAACCTTCATGGTACTCGTCCTTGGTTGGGTCGTCCTGCCGTGGGCATCCATCGGGCCGGAAAAGCGCAGCGCTTATCGGGGAAAATGGATCGCGGCGCAAGGCCGCGAAGGAGCGGGTTTCTGTTTATGAATTTGAAATAAAAAGAAAAAGCTTAGACTGCCTGAGCGCCGCGGATCATGCCCACGATGCCGGTCCGGCCGACCTCGACCAAGCCGAGCTCCTTCATCAGCGAGACGAAGGTGTCGATCTTCTCGGGCGCGCCGGTCAGCTCGAAGATGAAGCTCGACGTGGTGGTGTCGACCACCTGGGCGCGGAACACGTCGGCTAGGCGCAGCGCCTCGACGCGGTTCTCGCCCTTGCCCGAGACCTTGATCAGCGCGAGTTCGCGCGCGACGTAGGGCCCCACTTCGGTAAGGTCGGTCACCTTGTGGACGGGCACGAGCCGTTCGAGCTGGGCGTGGATCTGGTCGATCACCGCGGGCGGGCCGTGGGTGACGATGGTGATCCGGCTGACGTCGTGCTCGTCGGTGATGTCGGCCACGGTCAGGCTGTCGATGTTGTAGCCGCGCGCGGTGAACAGCCCGGCGATCTTGGCCAGAATGCCTGCCTCGTTGTCGACCGTGATGGTCAGCACATGGCGCTCTTGCGCCGGGATCTTGATCTTCATCATGGGAAGCGTGTCTCGACTCTAAAATCTGTTCAGACCAGCGCCTTGGCTTCGTCGTCCATGGTCCCGGCGACCTGATCGCCATAGAGCAGCATGTCGGTGTGCGCCGCGCCCGAGGGAATCATCGGGAAGCAGTTGGCTTCCTTGGTCACGCGGCAATCGACGATCACCGGACCGGGATGGTCGATCATGGCCTGGATGCCTGCGTCAAGCTCGTCGAGCGTGTCGATCTGGATGCCCTTCCAGCCATAGGCTTCTGCCAGTTTCACGAAATCGGGCAGCGCATCGGAGTACGAGCTGGAATAGCGGCTTTCATAGGTCAGTTCCTGCCACTGGCGGACCATGCCCATCCACTCGTTGTTGAGGATGAAGACCTTGACCGGCAGGCGGAACTGCGTGGCGGTGCCCAGTTCCTGGATGTTCATCTGGATCGAGGCGTCGCCCGCGATGTCGATGACCAGCGAATCCGGGCAGCCGACCTGCGCGCCGATGGCGGCGGGCAGGCCATAGCCCATCGTGCCAAGACCACCCGAGGTCAGCCACTTGTTCGGGTCCTGGAAGTGGAAGTGCTGGGCGGCCCACATCTGGTGCTGGCCCACTTCGGTGCTGATGACCGGGTTGCGGTCCTTGGTCAGCTCGTAGAGGCGCTCGATCGCCAGCTGGGGCATGATCTCGCCGTTGGTGCGCTTGGGATAGGCCAGGCTCTGGCGCGCGCGCCAGCCGTCGATCCGCTCGTGCCAGGCGGTCAGGTCCTGCGCGGTGTGCCCGGCTTCGAGCCAGCCCTCGATGATCTGGCGCAGCACGCGGGCGCAATCGCCGATCAGCGGCAGATCGACCTGAACGGTCTTGTTGATCGAGGCGCGGTCGATGTCGATGTGGATCTTGATGCTGTCGGGCGAGAACGCATCGAGGCGCCCGGTCACGCGGTCGTCGAAGCGGGCGCCGATGCACACGACCAGATCGGCCTTGTTCATCGCCATGTTGGCTTCATACGTGCCGTGCATGCCCAGCATGCCCAGCCAGTCCTTGTGGGCAGCCGGGAAGGCCCCCAGACCCATCAGGGTCGAGGTGACGGGCGCGCCGGTCAGGGCCTGAAGCTCGCGCAGCAGGCGCGTGGCCTCGGGGCCCGAATTGATCACGCCGCCGCCGGTGTAGAACACCGGCGCCTTGGCCTTGGCGAGCAGGGCGACCGCTTCGGCGATGCCTTGCGCCGGGGCCTCGACTTGCGGGTTGTAGCGGTTGCGGGCCTGCGGGGCATGACCACTCCAGCGCGTGGAGGCGATCTGGACATCCTTGGGAATGTCGACGACGACCGGGCCGGGGCGGCCTTCGGTGGCGATGCGGAACGCCTCGTCGATGGTGGCGGCCAGTTGCGCGGGGTCCTTCACCAGATAGTTGTGCTTGGTGCAGTGGCGCGTGATGCCGACGGTATCGGCTTCCTGGAACGCGTCCGAGCCGATCAGCGCGGTGGGCACCTGCCCGGTGATGACGACGAGCGGAATCGAATCGAGGAACGCATCGGCAATGCCGGTGACGGCATTGGTCGCCCCCGGACCCGAGGTGACGAGCACGACGCCCGGCTTGCCGGTCGCGCGGGCATAGCCCTCGGCGGCGTGGGCGGCGCCCGCTTCGTGGCGGACGAGGATGTGGCGGATGCGTTCATCGCCGAACAGCGCATCATAGATCGGAAGCACGGCGCCGCCGGGATAGCCGAACACATATTCGACGCCCTTGGCGACCAGGCTTTCGACCAGGATTTCAGCGCCGCTGCGCTCGCTTTTCACGACCTTGTTTCCTTGCTTTCAGGGGGCCCGCAAGAGCGCCCTTATTTCACAAAAACCGCAGACCGGTTACTCCGGCCTGAACCCTCAAAAACTGTGGCTGACTACAGGGTACCTGTGCCGGCCTGAACCCTCAAAAACTGCGGCTGGCTACAGGGTACCTGTGCCGGCCTGAACCCTCAAAAACTGCGGCCCGGCTACAGGGTACCTGTGCCGGGCCGTCTCTCCCTACTCGGGCACCTGACAAATGTCAGGCAATTGACGGCTTGCTAATTGACACAAACGGTCGTGTCAATCTGCTAGTTTTGAAATAATGCTGCTATGTGCGGTGTGTCAAGGTAATTTTCGTTCGTGAATCGGGGCCAATCGACCGGAATCTGGTGACGGAGCCAGGTGAACTGCCGTTTGACATAGCGGCGCGTGGCCTGTTGGCCGGAGGATATCGCAGAGTCGGCGTCGAGGGTTCCGGCCAGAAATGCGGCGATCTCGGGCACGCCGATGGCCCGCATGACCGGCAGGTCAGGGTCGAGCCGGCGCGCGAGCAGGGCCTCGACTTCGGCGAGGGCACCGCCTTCCCACATCATGGCAAAGCGGCGGTCGCAGCGCGCGTAGACCCAGTCGCGTTCGGGGAGCAGGACAAACGGGCGCAGGGCCACCGCATGGCCGATCCCGCCCTCGCGCCGGGCCTGCCAGTGGGCGAGGGGCTGGCCGGTCGAGCGCACGACTTCGAGCGCGCGGGCGACGCGGGTGGTGTCGGCGGGGTGAAGCGCGGCGGCGCGCTCGGGGTCTTCGCGGGCGAGCGCGGCATGGGCAAGGTCCACGGGCAGGGCGCGGACGGCGGCGCGAATGTCGGGATCTATGACCGGGACGGGGGCGATCCCGTCGAGCAGGGTGCGGATATAGAGGCCGGTTCCGCCCACGAGGATGGGCAGGACGCCCTGTTCGTGGGCCTGTTCGATTTCGGCGCGGGCGGCCTGTGCCCAGTCGGCGGCGGAACAGGATGTGGCGCCGTCCCAGGCGCCGAACAGGCGGTGGGGCACGCCCTGCATCTCGGCCTCGCTCGGGCGGGCGCTGAGTACGGCAAGGTCGGCATAGACTTGCGCGCTGTCGGCATTGATCACCACGGCCTTGCGGCCCCGCGCCTGCTGCGCCAGCGCGAGACGGACGGCAAGATCGCTCTTGCCGCTGGCGGTCGGCCCTGCAATGAGCGCCAGCGCCCGGTTCTGGTCGGCCCTTGCGAGGGGCAGGTTGGAATGTGAGGGGCCACGGCCAGAATGTGAAAGGGATTTCTCAGTGCTCATTGCCCGTCTGATAGCAGACCCGGAGACGCTTGGTGACAATCTTGCGCGCGCGATGGAACTGATCGAGGAGGCCGGTTTCGAGGTGGCGGGCGCCGGGATGCTCGACTTCTCCGATTCGGTCGTCGAAATCGAGGTGATCGACGGCGAACAACCGGCAGACAGGGCCAAAGTCCGCACGATCCTCGATCACTGCTTCCCGGCCTGCGACATGCTGATTTCCGACCGGATCATCGAGACGCCGCGCCTGTTCGTCTCGGACATGGACTCGACCATGATCGCGGCGGAATGCATCGACGAGCTGGCCGATTTCGCGGGCCTCAAGGCCCGGATCGCGGACATCACCGAACGCGCGATGCAGGGCGAACTCGATTTCGAATCCGCGCTGCGCGAGCGCGTGGGCCTTCTGGCCGGGCTTTCGCAAGGTGCGATCGACCAGTGCCTCGACGAGCGGATCGCGGCCATGCCCGGCGCGCGCACCCTCGTTTCGACGCTCAAGTCGCGCGGGTGCCACACGGTGCTGGTGACCGGGGGCTTCCACTCGTTCGCCGATCCGGTGGCCGCCGAACTGGGCTTCGAGCGCGTGGTCGGCAACCGTCTGGAGATCGTCGATGGCAAGCTGACCGGCAAGCTCGAAGGCGGGATCGTCGATTCGGGGGTGAAGAAGGCCGTGCTGCTCGAAGAGACCGCGCGGCTCGGGCCCGCGACGGTGAGCCTGGCCACCGGCGATGGCGCCAACGACATCCCGATGATCGAGGCCGCCACGTTCGGCATTGCCTATTACGCCAAGCCCAAGGCCCGTGCGGCGGCTGATGGCCGGATCGATCGGGGCGACCTGACCGCGATCCTCGAACTCTTCGGCATCCCGCAAGAGGACTGGGTGACCGATTGATGCCTGCGCGTCGGAGCGATTTTGCGGACCTGCCGCTGATTGATCCCGCGCGGGAAAAGCCGCGCCTGCGCCCGCTCAAGGCCTGGGGCCATTTCCGGCGGCTGATGCACAATACCGAAAACACCGCCGAAGTGTTCGGGATCTTCGCCGCCTTGCCGTGGCGGGGCGGGGGCAAGGCGGGAACGCGGTTTCTGGCGAGCGAGCAGGGCCATGCCCTTGCGCTCGCCGAGCCCTGGCTGCCCGTGATCCTCGACGATCATGCCGCCTTGCGCGCGATGGGGCCGGGCACGCTGGGCTGGGCCTATTGCGACTTCATGGAGAGCGAGGGGCTGACCGCGCAGGGGCTCGTCGACGAGGCCGAGCGGTTTCTGGCCGGAAGGCCGCGCTACAACGACCGGTTCCAGTGGTACATGCACCGCTTGCGCGACGTGCACGACCTGCTTCACGTGCTTACCGGCTATGGCCGCGATGCGCTGGGCGAGGCTTGCGTGCTGGCGTTCACTTATCCCCAGCAGCCCGCGCCGGGGCATCTGTTCATCGCGTGGATGGCGGCCTTGCAGATGCGCTTGCGCCTCAAGAGCCGGGCGCCGGTCTTTGCCGCGGTGCGCGAGGCGAAGCGGCGCGGGGCGCGCTGCCCGCGCATGATGGAACAATCGATTCGCGCGCTGCTGCCGCTCGATCTGGACGAGGCGCGGCGTCGGCTGGGGATCGTGCCGGGCACGGCCTATGCGCGGGCCCATGCGGTCTGGCGCAGTGAAGGGGTCGATCCCGACAGTTTGCTGCGCTGAGGGGCTGGCCCCTCCGTCAGGCCTGCGGCCTGCCACCTCCCCGCAAAGCGGGGAGGATCTTTTTTCTTTTGGGACCACGCGGAACGCGTGGTGGAGGGGCTTAGCCCTCCATCCAGTCCCGGAAGAAGGCTTCGTTGGCTTCGCGCAGGGTGTCGAGGCTCACGCCCGCAACGCTGCTGCCGCCCGTCGTGCCAAGGCGCGTGGCGCCTTCGAGGGTGACATCCGCGCGGGTCGTGACGACATAGCGCGACTGGTCTTCGCCAAAGGCCTGCGCGGTGGTGAGCGGGGCGTCGAGCGTGACGCCGATCTTGCCCGCCAGCGCCATTTCGGTGAGCGCCACGAGGAGGCCACCGTCCGAAAGGTCGTGAACGGCGGTAACCTTGCCGTCGATGATCCATTCGCGCACGAGTTCGCCATTGCGGCGTTCGAGGGCGAGGTCGACGCTGGGGGCTTCGCCTTCCTCGCGGCCGAGGATTTCGCGCAAGTAGAGCGACTGGCCCAGATGGGTGCCCTGGGGCCCGAGCAGCCACACGGTTTCACCCTCGGCCTTGAAGGCGATGGTGGCCATCTTGTCGTGGTCGAGCATCAGGCCCACGCCGCCGATGGCCGGGGTCGGCAGGATCGCCGAGCCGCCGCCGGTGGCCTTGGATTCGTTGTAGAGCGAGACGTTGCCCGAGACGATCGGATAGTCGAGCGCGCGGCACGCGTCGCCCATGCCTTCGAGGCAGCCCACGATCTGGCCCATGATTTCCGGGCGCTGCGGGTTGGCGAAGTTCAGGCAATTGGTGATCGCGAGCGGGGTGGCGCCGACCGCGCAGATGTTGCGGAAGGTCTCGGCCACGGCCTGCTTGCCGCCTTCGTAGGGGTCGGCAAAGCAATAGCGCGGGGTGCAGTCGGTGCTGATCGCCAGCGCCTTGTCCGTCCCGTGGACGCGCACGACGGCAGCGTCACCGCCCGACTTCTGGAGCGTATCGGCGCCGACCTGGCTGTCGTACTGCTCGAAGATCCAGCGGCGGTTGGCAAGATCGGGGCAGCCGATCAGCGTGACGAGATCGGCGGCGATGTCCGCGCTTTCCGGCAAGGGCCCGAGCGGGGCGGGCCTGGCGGGCTTGACGTGCGGACGGTCGTAGAGCGGCGCGTCGTCGGCAAGCGGGTCGAGCGGAATGTCGCAGACCACTTCGCCGTTGAATTCGAGCACCATGTGGCCGGTGTCGGTCACTTCGCCGATCACCGCGAAGTCGAGTTCCCACTTGCGGAAGATGGCCTCGGCCATGCCTTCCTTGCCCGGCTGGAGCACCATGAGCATGCGCTCCTGGCTTTCCGAGAGCATCATTTCGTAGGGCGTCATGCCCTCTTCACGGCACGGCACCTTGTTCATGTCGAGACGGATGCCCGCGCCGCCCTTGCTGGCCATTTCGACCGACGAGGAGGTCAGGCCCGCCGCGCCCATGTCCTGAATGGCGACGATGGCGTCGGTGGCCATGAGTTCGAGGCAGGCCTCGATCAGCAGCTTTTCGGTGAAGGGGTCGCCCACCTGCACGGTCGGGCGCTTTTCCTCGCTCTTTTCATCGAAGTCGGCGCTGGCCATGGTCGCGCCGTGGATGCCGTCGCGCCCGGTCTTCGAGCCGACATAGACGATCGGATTGCCAAGGCCGGTAGCCGCCGAATAGAAGATCTTGTCGGTATCGGCCACGCCCACGGTCATCGCGTTGACCAGGATGTTGCCGTCATAGGCCTTGTGGAAATTGGTTTCGCCGCCAACGGTGGGCACGCCCACGCAGTTGCCATAGCCGCCGATACCCGCGACGACGCCCTGGACGAGGTGCTTCATCTTGGGGTGGTCGGGGCGGCCAAAGCGCAGCGCGTTCATGTTGGCCACCGGGCGCGCGCCCATCGTGAAGACGTCGCGCAGAATGCCCCCGACGCCGGTCGCGGCGCCCTGATAGGGTTCGATGTAGCTGGGGTGGTTGTGGCTTTCCATCTTGAAGATGGCGGCCTGGCCATCGCCAATGTCGATCACGCCGGCGTTCTCGCCGGGGCCGCAGATGACCCAGGGGGCCGTGGTCGGCAGCTTCTTGAGGTGAATACGGCTCGACTTGTACGAGCAGTGTTCGGACCACATGACCGAGAAGATGCCCAGCTCGACGAGGTTGGGCTCGCGGCCCAACGCGCCAAGCACGCGCGCATATTCTTCTTCCGACAGGCCGTGGGCGGCGACGATTTCAGCGGTGATCTGCGACATGGAAAGCGCCCTTAGCCGCGTGCGCGCGTTTGCGCTAGGGGGAGAGAAGGGGGAGCGGGCAGTTCGGGGCAGGGCTTTTGATTATGCACGCGTTATGCGCGGGGGTACTGAATGTCGGCGCTTGACCGGTAGGCCGGGCCCGGCCATTGCTAGGGGCGATGGCAAGCACACAAGACATCGCCGCGCTCAGCTTCGAGGATGCGCTCAAGGAGCTGGAAGTCGTGGTTCGCCGCCTCGAAAGCGGAGAGGCCCCTCTGGACGAATCCATCGACCTCTACGCGCGGGGCGAGGCCCTGCGCGGGGCCTGCCAGGCCCGGCTCGATGCCGCCCAGGCGCGGATCGAGGCCGTGGTGGCC
>DQVI01000168.1 GCA_015661825.1 Novosphingobium capsulatum
CCGCCGGATCTCCGGGCGCGGCCAGCGCGCCGGTCCTGCGTCTGGCCGCGCCCGACGGGCCCGGTTCGCGTCTGGTGGTGGGGCGGCTCAAGGCCGATTTCGCCGCCATCGGGGTCACGCTCGAACGGGTGGGCGAGGGCGATCGGGCCGACTTGCGGCTTTACGACAAGGTGGCCCGCTATGCCCGCGTGAGCTGGTTTCTCGACCAGTTCGCCTGCTCGGTGACACCCGCGACATGCAGCGTGGGCGGCGATGTTCTGGTGGCGCAGGCGCTGGGCATGCACGATCCCCGTGCGCGGGCCGACCTGCTGGCCCAGGCCGAGCGCGCGGTGACCCAGGCCAATGGTTTCATCCCCATCGCGCAGCCCGTGCGCTGGTCGCTCGTGCGCAGCGGTATGACCGGTTTTGCCCCCAACCCATGGGGGTGGCACAGCCTGGTCCCGTTCTCGCAAATCACGAAATAAGTGCGTCCCTTGCGCCATACTGCCTAAAAAACGGCACGATCAGGGCGATTTTTCACATTTGGTCATGGCGGGGAAAGGAACTAGACGCTAGAAGAGCCGGGCCGAACGATCATACAATCGGGCTTCGCGTGGAGAAGCCGCGGCACCCCAAAGCGCGCTTTTCCCCTTCGCCGGCCCTCCGCCCACGCTGCGGTCCGGCCCAGACTTGTTGAGTTTCATGCCTTTTTCCACGCTTCCTGCTGCTGTCGCCGAATCCCTTGCCGCACGTGGCTATGCCGACCCGACCCCGGTTCAGGCGGCCGTGCTCGAAGCGGAGGCGGCTGGGCGGGATCTCCTGGTTTCCGCGCAGACCGGCTCGGGCAAGACCGTGGCGTTCGGCGTGGCGATGGCCGCCGACTTGCTCGGTGACGGGCTGACCCCGGCAGGGGCGCCCCTTGCGCTGGCGATTGCGCCCACGCGCGAACTGGCCTTGCAGGTGAGCCGCGAGCTGGCCTGGCTCTATGAAAAGGCGGGCCTGCGCATCGCCACCTGCGTTGGCGGCATGGACCCCTCGCGCGAGCGCCGCACGCTCAACCACGGCGCGCACATCGTGGTCGGCACGCCGGGTCGCCTGCGCGACCACCTCGAACGCGGCGCGCTCGACCTTTCGGCCCTGCGCTTCGTCGTGCTCGACGAAGCCGACGAAATGCTCGACATGGGCTTCCGCGAGGATCTCGAAGAGCTGCTCGACGCCACCCCGGCCGAGCGCCGCACCCTGCTGTTTTCGGCCACGATGCCGCGCCCGATTGCCGCGCTCGCCAAGCAGTACCAGAACAACGCCCTGCGCATCTCGACCATCGACGAGCGTCAGGGCCATGGCGACATTTCCTACGAAGCGGTCGCCATTTCGCCCAACGACACCGAAAACGCGGTGATCAACCTCCTGCGCTTCCACGAAGCCGAGACGGCCATGCTGTTCTGCGCCACGCGCGACAATGTGCGCCACCTCCACGCGACGCTGGTCGAGCGCGGCTTTGCCGCCGTGGCGCTCTCGGGCGAGCACAGCCAGAGCGAACGCAACCACGCCATCCAGGCGCTGCGCGATGGCCGCGCGCGCATCTGCGTGGCGACCGACGTGGCCGCGCGCGGGATCGACATTCCCTCGCTCAGCCTCGTGATCCACGTCGAGGTGCCGCGCGACGCGGAAACCCTCCAGCACCGCTCGGGCCGTACCGGCCGTGCCGGCCGCAAGGGAACCGCCGTGCTCGTGGTGCCCTACCCGCGCCGCCGCCGCCTTGAAGAAATGCTGCGCCGCGCGCGCATCGATGCAACCTGGACCCCGGTTCCGGGCGCGGAGCAGATCCGCGAGCGTGACCGCGTGCGCCTGCTCGACGTGCTGCTCGCCCCGTCCGACCCGGAAGACACGAGCGAGGACGACGCCGCGCTGGCCGACACCCTGCTCGAAAAGATGGAAGTGCGCGACATTGCCCTCGCGCTCGTGCGCAGCCACCGCAAGGCGCTGCCCCAGCCCGAAGACCTGATCGACCTGTCGAGCGAGGAAGGCCGCCGCCAGCCCCGCCGCACGGGCTTCGACGACGTGGCGTGGTTCCGCATGGACATCGGCCGCCGCCAGAACGCCGATCCGCGCTGGCTGCTGCCGCTGCTGTGCCGCCGTGGCCACATCACCCGCAACGAAATCGGCGCCATCCGCATCGGGATGCAGGAAACCTTCTTCCAGGTGCCCCGCGCGATGGAGGAACGCTTCCGCGCCGCCTTGCAGAAGACCGCCCGCGAAGGCGCCGAGGACGAAAGCGGCATCCGCATCGAACCCTCCGAGCCGCCGCGCGAAATGGCCCGCACCAACCGCCGTCAGGGCAATGGCCCCAACCGTCCGCGCAACGATGGACCTCGCCATGATGGACCTCGCCATGATGGGCCCCGTCATGATGGTCAGCGTGCTGGCGCGCCCCACCGCAAGGGGCCGCGTCACCGCGAAGGCTGATCGGGCTTTCTGAAACCGGACAAGATCAGGGGCGGTTGATCCGATGGGATCAGCCGCCCTTTTTTGTTGTCTTCAGCCCGCCAGCAGGTCGGCGATGCGGGCTGCCGATTTTCCGTCGCCGAACGGATTGTGCGCGCGGGCCATGGCCGCATAGGCCGCCGGATCGTCGAGCAGCAGGGTCGTTTCGGCGACGATCCGTGCCGCATCGGTGCCGACCAGCCGGGCCGTGCCTGCCTCCACCCCTTCGGGGCGCTCGGTCGTCTCGCGCATGACGAGGACCGGCTTGCCCAGCGCGGGCGCCTCTTCCTGAACGCCGCCGCTGTCGGTCAGCATGATCTCGCAGATGCTCAACAGGCGGGCGAAATGGGGATAATCGAGCGGTTCGATCAGCGCGACATTGGGAAGATTGGCCAGCGCCGCGTTCATCACCGCGCGCACGTTGGGATTGGGGTGGACCGGGAAGATCAGCGCGACATCGGGCCGGGCCGCCAGTTCGCGGATGGCCTGCGCGATGGCTTCGAGGCCGCCGCCGAAATTCTCGCGGCGGTGGCTGGTCACCCCGATCAGCCGCTTGCCCGCAAAGCGCGCCTCCAGATCGGCCAGCCCCGTGGCGAGGGCCGGTTGCGCGGCGATTTTGGCCGTCACCCAGTGCAGCGCGTCGATCACGGTATTGCCCGTGACATGGATCGTGGCCGGATCGACATTTTCGGCGCGCAAAGCCGCCGCTGCGGTGGGCGTGGGCGCGCAATGGAGCGCGGCGATCGTGCCGATGATCTTGCGGTTCACCTCCTCGGGCCAGGGGTGATAGATATTGTGGCTGCGCAGTCCTGCCTCGACATGGGCGAGCGGGATCTTGCGGTAATAGGCCGCCAGCGCGCCCGCCATGGCCGTGGCGGTATCGCCCTGGACGACGACCCAGTCGGGCTTTTCCGCGTCGAGCACTTTGCCGATTCCCGTCAGCAGCGCGGCGGTGAGGCCATCGAGCGTCTGGTCGGGGCGCATGAGGTCGAGGTCGTGATCGGGGACGATCCCGGCGATGTCGAGCACCTGATCGAGCATCCCGCGATGCTGCGCGGTGACGCAGGTGACGACCCTGAAGCGGCCATCGCCCTTGAGGGCATGGACGACCGGAAACATCTTGATGGCTTCCGGGCGGGTTCCGAAGACGAGAAGGACGGTCTTGCTCATGGATCTGCCTTATAGGCCGAAGGTTAAGTCCGGCATAAGGGCTTGCCCTGAGGGATCATCTCCGATTTCGACCTTTACCGGGAGGACAGGCAAGGCGCCTCTCCCCCCGGAAAGGGACCGGAATCAGGTCGCCAGAATCAGGCAGAGGGCATCTGCTGGCTGGCGCAGTGGAAGCCACCGCCGCCCACCAGCACCGCGTCGCCCATCAGCCCGATGGTCTGGCGGTCGGGGAACAGCGCGCCGATCGCCTCGACCCCGGCGGCATCGTGGACCGAGCCGAACGTGGGCACGACCACCAGATGGCTGGTGATCACGAAGTTCATGTAGCTGGCCGGCTGGATCATGCCGCCCCATTCGATGCGGCCGGGCGAGGGCACCTCGATCACCTCGACCCCGGCGGCGCGGGCGCGCGCGGCGGCGTCGGCATAGATCGCTGCATTGGGATCGTCGGGCCCGGTCGCGCGGGGCAGGGCCAGACGGTTGGCGCCCACGAAGCGGGCGAGGTTGTCGACATGGCCGTCGGTGTGGTCGTTGATCAGGCCATCGCCCAGCCACAGCACGCGGGTATAGCCCAGATCGCGCGCGAGGCGCATTTCCAGATCCGCGCGCGAAAGGTGCGGATTGCGGTTGGGGTTGAGCAGGCACTGTTCGGTGGTGACGACAAGCCCGGTGCCATCGCCATCGAGCGCGCCACCTTCGAGCACCCAGTCGGCCTTGCTGGCCGCAAGGCCCGCGTCAGCCGCCAGCGTCGCGCCGATCTCCTGATCGCCGGGCATCAGGTACTTGTTGCCCCAGCCGTTGAAGCCGAAAAGCTGCGCGCGGCGGGTGCCCTTACCGTCGGCGACCACCAGCGGGCCGGTGTCGCGCAGCCAGACATCGCCATAGACGCGTTCCTCGATGGTCACCGCTTCGCTGGCCAGCGTCTGCGCGCGCATCCGGTTGGCCGTGTCGCGCACGACCAGTTTTACCGCCTGCCCGCTCTCGGCAACCGCGCTGGCAAAGGCGGCGATCTGTTCCTGCGCGCGGTCGATCACGCCCGACCATTCCTCGGCCAGATGGGGGAAGCCGACCCAGAGCCAGTCCTGCGGGGCGAATTCGGGCGGCATCATGCCGCCCGTGAAAGTGTGCTGTGTCATGGATGAAAAGGCTTACTTGCTCTTGGTTGCAGTCTTGTTCGTGGTGACCGTGGCCCGCGAGGCATCGCGAATGGCGCGGAATTCGTCGCCGGGGTGCCAGTTGGGCCAGCTCGTGCCCACGGCCAGTTCGCGGCCCAGGCGGTAGTAGAGCTCCACTTCCTGCGCCATGCCGGTCATGTCCCAGCTGTCGGAATATTCGTCCGAGGGCTGGTGGTAGCGATGCTCGACATAGTCTTCGAGCTGCGCATTGCCCAGCGCGGTGCCGCCCTTGATCAGGTCGGAGCCACGGCCCACCGCGAACATCGGCACGCCCATCTTGGCGAGGCTGAAGTGGTCCGAACGGTAATAGTGGCCGCGCTCGGGATGGTCCTCGGGGGTTTCGACCAGATGCATCTGGCCTTCGACCTTCTTGAGGATGGCGGTCAGTTCCGACTTGTCGCCGCCGGTCACCTGCACGTCGCGCGTGGGGCCGATCACCGAGAGCGCGTCCATGTTGACCCCGCCGACCGTCTGCGCGAGCGGATAGATCGGGTGCTGCGCATAATATTCGGAACCGAGCAGGCCCGATTCCTCAAGCGTCCAGGCCGCGAAGACTTGCGTGCGCGGGGCAGGGCCGGCGCGGCGGTTCATGTCGGCCAGCGCGACGAGGGCGCCAATGCCGCTCGCGTTGTCGACCGCGCCGTTGCAGATGTCGTCGCCGGTCGCATCGGCCTTGCAGTGGCCCAGATGGTCCCAGTGGCCCGAATAGAGCACATAGTCATGGGGCCGCGTGGTTCCGGGGATCACGCCGATCACGTTGTGCGAAAGCGCGTGGGTGATCGTGTTGTCGAACGAAAGGTTGGCCGAAACGCCCAGCGGCACGGCCTTGAAGCCCTTCTGCTTGGCCTGCGTCGAAAGCGCGGCGAAATTCTTGCCCGCCGCGGCAAAGATCGCTTCGGCGACCGGGCGGCGCATCCAGCCGTTAGCTTCGGTCTGGTCCATGCCCTTGTTGGCGCTGGCGACGAAATTGCCGGTGCCGCCGCTCGATTCCAGCACGTTCCAGCCATAGGCGGCGGGGAAGGTGTCGTGGACGATCAGCGCGGCCTTGGCGCCGTGGCGCGCGGCTTCGGCATATTTGTAGGGCCAGCGGCCATACCAGGTCATCCGGCGGCCCTTGAACAGGCCGGTCTCGTCGGTGTTCTCATAGTCGGGATCGTTGACGAGGATGACCGCGACCTTCCCCTTCATGTCGATCCCGGCATAGTCGTCCCAGCCCAGTTCGGGGGCGGTGATGCCATAGCCGACGAAGACCAGTTCGCTGCCGGCGAGCACGGTGCGGTCGGCCTCGCGATAGGAACTGACGACGAAATCGGCGCCGGGCTTGAAGCTCAGGCTGCCGACCTTGAGCGGCGAGATGTCCTTGGCAACGATGGTCACCATCGGCACGTCCTGAAGCCACTGGCCCTTGTTGCCCGGCGCAAGGCCGGCGGCCTTGAAGCGCGCGATGATCGCGTCGAGCGTCTGTTTCTCCTTGGGGCCGCTGGGGCCACGGCCTTCCATGTCGTCGGCGCTGAGCGTCTTGATCGTCTCGCGCATCAGCGCGACCGGAACCGCCGGAACCTTTGCGGCAGGAGCGGGTGCGGCAAAAGCGAGCGGAACAGGAGCCAGCGGCGCCGAGGCGAGCAGCAGGGCCGCAAACGTGCGACCTAGGGACGAAGACATGGGGGGAGCCTTTCTCAATTGCGTCTCGATCCTGCGCCCGTCCTCTCGCCGCTTTGGGAAAGGGGCGAGGTGCTTTCAGGCGCAACCAGACGCGGACCTTGGCAGAGGAGGCCGCTTGCGGCAAGACGAGCCGCCCTGCCGACCGGCCCCGGCAAAAAGGCCAAGGTAAGAAGGCCAAGGTAAAAAGGAGAGCCCCGCATGGCCAACGCCCCCGACTGGACCCGCACGCTCGACCTTGCGCGCACCCATGCCCCGTTCCTTGCCCGCGCGCTCGACCGCCTGCCCGATCTGGCCGCCTTGCTGGCGCAAGGACAGATCGAGGAAGCGCTCGACCGGGCCCGCGCCGCCGGGGATGGAGAGGCCGATACGGGTGTCGCCCTGCGCCGCGAGCGGCTGGCGCTGGCCCTTGCGCTGGCCATCGGCGATCTGGCCGGGGCGCTGCCACTGCTGCGCGTGGTGGGCGAGTTGTCGGATTTTGCCGACCGTGCGCTCGATGCCGGGATTGCCGCCGCGATCCGTCGCCGGGTTCCCGATGCGGACGGCGATGCGCGCGACTGGGGGTTTTCGGCCATCGCGCTGGGCAAGCACGGCGCGCGCGAACTCAACTATTCGTCCGACATCGACCCGATCCTGCTCTACGATCCCGATGTGCTCCCCCGCCGCGCGCGCGACGAACCGGGCGAGGCCGCGCAGCGCGTGGCGCGCACGCTGGTCGAACTGCTGTCGAGCGTCACCGCCGAGGGCTATGTCTTCCGCATCGACTTGCGCCTGCGCCCGGCCTCGGAAGTGAGCCCGCTGGCGCTGCCCTTTGCCGGGGCCATCACGCATTATGAATCGAGCGCGCTGGCCTGGGAGCGCGCGGCCTATATCCGCGCCCGCGCCGCCTCGGGCGACGTGGCGCGGGGGCAGGCCTTTCTCGACACGATCCGCCCGTTTGTCTGGCGGCGCAGCCTCGATTTCGGGGCGATTGCCGAGATCGGACGACTGACCGCGCGCATCCGCGACCATTATGCCGCCGGGCAGGTCGTGGGGCCGGGCTACGATCTCAAGCGCGGGCGCGGCGGCATCCGCGAGGTCGAATTCTTCGCCCAGACCCACCAGTTGATCCACGGCGGGCGCAACCCGGCGCTGCGCCTGCGCGGCACGCGCGCGGCGCTCGATGCCCTGGCCGAGGCCGGGATCATCACCGATGGCGATGCGGTGATCATGGGCGAAAGCTACGACCGGCTGCGCGTGCTCGAACACCGGTTGCAGATGGTCGCCGACCAGCAGACCCATGCCCTGCCTGTCCAGCGCGCCGCGCTCGACAGCGTGGCGCAGCTTTCGGGCCACCGCGACGGGGCGGCGCTGATGGCCGAAGTCCAGGGCATTTCTGAAACGGTCGCGGCGCGGTTCGACCGCCTGCTGGCGACGCTCGCCCCCACAGGCGCGGTGCCGGTCGATAATCGGCATGGCATCGGGCACACGCTGGCGACCGATCTGGCCGCCGATCTGGCGGACATGGGCTTTGCCGATCCCGAGGCCACCGCGCGAAGGGTGGAAAGCTGGAACAGCGGCACCTTCCGCGCGCTGCGCAGCGAGGAAGCGCGCGAGGCCTTTGACCGGGTCCGCCCCGATGTCCTGCGCGCGCTGGCGCAGGCGCCCGACCCTGTCCATGCGCTGGCCCGGTGGGAGCGCCTGCTCGCCGGGCTGCCCTCGGCGATCAACGTGTTCCGCCTGCTCGAAGCGCGGCCCGGCCTGATGGATCTGGTCATGCGCATTCTCGCCCATGCGCCCACGCTGGCCGAGGCACTGGCCCGGCGGGCCGACCTGCTCGACACGCTGATCGATCATTCGGCTTTCGCGCTGCCCGGTTCGGTTGACGAGATCGCCGCCAGCCTCGCGCGCCGGGAAGTGGGCGACGATTACCAGCGCCTGCTCGACGCCGTGCGCCGCAAGGTGGGCGAATGGCATTTCGTGCTGGGCGTGCAGCTGATCGAGGGGCACCATCCCCCGCTGGCCGTGGCCGCCGCGCTCGCCCGCGTGGCCGAGGCGACGATCCGCGTGCTGGGCCGCGCGAGCGAGGCCGAATTTGCCCGCGTCCATGGCCATGTGCCCGGCGCGCATCCGCTCGTGCTCGGGCTGGGGCGGCTGGGCGGGGCCTCGCTCACCCATGCGTCCGACCTCGACGTGGTGTTCCTGTTCGGCGGGCCGGACGATGCCTATGCCCGCGAATCGGATGGGGCGCGGCCTCTGGGCGGCACGCTCTATTTCAACCGGCTGGCCCAGCGGATGATCGCCGCGCTCTCGGTGCCCACGGCGGCCGGCGCGCTCTATGAAGTGGACACGCGGTTGCGGCCTTCGGGCGCGCAAGGGCCGATTGCCGTCAGCCTCGAAAGCTTTGCCCGCTATCAGGCGCACGATGCCTGGACATGGGAACACATGGCACTGTGCCGGGCCCGCCCCCTCTATGGCACGCCCGAGGATTGCGCCGCGCTGGCAGACATCATCGCGCGCGTGCTGCGGCGTACGCGCGACGGCGCCGTACTCAGGGCCGATGTTCTGGCCATGCGCGCCGAAATGGCCCGTCACAAGCCTGCCAAAGGCCCGCTCGACGTGAAGCTCGCGCGCGGCGGGCTGGTCGATCTCGAATTCCTCGCCCACTATCTGCAACTGCGCGATCATGTCGCGCTGGAACCCGATCTGGGCGCCGCCATTTCCGGGCTGGAGGCGGCGGGCCTGCTGCCTGCGGGCCTGCGCGCGGCGCACGATCTTCTGGCCAGCCTGCTGGTGGTCGTCCGCCTCGTCGCGCCCGATGGCAAGTTCCCGCCCGAAGCCAGCCGGACCATCGTCGTGCGGGCCTGTGGCCTGGCCGACTGGCAGAGCCTGCTTGACGCGGTGGCCCATGCACGACACCGCGTGGGCGAAGCCTGGGCCCGGATTCTGGGCGAAGAACTGGAGATCACCGCATGAGCACGCCTCCGCAGATCGGCGCGAGCCTTCCCGACATTGCCCTGACCGCGCCCGATGGCAGTGCGGTCGATCTGGCCGCCTTTGCCGGGCGCAAGCTGGTGCTGTTCTTCTATCCCAAGGACGATACCCCCGGCTGCACGACCGAAAACAAGGATTTTTCGGATCTTTCCGCGCAGTTCGAGGCCGCCGGAACCGCCCTGCTGGGGATCAGCAAGGACCCGCCTGCGCGCCACGAAAAGTTCATCGCCAAGCATGGGCTGCTCGCCCCGCTCGCCAGCGACGCGCAAGAAGGCGGCCTGTCCGATGCGCTGGGCATCTGGAAGGAAAAGTCCATGTATGGCCGCACCTACATGGGCATGGAGCGCACGACGATCCTGCTCGACGCGCAAGGCCACATCGCGCGCATCTGGCCCAAGGTGAAAGTGAAAGGCCACGCGCAGGAGGTTCTTGAAGCCGCCCAGGCCCTGTAAGAGCACGCTTCCATGCCCGAAACGTCCCCCTCGCTGTCTGCGGCCATCCGCGCCGTCATGCTCACGCCCGATCCGCAGGCCAAGGTCATGGGCACGCGCGCGCTCGTGCGGGCCTTCCGCGCCGGGCATCTGGCCTTCACCTTCGAGACGGCCATGCCCGACATGCCCGCCCGGCCCGAACAGCCCGTGCTCCTGCCGCCCAATGCCATGCCCAAGCGCGGGCGCGGCGGCTCGGAACGGGGGCGCCTCGCGCTGATCCATGCGCTGTGCCACATCGAATTCGTGGCCATCGACCTCGCGCTCGATGCGGCGGGGCGGTTCGGGGCAGAGCGGGGGCAGGGGTTCGTGGCCGACTGGCTCTCGGTCGCCGCCGACGAGGCGATGCACTATGCGCTGCTCGCCCGGCGCCTGCGCACGCTGGGGAGCCATTATGGTGCGCTGCCCGCGCACGACGGGTTGTGGGATGCCGCGCGCGAGACCGCGCATGATGTCGCCGCGCGCCTTGCCGTGGTGCCCATGGTGCTCGAAGCGCGCGGCCTCGACGTGACCCCGCAGACCATCGAGCGCTTCCTTGCCGTGGGCGACGCGACGACCGCGCGCATCCTCCAGCGAATCGTTGACGACGAAGTGCGCCATGTCCGTTTCGGGACCAGCCATTTCGCGAAAATCTGCGAGGAACGTGGTAAACGGGCACCACAGTTCTGGAAGGAGCTGGTTACGCAGCACTTCAGGGGCAGCGTTAAGCCGCCGTTCAACGACTCAGCGCGTCGTTCTGCCGGTCTGTCGTGTGAAATGATGGCGGCCCTTGCCTAGGCGGGGCAGGCCCCGTTACCCCACCACCACGAGATCGGCGGGGGGAAACCAACCAATCTCGGGACAACGCATCGACCCATCCGGCGGTTCCGCGCAAGGTCTGGGTCGGGTGAAGTCCGCTGGGGGTCAGCAACGGATTTGCGGTGAGCGCGGATTTCGCCAGAAAGGCGATGGCGCGTTGCACCCTGCCACACAGAGGTTGAACGGGTCGCAATGCTTCTGAAGAAATCCATCGCTGTCGGTCTTGCTGCTCTGGGTATGGGCGTGGCCGGTCTGGGTCTGTCGGCACCTGCTTTTGCCAACAGCGCCGCTGCTGCCGATATCACCACGCCGCTGCGTGCCACCGACGGCGCCAAGGCCGGGGGCGTCGCTCCGGGCGGGGACGAGGAATTCTCCAAGCTTTTCGCCAGCTGGGAAGCGCTTGATGGTGGCTCGGCCGGCACGTCGTCGCAGGCGCCGCTGGTTCGCAGCGCGACCGTCTCGATCCCCACGCTGGTTCCGGTCCTTTCCAGCCGCGCGATGAGCAGCGGCTTTGGCCTGCGCACCCACCCGATCTATGGCGGCCTGCGCGCCCACAAGGGTGTCGACCTTCCCGCGCCGACGGGCACCCCGATCCGCGCTACCGCCGATGGCGTGGTCGGCAAGGCTGAACGCTTCGGTGGCTATGGCCTGTTCGTCGAACTCGAACATGGCGGCAACCTCGAAACCCGCTATGGCCACATGAGCCGTATCGCGGTCGCCGAGGGCCAGCATGTCCACAAGGGCGACGTGATCGGTTATGTCGGCTCGACCGGCCACTCGACCGGCCCGCACCTCCACTATGAAGTCCGCGTTGCCGGGCAGGCCGTGAACCCGCTGGCCTACATGCAGCGCGACGACAGCCTGCGCCGCCTCGCCAGCGCCGCCGACGTGAACAAGATCCGCGGCTTCAACACCCCCGACGCCGAAAGTGACAGCGAGGAATAAGGCCTCGCTTCAGGGCGTGCCTTGAGAACACCTCAAAAAAGGCGGTCCCTGGGGCCGCCTTTTTTGGTGTCTGTTTCGGAGCCCGCAAGCACACAAAAAGGGGGCCCGAGAGCCCCCTTTTTCCGGTTTTCGTGGCAAAAGCGCAGGGTCGGGCGCGGCGCCGTTCAGACCAGCTTGGCGATCGCCGCGCGCACGTCGTCGGCCAGATCGGGGCGTTCGAGGGCGAGCGCAATGGTCGCCTCGACGAAACCGGCCTTGCTGCCGCAGTCGAAACGACGACCGGCAAACGTCACCGCGTGGAACGGCTGGGTGCCGATCATGCGGGCCATGGCGTCGGTCAGCTGGATTTCCCCGCCTGCGCCCTTTTCCTGATTTTCGAGCGTGCGCATCACTTCAGGCTGAAGGATGTAGCGGCCCGAGATGATCAGGTTCGAGGGGGCGTCCTCGCGCTTGGGCTTCTCGACCAGCCCGGTCACTTGCGTCAGGCTGTCGGAAAGTTTGGCGCCCGGCGCGATCACGCCATAGCTGGATACTTCGTTTTCGGGCACTTCGAGCACCGAGATCAGGTTGCCGCCCACTTCGTTGTAGGCCTCGACCATCTGCTTCATGCAGCCCGGCTTTCCGACCATCAGTTCGTCGGGCAGGAAGATCGCGAAAGGCTCGTCGCCGACGACTTCGCGCGCGCACCATACCGCGTGGCCCAGGCCCATCGCCACCTGCTGGCGCACGGTGACGAGGTTGCCGGGCTTGATGCGCGTGTCGTCGAGCACGGACAGGCTCTTGCCGCGGCTGGTCATCGTCTCTTCGAGTTCGTAGGCGGTGTCGAAATGTTCGACGATGGCGGTCTTGCCACGGCCGGTCACGAAGATGAGCTGCTCAATTCCTGCCTCGCGCGCTTCGTCGACGGCGTATTGGATCAGCGGACGATCGACAATCGGCAGCATTTCCTTGGGAACGGCCTTGGTCGCGGGAAGAAAACGGGTGCCCAGACCTGCCACGGGAAAGACCGCCTTGCGGATCGGCTTGGGGCGCGTGTTTGCTGCTTGTTCGCTCATGATACGTGTCTTTCCCATGGTCTTGTTGCAAACCGGTTAAGAATTGGCGCAATTAAGCATTCCGGTTTGGACAAGACAAGTTCCGCATTGCGGCAATTTCGCAAAACAATGCTGCGCCGCAAAATCGGTTCCGGGAAGGACGGTTGAAGCGGCTGGGCCCAGCCTTTTGGCGTCGGCCTCTTGCCCTGTTTCACAAACCGGCTAAATCGCTGCGATGGACAAGATCATCATTCGCGGCGGCAAGCGTCTTTCAGGTTCGGTTCCGGTTTCGGGGGCCAAGAATGCGGCGTTGACGCTGCTGCCTTGTGCCTTGCTCACCGACGAGGCTGTCACCTTGCGCAACCTGCCGCGTCTGGCCGACATCGACGGCTTCCAGCACCTGATGAATCAGTTCGGCGTGTCCACAGCCATCGCGGGCGCCCGGCCCGAGGATTTCGGCCGGGTGATGACGCTTCAGGCCACCCGCCTGACCTCCACGGTCGCGCCTTATGACCTCGTGCGCAAGATGCGCGCCTCGATTCTGGTGCTGGGCCCCCTGCTGGCCCGCGCGGGCGAGGCGACCGTCTCGCTGCCCGGTGGCTGCGCGATCGGCAACCGCCCGATCGACCTTCACCTCAAGGCGCTCGAAGCCTTTGGCGCGCATATCGAACTGGCCGCAGGCTATGTCCGCGCGATTGCGCCCGATGGCGGTCTTCCGGGCGGGCGCTACAGCTTCCCGGTGGTTTCGGTCGGGGCGACCGAGAATGCGCTGATGGCCGCCGTTCTGGCGCGTGGCACCTCGACGCTGCACAACGCCGCGCGCGAGCCCGAAATCGTCGACTTGTGCAACCTGCTGGTGGCCATGGGGGCCGAAATCGAGGGGATCGGCACGTCCGACCTCACGATCCACGGTGTCGAGCGCCTGCACGGGGCGACCTACATGGTCATGCCCGACCGTATCGAGGCTGGCTCCTATGCCTGCGCCGCCGCGATCACCGGGGGCGAGGTGACGCTTCAGGGCGCGCGGATCGAGGATATGGAAGCCACCGTGCAGGCCCTGCGCGACGCGGGCGTCGCGGTCGAGGAAGTGCGTGGCGGGCTCCATGTCGCCTCCGATGGCGATCTGCGTCCGATCACGCTGGCGACCGCACCCTATCCGGGCTTTGCCACCGATATGCAGGCCCAGCTCATGGCCATGCTGTGTCTGGCCAAGGGATCGAGCGTGCTGACCGAAACGATCTTCGAGAACCGCTACATGCACGTTCCCGAACTCAACCGCATGGGCGCCCGGATCGAGACCTCGGGCCGCACGGCGGTGGTTCACGGGGTGTCGGGCCTGTCGGGCGCCGAAGTCATGGCGACGGACTTGCGCGCCTCGATGAGCCTGGTGATCGCCGGGCTTGCCGCGCAGGGCGAAACGCAGGTTCACCGCCTCTATCACCTCGACCGCGGTTATGAACGGCTTGAGGAAAAGCTCGCCCTGCTCGGCGCCGATGTGGAGCGCGTGGGCAGCGACTGATCCGGTTTCCGGCTGACGCAAAAGGGGCGAAGCGGCGGGAAGTCGCTTCGCCCTTTTTTTGGTCTGGCCGTGTGGTCAGGCGCGTTCGCTGCGGCGCTTGCGACCCAGCAGCAGGCCGCCAAGGCCCAGCGCGAACAGGACGAACATGCCCGGTTCGGGCACCTCGGTCCCGCCCGTGCCGCTGCCACCGGTGCTGCCGCCACTGGTCGAGGAGGACGAAGACGACGACGACGAGGGCGGGGGCACCTGCGGGTCGCTGGGCACGACATAGCTGCCCGCATAAGTGCCGACATGCATTTCACCATCCTGCACGAGGCTGCCGAACACCGCCGAGCCCTGGATGTAGTTGTAGGTATGTGCGGTGGCCTTGGGGGCCAGAACCGAGCCGCCCCAGGCGGTGGTCAGCGTGAGATCGGTCGCGTCGGTGAAGTTCCAGATCACATGCTCGCCCAGATTGGCGGTGCCACCCAGAAAATTGTCGTTGAGCGTGACATTGCTGCCCGAGACATTGACGATCACGGTGTCGGCGCCGTTCCTGTTGAACTGGATCTCGCCGATCGAATCGAGGTTGGCAGCGGTGATGTTGAACACGGCCACGCCATTGGCGCCGGGCTGGGCATTGAATGTGCCGCGGTTGCCGCTGATCGACAGGGTGCTGTTCGCGGTCTGCTGGCCGAGTTGATACGACAGTTCGGTCATGCTCGTGGACATCAGGCTGCCATCCTGCCGGAGGTCGCTGACGAACGCGGGGTTGGTGGTGCCCAGATTGGAGACCACCGTGTTGGAATTGACGTTGGTGTTGCTGATCGTGCCGCCCACCTGCACGGTCTGGGGGGAGCCGTTGAGGTTGAACCCGCTGCTCACATTGCCGCCGACGACGGCGCCTGCACCATTGTTGATGTTCTTGATGCTGCCGGTCACATCGCCGACCACGACCAGCCCCGCGCCCGTGTAGCTGGAGGCGGGCAGCGTCGAGATCTGGTAGTTCGAGGAACTGCCGGTGAGATCGCCCCCGACGAACGTGCGCCCCTCGACCTCGGACGACGAGGTGAGATCGCCCAGCACGATCAGGTTGTAGACCTTGAGCGCGTCGATGCCGACCGGCGTGGTTGCCGCAATGGCATGGAAGGGGAGGGCCAGGGCCGCCACGGAGGCGGCCAGGCGCAGGACGCGATGGGAAGCGGGCATGGCTGTCATCCGGTGCATGGGCGAAAGGGATTTGGGGGTTGCGTGTTACGGGTGTTGAACGCCTCCTAGCCCGATGCGCCCGGTTTGTAATGTCATGCAATGTAAAATCCCGAGGCGTGCCCGGATGGGACAGTCGCGCGGCCCTTCCTTACGATCCGCGCGGCTGTGCCGGTTGCTCGGGTCCTGTCGCTCCGGGCTTTGGGGCGCGGCGCTCAGTTGGCGCGGGCGCTCAGGATGTCGACCTGGGCGCGGATCGGGCTGATGTCGTACCCGCCCGAGGCGGCCTTGGCGGCGATTTCGAACGGATTGGCGCCGTTGGCGGCCTGGGCAAGGGCCCAGAGCAGGGTCGAGCGCGTGCCCGAGCGGCAATAGCCAAGGACCGGCGCCTCGCCCGCTTGCGCCAGCGCCTTCTGCATCGCCTCGACTTGCGGCATCGAGAAACCGGCGTGGGTCACGGGAATGGCGACATAGGCGATCCCTGCGGCATGGGCGGCGGCCTCGATGGCAGAGCCGGGCGTCTGGTCGTCGGATTCGCCTTCGGGGCGATTGTTGACGATCAGCTTCACCCCGAGCGCCTGCGCGGTGGCAACATCGTCGAGGGTGATCTGCGGGCTGGCCAGGAAGTGGCTGTCGATCTGGCGGAACTGGGACATGGCAATACCTTATGCGAGTGAACGGGCGGGCCGTGATGGAGGCCTGCCCTGCGAAGGCCGGAGCGCCGATGCTGTCATAGGTATCGCCGGCGGGAATGTGGACCCCCAATTCATCGCGCGGAGCGGCGAAGGCGGGCGGGCGGGAGCGGCGGGAAGGGGGCGGGGAGGGAATCTGCGGTGGGGATGCCGATTCCCGGATCGATTCCCTTGCCTGCACCGAAGGTGGAGCGGGGCGTATATTGCATGTCGTTAGCGTTTCGTGACCGTGCCAGAGGGGCTCTGGCAGCGTTGACGATACCGAAGGTGACGTGCTTTTTCCGGATCGTTCAGCCTCGCGAAAGGCTGCCTGCCCTAGGAAAATACGGCACATTTGTCATGAATGGTGCCTCAAGTCCGATGTTCCGAGCCAGAATCGAGCATGTTTCGTCGATTCCGTTCGCGCATCGGCTTTTTTTTCGCTATAGTCCTTGGTGCAATGGAGAGGGCCGGCCACAACCCGGCGTTATTCTTTGTCGTGTCCCTGGTCTCCGCGTCCGGCCAGGGGCGCCGGGAAAATTGGGGCGGAATGTAAGGTCTATTGGGTTTTATGGGTTTTGACAGAGGGCGGCGTGGTCGCGGACGCGACAAGCGCGACGGTTTCGGCGACGACGGTTTCGATCCCTACGGCGGTGGCGGTTTCGGTGGCGGCTATGATCGCGGCGGCTTCGGCGGCGGTGATCGTGGTGGCTTCGGTGGCGGTCGCAGCGGCGGCGGCTTCGGTGGCGGTGATCGCGGCGGCTTCGGCGGTGGTGATCGCGGTGGCTTTGGTGGCGGTCGCAGCGGCGGCGGCTTCGGA
>DQVI01000207.1 GCA_015661825.1 Novosphingobium capsulatum
CGACCAGCAGGCGCCGATCCCGCCTGCCCCGCCCCGCCGCCTCGTGCCCGCGCGCCCGAGCCCGGAAATCGCCGACAAGACCAGCCTGCTCGACCTCAATGACCGCATCTGCCGCTGGCCGATGGGCCATCCCGGCGAGCCCGACTTCCACTTCTGTGGTGAGAAGGTGAACCCCGGTTTCCCCTATTGCGTCGAGCATTGCGGCCGCGCCTATCAGGCGCAGCTGCCGCGTGGCCATCGTCGCCCTCCCCCGCCGATGCCGTTTGGTGGTCCGCGCGTGCGCTGACACACAGGCTTTTTGCCATAAGAAAGGCCGCGTTCCCTGGTGGGAGCGCGGCCTTTCTTTTTGCCTTCTGAAGAAGAAGCCCCTCCGTCAGGCCTTCGGCCTGCCACCTCCCCGCCAGCGGGGAGGATCTGGATCTTATGAAAAAAGGGCCCGCACCGGGTGGTGCGAGCCCTTTTTTTGTTCAGGCCTCAGGCCCCTCAGTCGTCCGACTTGAGGAACGCGGGCATGTGGTCGGGAGCCGGACCTTCGTCGCGGTCGCGACGGGGACGGTCGCCGTCACGGCGCGGGCCACGGGGGCCACGATCGCCACGGTCAGCGCTGCGGGGGCCACGACGGTCGCCGCCGCGATCACCACGATCGCTGCGCGGTTCACGCGGTTCGCGGGCCGGACGGGTGTCTTCCAGCTCGGCACCGGTTTCCTGATCGACGACGCGCATCGACAGGCGGACCTTGCCACGGTTGTCGATCTCGAGGACCTTGACCTTGACTTCCTGGCCTTCCTTGACGACGTCGGTCGGCTTTTCAACGCGTTCGTTGCGCATTTCCGAGACGTGGACGAGGCCGTCCTTGCCGCCCATGAAGTTCACGAACGCACCGAAGTCGACGATGTTGACGACCTTGCCGGTGTAGATCTTGCCGACTTCCGCTTCCTCGACGATGCCGAGGATCCACTTCTTGGCCGCTTCGATCTGCGCAACATCCGAAGACGAGATCTTGATCACGCCTTCGTCGTCGATGTCGACCTTGGCGCCGGTTTCGGCAACGATCTCGCGGATCACCTTGCCGCCCGTACCGATCACTTCGCGGATCTTCGACTTGTCGATCTGGATCGTCTCGATGCGCGGAGCGTGAGCCGAAAGTTCCGTGCGTGCGGTGCCCAGAGCCTTGGTCATTTCACCCAGGATGTGCGCGCGGCCTTCCTTGGCCTGGGCCAGAGCCTGACGCATGATCGCTTCGGTGATCCCGGCGATCTTGATGTCCATCTGGAGCGAGGTGATGCCTTCGCTGGTGCCGGCCACCTTGAAGTCCATGTCGCCGAGGTGATCTTCGTCACCCAGGATGTCCGACAGGACGGCAAAGTCGTCGCCTTCGAGGATCAGGCCCATGGCGATGCCCGAAACCGGACGAGCGACGGGAACGCCGGCGTCCATCATCGAAAGGCAGCCGCCGCACACCGTGGCCATCGACGACGAACCGTTCGATTCGGTCACGTCCGAGAGCACGCGGATGGTGTAGGGGAACTCTTCCTTGCTGGGCAGGACCGGGTTCAGCGCGCGCCAGGCGAGCTTGCCGTGGCCGACTTCGCGGCGACCGGGAGCGCCGAAGCGGCCCACTTCACCCACCGAGTAGGGGGGGAAGTTGTAGTGCAGCATGAAGCGCTGATAGGTCAGGCCATCGAGACCGTCGATCATCTGCTCCGCGTCCTTGGTGCCAAGGGTGGTGGTGCAGATGGTCTGGGTTTCGCCGCGGGTGAACAGCGCCGAACCGTGGGTGCGCGGCAGGAAGCCGACCATCGATTCGATCGGGCGAACCTGCGTGACCGAACGGCCGTCGATGCGCTGGCCTTCCTTGAGGATGGCGGTACGCACGATCTCGGCCTCAAGCTTCTTGAGGGTCTTGATCGCGACCATCTGGGTCTGCGGGGTTTCGTCCGCAAACAGCACCTTGGCCTTGGCGCGCACTTCGTTCAGCGCGTTCGAGCGGGCCGACTTGTCGGTCAGCTTGTAGGCAGCGGCGATGTCGGCGCCCAGACCCTTCTTGAGCTTCGCCTTGATGTCGGCGGTGTTGTCCGACAGGTCGATTTCCCAGGGGTCCTTGGCGGCCTTCTCGGCCAGCTCGATGATCGCGCCGATCACCTTGCGGCTTTCCTCGTGGGCGAAGATCACCGCACCGAGCATTTCTTCCTCGGTCAGTTCCTTGGCTTCCGATTCCACCATCATCACGGCGCTGTCGGTCGCGGCCACGACGAGGTCGAGACGGCCCGTGGCGGCTTCGGCCAGCGACGGGTTGAGCTGGTATTCGCCATCCTTGAAGCCGACGCGCGCGGCGCCGATCGGGCCCATGAAGGGAACGCCCGAGATGGTCAGGGCAGCCGAAGCGGCGATCATCGCGACGATATCGGGTTCGGTCTCGCCGTCATAGCTCATCACCTGAGCGATAACGTTGATTTCGTTGTAGAAACCTTCGGGGAACAGCGGGCGGACCGGACGGTCGATCAGGCGCGAGACCAGCGTTTCCTTTTCGGTGGCGCCGCGTTCACGCTTGAAGAAGCCACCGGGGATGCGCCCCGCGGCCGAAAACTTTTCCTGGTAGTGGACGGTGAGCGGGAAGAAGTCCTGGCCTTCCTTCACCGACTTGGCGGCAGTCACCGCGCAAAGCACCACGGTCTCGCCATACGTGGCGAGCACGGCGCCATCGGCCTGGCGAGCGATACGGCCGGTTTCCAGAGTGAGGGTCTTTCCGCCCCACTCCAGCGATACGGTCTTGACGTCGAACATTTGGTTTCCTTCAGCCCGCAGGCCCTATTGCCCACGGGGTTTTGCTGCCGGGGATGCCGTCCCGGTCCGGTCTGGGGCTTGGCCCCTTGGTACCCTGGCCGAATTGCCGGGGCGCCGATAATCTAGCACTGTTTTGTGACAGCTCCGAAGGCCTTTTGCCTCCGCTCAAGCCGCAAGGTTCAAAAACAGCGCCCAAAAAGAACGGCCCGCCGATGGCGGGCCGTTCGTGAAATCACTTACGCAGACCGAGCTTCTGGATCAGAGCGTTGTAACGCTCCACATCCTTCTTCTTCAGGTAGTCAAGCAGCGAACGACGCTTGTTGACCATCTGGAGCAGGCCACGACGCGAATGGTTGTCCTTGTGGTGAGCCTTGAAGTGTTCGGTCAGGTTGACGATGCGCTCGGTGAGGATGGCAACCTGGACTTCGGGCGAACCGGTATCACCGGCGACGCGCGCGTTGTCCTGGATGATTTCCTGCTTCTTTTCAGCGGTAACCGACATAATTTCACTCCGCGACATACTTTAAAGGTTGAAACCCCTCTCGACGCGCAAGGCGCCGTCCGCAAGCATGACCAGCGCCACCGGCTTGCCGCCGCATCGCGCCCACCACAGCCCGTCGGAAAAGGGCAACCCCGCCAGAACACGGCCCTGCTGGACCGCCCTTGCCTGTTCGGGGTCGAGGTCAAGAGCCGGGATGTCGACCAGCCCTGCCTCCAGCGGCAAGATTACGTTCTCGAAGGGGGCGCCTTGGCCCCATTCGTTCAATTTGTCCAGCGAAATCGCCTGATCGAGCGTGAACGGCCCGGCCTTCAGGCGGCGCAGCATGGTGACGTGGCCGCGCGTTCCCAGCGCCAGCGCAATGTCGCGCGCGAGGCTGCGGATATAGGTGCCTTTCGAGACATGGGCTTCGAGCGTGGCGCTTTCCAGGGCATCGTCCGGCCCCGCCGTTTCGAGCACGCGCAAGGTGTGGATCGTCACGTTGCGCGAGGCCAGCACGACCTCGTGCCCTGCCCGCGCCAGATCATAGGCGCGCTCGCCATCGACCTTGAGCGCCGAATAGGCCGGCGGAACTTGCGCAATCGGGCCGGTAAACGTCGGCAGAACGGCGTCGAGCGCCGCGCGCGCCGGCCTTACCTCGCTTTGCCCGATCACGGCGCCTTCAAGGTCGAGCGTGTCGGTTTCCGTCCCGAACGCGACCGTGAAGGCATACGTCTTGCTGGCGTCGAGCATGCGCCCGCACAGCTTGGTCGCCTCGCCCACTGCAATCGGCAGGACGCCGGTCGCCAGCGGGTCGAGCGTGCCGCCGTGCCCCACTTTCACTTTGCCAAGGCCACGCGTGCGCGCGTTGCGCTTTACCGCCGCCACACCCTGGGTCGATCCCAGCGTGAGTGGCTTGTCGAGAATGATCCAGCCGTTTGCCATTGCCCGCGCCCTAGCTGGCGCAGCGCTCCCTGTCAGCCGGCAATTCCTCAGGAGATCGGGTGCCCCGCGACCAGCGAGGCGAGCGCGAGGAATTGTCCGCCCAGCCACAGCACGGGCGGCGCCAGGACCAGACGCACGAGATCGAAACGCGGGGCCAGCCAGGGCAGGATCACCAAGAGGAGCAGCACCAGCGGCATGCCCAGACGCCGCAACTGCGCGTAGCGATCCGCCAGCGCCGTCGGCAGCAGCCCCTCGACGATGTGGGAACCATCGAACGGGGGCAGCGGGATCAGGTTGAAGCTGCCCAGAAAGAGGTTGATCGCCAGAAAGTTGACGAGATTGTCGGCCACGAACTGCCCGATCACGCCCGGCGCGGAAAGAAACCGCGCCTCCAGCCCCAGCGCCACCGAGGCCAGCAGCGCCAGCGCGAAATTCATCGCCGGCCCTGCGGCCCCCACCAGCATCATCGCCTGACGCGGGCGTGGCAGGCCACTGACATCGACCGGAACCGGCTTGGCCCAGCCAAACACCGGCGCATGGGCCAGCGCCAGCATGCCCGGCAAAAGCACCGTCCCGACCGGATCGACATGGCGCAGCGGATTGAAACTGAGCCGCCCGAGGCGCTCGGCCGTCCGGTCGCCCAGCAGGCGGGCCATGCGGCCGTGGGCGACCTCGTGAAACACGATGGCCACGATCATCGGCACCGCCAGCGTGGCCAGCGCATAAAGGGTATCCATCATCGGTGCAGATCCAGGGCCGCGCTGAAATGGGCGCGGCAGAGGGAAAGATAGCGCTCGTTGCCGCCGATCTCGGTCTGCGCGCCTTCGCGCACGGCACGACCTTCGGCATCAACGCGCAAGTTCATTGTCGCCTTGCGCCCGCAATGGCAGACCGCCTTCAACTCGATCAGCGAATCGGCCAGCCCGAGCAGCGCGGCAGAGCCTTCGAACAATTCGCTCTGAAAATCGGTCCGCAAGCCATAGCACAGTACCGGCAGTCCTGACCGGTCAGCCAGATCGGCCAGTTGCCAGACTTGCGCGCGGGTGAGGAACTGCGCCTCATCGACCAGCACGCAAGCCAGAGGCCCCTTCCCCTGTTCGGCGAGAACTTCCGCCCGCAGATCGGTTTCGGGCCCGAAACGATGGGCATCGGCATGGAGCCCGACGCGGCTGGCAATCGCATGCCCGTCAGCTCCGGTACGGTCATCGAGCGCGGCGGTCCACAGCATCGTGGCCATGCCGCGTTCGCGATAGTTGAAATCGGCCTGAAGCAAGTTGGTCGACTTGCCCGCGTTCATGGCCGCATAATAGAAATAGAGCTTGGCCATGGGCTGCTGCCAAGGGCGCTCAGCCCTCGGATTCGTCCCCGGAGGTCTCTTCACCCTCTTCCAGATCGCGGCGAACGCGCGGATCGGCGAGCAGGGCATCGATGCGGAACGCCTCGTCGAAGCTCTCGTCGGCCAGGAACTTGATCCGGGCGGCATACTTGAGCTTGAGGCGCCCGGCCACTTCCTTCTGGAAGAAGGCCGTGTGGGTGCGCAGGGCCTTGAGCACGATCTCCTCGTCGGTGCCCAGCAGCGACTTCACGAAGACGGTGGCATGGCGCAAGTCGGGCGACATGCGCACTTCAGTGACCGAGACGGTATGGGCGCTGAGCACGTCATCGTGGACCTGCTGGCGGGTGAGCAGCTCGGAAATGACGTGACGCACTTGCTCGCCGACCTTGAGCAGGCGGACCGAGCGTTGTTCGGGAGAGGCAGACTGACGGTTCATTGCCGCCCTATATGGGGCATCCCGCGCGCCAGTTCCAGACGGGAACGCCGATTATCGGGGAAGACCGGCTGAAGCCATGCCACCGTCGTTCACGCCTCCTCCGTCTGCGTGGCACAAGCGATACAATTTCAGACATTTGGAGAGGGAGCTTGGCCCCGGCTCCAGCGTTGAATGTAACGGACCCCAGAAACACAGAGGACCGTCATGAAAAAGTTTGCTTCCGCCATGATCGCCCTGGCGCTGGCCGTGCCTGCCACGGTCGCACCGGCACTCGCTGCGCCCGATCACAACGACCACAAGCATTATGATCGCGGCCACGACGAGCGCAACCATTACAACCGCCCTCCCAATCGCGGCAACCCGTTCCGCAAGGGCCAGCGCTTCGACCGCATGCGCGCGCCCAACTATCGCGTGATCGATTACCGCCACTATCGCCGCCTGAGCCCCCCGCCGCGCGGCTATCACTGGGTCCGTTCGGGCAACGATGCGCTGCTGGTGGCCATCACTTCGGGCGTGATCGCTTCGGTGATCGCCAACACGTTCTGATCCCGGCCCGAGGGACATACAAAAAAGGCTCCCGTTCCAGTGAAACGGGAGCCTTTTTTAACAACCGCTCAAGGCGATCAGAGCGTGCGTTCGCGCTCTTCGACCTCGAACACTTCGAGCGTATCGCCCGCCTTGATGTCGTTGGTGTCCGTAAGGACCACACCGCATTCCAGACCGGCGCGCACTTCGGCCACGTCGTCCTTGAAACGACGCAGCGAAGCAATCGTCGTCTTGCTGACGATAACGTCGTTGCGGGTAAGACGCGCGTAGATGCCCTTGCGGATATAGCCTTCGAGCACGAGCAGACCGGCAGCCTTGTCCTTCTTGCCCGCAGGGAAGACTTCCTTGACCTCGGCGCGGCCCACGACCGTTTCGATGCGTTCCGGACCCAGCTCGCCCGCCATCTCCTTGGCGATGTCGTCGGTGAGCTGATAGATCACGTCGAAGTACTTCATCCGCACCTTGTTGCGCTCGATCAGTTCGCGCGCCTTGGCGTTGGGACGGACATTGAAGCCGACGATCGGCGCACCCGAAGCCTGGGCCAGGCCCACATCGCTTTCGGTGATGGCGCCCACGCCCGAATGCAGCACGCGCACCTTGATCTCGTCGGTCGAGAGGCGGTTGAGTGCATTGACGATGGCTTCGGTCGACCCTTGCACGTCCGCCTTGATCACCACCGGATATTCGATGACGGTCTGCTTGGCGGCCAGCGCCGAGAACATGTTCTCGAGGCTCGACGGGGCCACGGAGGTGCGCTTGGCGGTCGCCTTTTCCTGACGGTAGGCGGCCACTTCGCGGGCACGGGCCTCGTTCTCGACGACGGTCAGCGTGTCACCAGCCATCGGCACGCCGCCGATGCCCAGCACTTCGACCGGCAGCGAGGGCGGCGCCGACTTCACCTGACGGCCCTTGTCGTCGAGCATGGCGCGCACGCGGCCCGACTGGGTGCCGACAACCAGAATGTCGCCGACATGGAGCGTGCCACGGTTGATCAGGACAGTGGCCAGCGGCCCCTTGCCCTTGTCGAGCTTGGCCTCGATCACGGTCGCCTCGGCGGCGCGATCGGGGTTGGCGCGCAGTTCCATCAATTCAGCCTGGAGCAGGATCTTCTCGATCAGCGTTTCGAGACCGGCGCCGGTCTTGGACGAGACTTCCACGTCCTGCACGTCGCCCGACATCTCTTCGACGATGACTTCATGCTCGAGCAGGCGCTCGCGGATCTTCTGCGGGTTCGCCTCGGGCTTGTCGCTCTTGGTGATCGCCACGATCATCGGCACGCCAGCGGCCTTGGTGTGATGGATGGCCTCGATCGTCTGGGGCATGATGCCATCGTCAGCGGCCACCACCAGGATCACGATGTCGGTGACATTCGCCCCGCGCATGCGCATTTCGGTGAAGGCTTCGTGGCCCGGCGTGTCGAGGAAGGTGATGTAGTCACCACCCTTGGTCTTGATCTGATAGGCGCCGATGTGCTGCGTGATGCCGCCCGCTTCGCCGCGCACCACGTCGGTGCCGCGCAGCGCGTCGAGCAGGCTGGTCTTGCCGTGGTCGACGTGACCCATGATCGCAACTACGGGGGGACGCGCCTTGAGCGTGGTTTCGGCGTCGACGTCAGAAGCACTGTCGATGTCGACATCGCTTTCGTTCACGCGCTGGATGTTGTGGCCGAATTCGGTCACCAGCAGTTCGGCGGTGTCCTGGTCGATGGTCTGGTTGATGGTGACCATCATGCCCATCTTGAACAGCGCCTTGATCAGATCCGCAGCCTTTTCGGCCATGCGGTTGGCCAGATCCTGCACGGTGATCGCCTCGGGCACGATCACGTCGCGCACCTGCTTTTCACGCTGCTGGGTCTGCCCGGCGAAGTGCGCACGGCGTTCCTTTTCGCGGGCGCGCTTGAGCGCGGCGAGCGAACGGGCGCGGGCGCCCTCGTCCTCGTTGAGGGCGCGGGTGACGGTCAGCTTGCCAGCCTGGCGACGGTCGTTGGTGTTCTTGTCGCGCGGGGCGTGGGCAGGCTTCTTGGGCGGTTCGGGACGCTTGGGCGCAACAACCGGGGTGAAGCGGCGCGGCGCGGGAATGGCCGCCGCAGGCGCAGCAGGACGCGCTGCGGGCGCAGCCGGGGCAGCAGCC
>DQVI01000169.1 GCA_015661825.1 Novosphingobium capsulatum
GATGGGGGCGGGGTGGGAATGTCCTGATGGCCGGGGCGGTGCTTCGCGGGTGCAAGATGCATGGGACGAAACCGTCGCGACACGGGCCGGGGCCATTTGGAAATTCCGCATTGCTGCGTTGCGGGGGCAAATTTTTTTTGGGGGGAGGGGGCTCGTGGCCTGCGAACACGGTCCCCGTCGCGTGAATCGTCGCTGCGTGCGCGCGGGATGGGGTGTGAATTGCGCCGGACCGGCCATGCGGCGGGGCCCTTGTTCCCGGTGATTCTCCCTGCCTTTCCTGCGTTTTCGGCTGTGACCGGAAGGGGGCGGGCGGGGCTAGTGGGTCGGTAACGGAGCCAACGCGCGTGGACCGGACAGGGCGCCTGCCGTCCAATACCCCCCGTTCAACGAGGGGACAGCGCGCCATATGCTGCGAATCCATGTTGCCATTGCCACTGTTGGCCGCGCCGCGCTGGCGCGCAAGACGATCGATCTTCTGGCCGGGCAGTCGCGGCGCCCTGACGGCGTTCTCGTCGTCGGCGCGGCGGAGGCCGACATTGCCGGCCTTGCCGACAGCCCGCTCCACCCCGAAGTGGCGCTGGCCGCGCGCGGCCTGTGCCGTCAGCGCAATCGTGCGCTCGAACTGCTGGCCGGGCGCTGCGACGTGGTGATCTTCTTCGACGACGATTTCGTGCCATCGCCCGATTATCTCGCTGCGGTAGAGGCCATTTTCGAAGGTCAGGCCGATGTTGCGGGGATCACCGGCAATCTGGTGGGCGATGGCGTGCGCCATGGCGGCTTCGGGATCGCCCAGGCCCAGGCGATGATCGCGGCCCGGACCTTGCAGCTCGACCCCGCGATCATCCCGCGCGAGGCGCTCTATGGCTGCAACATGGCGCTGCGCATGGCCGATGTCGGCGATCTGCGCTTTGACGAGGCGCTGCCGCTCTATGGCTGGCAGGAGGATATCGATTTCACCATGCGCCTTGCGCGGCGCGGGCGTCTGGTGTCGACCGGGCTGGTGTCCGGGGTCCACCTCGGCGTGAAGGGCGGGCGGACATCGGGGCTCAGGCTCGGCTATTCGCAAGTCGCCAATATCGTCTACCTCCTGCGCAAGGGGACGATGCCGCGCGCGCTGGCGCGCAAGCTGCTCTGGCGCAATCTGGCCAGCAATGTCCTGCGCGCCGGGTTTCCCGAGCCGCATGTCGACCGGCTGGGGCGCTTGCGGGGCAATGCCATGGCGCTCGTCGATCTCGTGCGCGGGCGGATCGACCCGCGCCGCATCGAAAGCATGTGAGCGCCGTGCGGCCCATCGCGTTCAATGGCAAGTTTCGCGCGGGCAAGCACAATGGCGTGTCGCGCGTGGCCGATCGCCTGATCCGCGAGGTGGACAGCCTGCTGTCGCAGATGCCGCCTGAAGAGCGGCCTCCTGTCCGGCTGATCGTTCCATCCGGGTGCCCGCCCGAGGAGCCCTATCGCGCGATCACCATCGAGGAAGATGGCCAGGGCCCCAGCCAGAAGTGGGAGCAGCGCCGCCTGCCCCGGCTCGCGCGGGGGAGCCTGCTGGTCAATCTCGCCAATCTGGCCCCTGTCACCCACCGGCCCAAGGTGCTCATGCTGCACGACGCGCAATTCTGCCGTCCCGATTGCTCCTATCCGTTGCGCCAGCGCCTCGGCTATCGGCTGCTGGCCCCGTTGATGGCCCGGACGAGCCGGGTGGTGCTGACGGTTTCGGACTATTCGCGGCAGGATCTCACCCGGTTCGGGGTGATCGGCTCAGGGCGTGTCGAAATCCTGCACAATGGCGCCGATCACATCCTCGAAGTGCCCGCCGACGAGCGCGCGCTGGAGCGACTGGGGCTGATCCACGGGGAATACCTGCTGATGTTCGGCAGCGTGAAGGCCTACAAGAACAACCAGGTCGTGTTCGAGGCCATGGCTCTGGCCGGAGAGGCGAGCCGGGCGGGCATGGACTGGCCGCCGCGCCAGTTGGTCATCGTCGGCCCGGATCGCGCCATGCTCGAAGCGGCGGGGCTCCACCCGCCCGAGAACACGGTCTTTGCCGGTCCCTGCAATGATAGCGTGTTGCGCGCACTCTACGAAGGGGCGCAGGCCCTGTTGTTCCCCTCGCGCACCGAAGGCTTCGGCCTGCCCCCGGTAGAGGCGATGCTGTGCCATTGCCCGGTGATCGCGGCGCCCTGCGGCGCCGTGCCCGAAGTCTGCGGCGCGGCGGCCCTGATGGCCGACCCTGACCGGCCCGACATCTGGCTGGCGCAGATCGCCGCGCTCGACGATCCCGAAACGCGCGCGCTGGCGGTTCGCGCGGGGCTCGCACGGGCCGGGCGCTATACCTGGGCCAATGCCGGGCGGACGCTGCTGCGCCTGCTGCTGGAGGTGGCGCGATGAGGCTGGCTTCATCGGCTGCCGTTCCCGATGGCCTGATGCGCATGGGGCTGGCTGCGCGGCTGGCCCGGTGGGCGCGCGGCGGCAGTCTGACGGCAGTGATCGCCATGGCCGCGCGGGCGAGCAGCCAGTTGGCGCTGCTCGGCGTTACGCTGGTAGCCACGCGCACGCTGATGCCCGCCGATTTCGGCGTCTTTGCCATCGCGGCGGCCTTTCTCACGCTTTCGCGCACGATGCTCTACACCGGGCCGTTCGAATATGTGCTCAAGGCGCCCGAGGCCGAAGGGCCTGCCGTGGCGAGCGCGGGGCTGGCGGCCAACATGCTGGTCGCGCTGGGCTGGGTGGCGATGCTGGTGGGGCTGGGGCTGGCCGCGCCGCTGCTGTTTCGCGGGCCGGGGGTGGCGCTTTTGCTGTTCTGTCTGGCGCCCTCGAACCTTTTGGCGGCGGTGGCCGGCTGGGAAGAGGCTTTGCTGCTGCGCGGGCAAAAGGTGCGGCGCTATTATGCGATCACCGTGGCGACCGAGATCGGCGCGGGGCTGGGGGCGGCGCTGCTGCTGCTGGCCGGGTGGGGGCTGTGGGCGCTTGTCGCGCAAGTCTATGCGCGGCTGCTGATCTTCATTGTCGCCTACCGGATGGTGCTGACCCTGCCCGACCTGCCGCGCGCCGACCCGGAGACGACGCGCGCGGTGCTGGCCTGGTCGTGGAGCCGCTATGGCTCGATTATCGTGGGGTTTCTGGCCAATTACAGTGGCGATCTCCTGCTCGGCGCGGTCTTTTCGCCTGCCGCTTCGGGGCTCTATCGCGCGGGCAACCGGCTGGTGACGGCGCTGGCCGACATGTTCGTGCAGCCTGCGACCCTGCTGGTGACGACAGGGCTGGCGGCAGAACATGCGCGGGGCGAACATGCAGGGGGGCAACAGGGCGCGGGAACGGGCTGGCTCAGGATGGCGGGCGTGTTCGGGGCGCTGTGCTGGCCCGCGCTGGCCGGGGTGGTGGTGGTGTCCGATCTGGTCGCGCCGCTCGTTCTGGGGCCGGCCTGGGCCGGGGCCGGGCCGATTATCGCGGTCTTTTGCCTCGCTCGCATGGCGGCCCTGCCGATTGCCGTGGCCGGGGCCGTTCTGGTGATCGAGAACAGGCAGGATCGCGTACTGTGGATTCAGTCGGTGGCGGCGCTCGTGACCGTGGGGCTCACGCTGGCGCTGGCCCACAAGGGGCCTTTGGCGGCGGCGCTGGCGACGGCATGCGTGGCCGTGGGCTGGGCCGGGG
>DQVI01000086.1 GCA_015661825.1 Novosphingobium capsulatum
CAGACCGGCCAGGCGCCCAGCCTTGCGCGCAAGCTGGCCAGCAGCGGGCGCGGCCCCAGCACGAAGCCGAGGCGCAGGCCCGCCAGCCCGAAGAACTTGCCGAACGAGCGAAAGATCACGAGGCGGCGCGCGTCGTCGATCATGGGGGCGAGGCTGTGGCCGGGGTGGGTGTCGACAAAGGCTTCGTCGAGCGCGGTCCAGCCCGACCGCGCTTCGACGAGGGAAAGCAGGTGGTCGGGGGCGAGCAGGCGCCCATCGGGATTGTTGGGATTGGCCAGAATGAGCGTGGCCGCCGTGCTGGAGGCCATGGCTTCGGGCGCGATGGGGGTGCTGCCCGCGATCATCGCGCCATGGGTGCGATAGCCGGGCACGCCATGGGCGGCGGGGCGGGGGAGCAGGTCGGCGGCAAGGCGCAGGCCGATTTCGGTGCCCGGCACCGCGCAGACATGATCGGGATGGCAGCCGAAATGGGCGGCGGCAGCTTCCTCCAGCGCGGCAAGGGCCTGTTCGTCGGGCAGGGCGCGCCAGTCGATGGCGGGGCCTTGCGTTTCGGGCCAGGCCCAAGCCCATGGATTGATGCCGGTCGAAAGGTCAAGCCAGTCTGCCGCGTCGCCCCCGAAGCGGGCGCGGGCGGCGGACAGGCCGCCGCCGTGCCATGTCCAGCGATTCTTGTTCATCGCAAGGCTCCGATGGCAAGGGCGAGCAGCAGCAGGCTTTCGACCAGTTCGATCCCCGCGCCCATGCCATCGCCCGAAATGCCGCCGATGCGGCGCAGGATCCAGCGGCGCCACAGCGCGATGGCCGGGACCGTCGCCAGCAATCCGGGGGCAAACCATGCCGCGCCGAGCAAGGCCAGCCCCCAGAGCGCGAGATCGCCGGGGCGGATCACCCCGGCAAAGCGCGCGCCCAGCCCGGCATGAAGCGGGGTCATCGTGCGCGTCCAGACGAGTGGGGCAATCCGCGCGGCAAAGGGCACCGCGATCAGCGGCAGCCAGACCCCCTGCACGATCAGTGCATGAAGCAGGACCAGCTTGGCGAGCGCCTGAAGCACGAGGGCGCTGGTGCCAAAGCTGCCCAGATGCGGATCGGCCAGAACCTCGCGCACGCGGCCCGGCCCCTTGTGGGCAGCGCCCGCCGCATCGGCGATGTCGGCCAGGCCATCGAGATGGAGCGCGCCGGTCACGCCGACCCAGACGACCAGCCCGGCCAGCGCGCCGGTCCACGTATCGACATGGGCGCCAAGCCAACTGGCGCCTGCCACAATCGCGCCGATCACCCCGCCTACGGCGGGAAACCACCGCATCGAGGCGGAAAATTCAGCGTCGCTGACGGTCAGGCGCGGGCCGGGCAGGCGCGTCATGAACTGGAGGGCGATCAGCAGGCCCTTCATGCGGGCTCTCCGGCGCAAAGCCCGGTGATCTGGGCCATCATAGGTTTTTCTGGCATGGGGTTTCCGGGCCAGACTCTGAGCGAAAGCAGGCTGGCATAGGGCAAGTCGAAGGCCCAGACCTGATCATAGGAAAACCCGCAAAGGACCGTGAGCGCCGCGCGCATCGCCCCGGCGTGGGTGACGATCAGGGTATCGCCGGTTGCCCCTTCGGCCAGAGCCGACCGCACCCGTGCGACCAGCGCCGACCATCTCTCCCCTTCGGGTGGGGGGGAGGCATCGGGATCGGTCTGGAAGGCGGTCAGGCTGGCCGGAGGGACGGCTTCGGGTGAAAGGCCATCCCATGCGCCAAAGTCCATTTCGCGCCAGCGCGGATCGATCTGGGGCGCAAGGCCCCTGCCTGCGCCGATGGCCCGTGCCGCTACGCGCGCGCGGGCCAGATCGGAGCAGACGAGGTGGTCAAACGACAGTCCGGCCACCACCCTGCCGCAGGCGGCCACGCCCGCCCCGGTCGGCGCAGCGTCGGTCCGCCCGAGCAGGAGACCGGGAACCTCGGGCGCGCCATGGCGCAGCAGGTGGAGCCGAAACGCGCTCACAGGCTCTTTTCGACCCCCGCATCGGCAAAAGTCGCCATCTGGGCATGGGCGGCGAGCGCGGCGCGGATTATCGGCACGGCGAGCGCCGCGCCGCTGCCTTCGCCCAGTCGCAGGCCCAGCGAGAGCAGCGGGGAAAGGCCAAAGGTTTCAAGGATGCGCACATGGCCCGGCTCTGCCGAGCAATGCCCGGCAAGGCAATGGTCGACGATGGCCGGATTGTCGACGAACAGCGGCACCAGCGCCGCGCAGTTGATGAAGCCATCGAGCACGACCGGAATGCGCTGCGCACGCGCGGCGAGGGTGGCCCCGGCCATGGCGGCCACTTCGCGCCCCCCCAGACGGCGCAGGGTTTCGAAGGCATCGTGTTTGGCATTATTGGGGGCATCGGCATGGAGCGCCAAGGCCTGTCCGACGACGGCGGCCTTGCGTGCGACCCCTTCGGGATCGAGCCCGCTGCCCGGCCCGACCCAGTGGGCCGCGCTGCCGCCCAGGCTGTGGGCGCACAGGGCCGAGGCCGAGGCCGTGTTGCCGATGCCCATTTCGCCCACGGTCAGCAGGTCGAGATCGGGCGTTACCGCTGCGGCCCCGGCATTGAGCGCGGCGAGGCATTCTTCCTCGCTCATGGCGGGGCCTTGGGTGAAATCGGCGGTCGGGCGGTCGAGTTCGAGGGGGACGATGGTCAGGTCCATGCCGGCAAACCCGGCGAGCGCGTTGATGGCCGCGCCCCCGGCGCCATAGTTGGCGACCATGGCCTGGGTCACGCTGACCGGAAAGGCGCTGACGCCATGGACCATGAAGCCGTGGTTTCCGGCAAAGATCGCCGTGCGGCCCTTGTCGATCGCGGGGATCGTGCGGTTCTGCCATCCGGCCATGAAGATCGCGATATCTTCGAGGCGGCCGAGCGAACCGGCAGGCTTGGTCAACTGGCTCTGGCGTTCGCGTGCGGCCTCGATGGCCGCTTCATGCGGGCCGGGCAGGGCGGCGAGGGTCTGGGCAAAGGCGGCGCGGGTTGGAAAGAAGCTCATGCTGCGACAAATCCGGCTGGAGGGGTGCGGGTGATGAAGTGGCCTTTAACGCCTTGGGGCCACTGGCGAAACGGAACCTGCCCATGCTCGCTTTGCGACAGCAGCAGGGTGTAGTCGAGGATGGCGGTGGCGGCCTCCTCGCCCGGCTCGAAGCGGCCCATGACATAGCCGATCTTGCCCGGCGCGCGAACATGGACGGTGCAGAAATCACCGCAGGCAAACAGGCAGGGCATTTCCTGCACGGCGATCCCGGCAAAGCGCTCCTCGCCCGACTGGACCGCGCGCAAGGCTTCGACCAGACGCGCGCCGCCGCGCTGGCCTTGCGCGTCCTCGCGTTCGGTCTTGCTGTGGCGGCAGGTGTTGCAGGCGACGACTGCGGGGCCGTCTTCGACAGGTTCGAGCATGATGGGGGGCCTTTTTTCGTGCGGGGAAATCAGAATTCGATGCCGGGCTGGGCTTTGACGCCCGCGCGGAACGGATGCTTGACGAGGGTCATCTCGGTGACGAGATCGGCGGCCTCGATCAGGGCTTCGGGCGCGTTGCGGCCGGTGACGATCACATGCTTCATCTCGGGCCGCGTGGTCAGCACGGCGAGCACTTCGTCGAGCGGCAGGTAATCGTAGCGCAGCACGATGTTGAGTTCGTCGGCCACGACCATCGCAATGTCCGGGTCGGCAATCAGGCGCTTGACTTCCTCCCACGCGGTGCGGGCGGCGGCGATGTCGGCGCTGCGGTCCTGGGTGTTCCAGGTGAAACCCTGCCCCATCGGCTGGAACGTGACCTGCTGGGGGAAGGCTTCGAACACGGCCTTTTCGCCGGTGTGCATGGCCCCTTTGACGAATTGGACGACGCCGACTTTCATCCCGTGGCCAATCGCGCGCACGACCATGCCGAGCGCGGCGCTGGTCTTGCCCTTGCCCTTGCCGGTGTGGACGATCAGCAGGCCCTGTTCGCGGGTCTTGCTGGCCAGGATGGTGTCGCGCGCGGCCTGCTTCTTGCGCATCTTGGCCGCGTGGCGGGCGTCCTGCTCTTCGGGAGAGGGGGATGCTTCAGGCATCGGTCTGGTCCTTTTTCAGGAGGGAAATGTCCATGATCCAGCCATGGCGGGCGCGAAGCTGCGCGCGCAGGCGGGCAATGCGCGGGGCGGCCAGCGCGAGGGGGCCATGGTCGAGCGCCTCGGCCTCCATGCCCAGATAAGCGCCCCACCACACGGTGATGCCCTCGGGCGGCAGGGTTTCGAGGGTGGTGCCATCGTCGAGCATCACGACCACGCAAGTCGCCCCTTGCGGCCAGCCATGGCGGCGCAGCATGCGGGCCGTGGTGATGGTCACGGCGCCGCCCAGCGGGTTGAGCGGAATGGCATGGGCCGCGCAGAGCGCCTGAATGCTGGTGATCCCCGGAACGACCCGGATGGCCAGTTCCATTCCGCCTGTCGCCAGTCCCCCACTGCCTTTGGCTAGCCGCCGGGCGATCCGCAAGGTGCTGTCGTAGAGCATCGGATCGCCCCAGACGAGCAGGGCGAGGCTTCCACCTTTCGGCAGGTGTGCCTCGATTTCGGCGCGCCAGAGGGCGGTGATCGCCGCGTGCCAGTCGTGGACGGCGCCGATATAGGCGGCGGCGCCATCGCGCACGGGCATGTCGAATTCGACGATCCGGGGGCCTTCCAGTCCGGCGCAGAGCGTGCGGCGCAGGTCGATCAGATCGGCCTTGTCACTGCCCTTGCGCGGCAGGAGGATGAGATCTGCCCCGGCCATCGCGCGCCGGGCTTGCGCGGTCAGGTGGTCCGGGTTGCCGGTGCCGATGCCGATCAGCGTCAGGTCGATCATGTGGCGGCTCCGATCAGGTGGAAGAACGTGCCGGTGACCATGCCCCGGCGCGAGCCGGTTTCGGGCAGGTCCGCGCCATTGGCGTCCTCTACGCGGGCCAGCGGTTCGTCGCGCTGCTCGACAATCGTCGAATAGTGGAACTCGTGGCCGCGCAGGGCCGTGCCCACCGGCAGCGCGCCGATGGGGGCGTGCAGGCGCGCATGGCGATAGCCCAGATGCATCTTGCGCCGGGCATGGCTGGTGACGAGGCCGAGCAGCCCGGCCATGGCGTGCGATGTTCCCGCCTTGTCGATCAGCGCCTCGCCCAGCACCATGTAGCCGCCGCATTCGCCATGGACGGGGCGGGTCTGCGCGTGGGTGCGCAACCCGCTCAGGAAGGTCTGCGCGGCGGCAAGGCGCGCGGCGTGAAGTTCGGGATAGCCACCGGGCAGCCAGACCAGATCGGCCCCGGCATCGGGCGCCTCGTCTGCCAGCGGCGAGAACGGCAGGATTTGCGCGCCCGCCGCCCGCCAGCCTTGAAGGAGGTGGGGGTAGAGAAACGAAAAGGCCGCGTCGCGCGCCACCGCGATGCGCTGGGCCGGTGGGGGCATGGGCGGGGAAGGGGTATGATCGGGGGCCTGCCCGGATGCGGCGGCGCGCAGGGCATCCAGATCGACATGATCGCGCAGAAGGGTGGCCAATGTGTCGAGCGTGGCGTCCAGATCGGGATGCTCCATCGCCTGCACCAGCCCGAGGTGCCGTTCGGGCAGGGAAAGGTCCGCCCGGCGCGGCAGCGCGCCCAGCACGCGCAGGCCCGCTGCCTCCATCCCTGCCCGCAGCAGGCTTTCATGGCGGGGGCTGGCCACGCGGTTGAGGATCACGCCCGCAAAGGGAAGCTGCGGATCGAGCCGCGCAAAACCGAGCGCGGTCGCCGCCGCCGATTGCGCCTGCCCCGAAACATCGAGCACCAGCACCACCGGCCAGCCCATCAGGCGGGCAAGATCCGCGCTCGCGCCATTGCCGGTTTCGCCAGCCTTGGCCACGCCATCGAACAGGCCCATCGAGCCTTCGGCCAGGATCAGGTCGGCCCCGGCCCCTTGCCGGGCTAGGCCGTGAAGCATGGCGGGCGCCATCGCCCAACTGTCGAGGTTGAACGAGGCGCGCCCGCAGGCGGCCTGATGGAAGGCCGGGTCGATATAATCCGGCCCGTTCTTGAACGGCTGCACGCGCAGGCCTTGCCGGGCAAAGGCACGCAGCAGGCCAAGCATGACAGTGGTCTTGCCCGTGCCCGAGGCCGGGGCCGCGACCAGAAGACCGGGGGGGACGGGGGGCATCATCGCGCGCTTTGCGCCTTGCGCGGGCGGAAGCGGCGATCATAGCCGGTTGCATAGAGGCTGCTTTCGGCAAAGTCCTGTGCGCCCAGCACCCGGCCCACCAGGATCAGTGCGGTGCGCTCCATGGTGTCGCCCACGGCCTCCTCGATGGTGGAGAGCGTGGCGCGCACGATGCGCTGGTCGGGCCAGCTTGCCCGCCAGACCACCGCGACCGGGCAGTCCGCGCCATATTGGGGCATAAGATCGGCGACCACGCGGGCCAGATTGTGGATCGAGAGGTGGATGGCCAGCGTCGCGCCCGTGGCGGCAAACGCGGTCAGGTTCTCGGCTTCGGGCATCGAACTGGCCCGGCCCGGCGTGCGGGTGAGGACGAGCGACTGGCCGAGCGTGGGCAGGGTCAGTTCGGCCTCCAGCGCGGCGGCGGCGGCGGCGAAGGCGGGGACACCGGGCGTGACGGTGAACGGGATATCGGCCGCGCGCAGGCGGCGCAATTGCTCGCCCATGGCCGACCACACCGAAAGATCGCCCGAATGGAGCCGGGCGACATCCTGGCCCGCCTCGTGGGCGCGGGTAATTTCGGCCATGATCGCGTCGAGGTCGAGCGGGGCGGTGTTCACGATCCGCGCGCCTTCCGGGCAATGGCCGAGCACCGCGCGCGGGATCAGCGACCCGGCATAGAGACAGACCGGGCTGGCCGCGATGAGGTCGCGTCCGCGCAAGGTGAGCAGATCGGGCGCGCCGGGACCGGCGCCGATGAAGTGAACGGTCATGCAAGGCTTCCTTGAGGGCTTACCAGCGCGAGGGCGCACGTGGCGCGGCGGTCGGGCGAAAGGCGGCGGGGGGCGAGGAGG
>DQVI01000231.1 GCA_015661825.1 Novosphingobium capsulatum
ACGAAATCCGCCCCGCCCCCCGGTTTGCGCCCGAACCGCGCCTGGCCCGCGCCATCCTGCCCGCCATGGTCGCCCGCACGGCACAGGCCCAGGCCGCCAAAATGCGTCAGGCCCGCCTCGAAGCCCCGCGTGAAACCCCGCGCACAGGCATTCCGGCGGGCACGCCCATGATCCAGCTCGGCGCCTTTTCCACGCAGGAAGGCGCCCACCGCGCCTGGCGGCACTATCTGGCCGCCAATCCCGCGCTCAAGGACTATCGCCCGGTGATCACCAGCGCGGTGGTCAACGGCAAGCAATACTGGCGCACGCAAGCCGCCGGTTTCGCCAGCGCCACCCCGGCCCGTTCGCTGTGCGGATCGGTCAAGGCCAGAGGCGGGGTCTGCCTTGTCATGGCCAGCCCCATCGCCAGTCCCGCAACAGGGCCCGCAACGGGCGGCGCCCCTCATTCCCAAGCCATCCGTTTCGCCAGCAACCGTCGCTGAGGCGACGGTCCAGACGACGCGAAACGGGAAACTTTTCCCCCGCGCGCCCCAATCGGGCGTTGCAATCCGCCCGGCTTGCCGCCACTCAGCAGGGGTTAAGCCGGGGTCGTCCAGGCCCCGTCATGCAAGATTTCGTCGCAATGGGTGCCTTCCGTTGTGGCGAGCCTGACAGGAAGTTCGGATCGTCATGAAGTCCATCACCCGGCTGCCCCATTCCCGCCTGCGCACCCTTGTGGGGCGTGGCGCATTGTCGCTGGGACTGATGGCCAGCGCGGTCTCGCCGGTCGCGGGCAGCATCGCGATGGCGCAGGAACAGCAGCCGCAGCCCGCCGCCAATGCCTCAGGCCAGCTCAACATTCCCGCCAATGTCCAGATCTTCGGCAAGAGCGATCCCAACATGCGCCGCGCCACGGCCATCGTGAACGGCGAGATCCTCACCGGGACCGACATCGACCAGCGCCTCGCGCTGATCATCAACGCCAATGGCGGCAAGGTCTCGGCTGAAGAACAGGAACGCCTGCGCCTTCAGGTCCTGCGCAACCTGATCGACGAAACGCTCGAAATCCAGGAAGCCAAGTCGGCGGGGATCGAGGTCGACAGCGACGAGGTCGACCAGACCTACGAACGCGTCGCCAAGCAGAACTTCGGCCAGGACCCTTCCGCGCTCGACAAGTACCTGACCTCGATCGGCTCGTCGGCGGCCTCGCTCAAGCGCCAGATTCGCGGCGAACTCTCGTGGCAGCGCCTGCTGCGCCGCAACGTCCAGCCCTATATCAACATCTCGGACGGCGAAGTGCGCGAGATGATCGAGCGCCTCAAGGCCTCGAAGGGCACCGAGGAATATCGTCTGGGCGAAATCTACCTTTCGGCCAATGACACCAACCGGTCGCAGGTTCTGGCCAATGCCAACCAGATCGTCGAGCAGCTCAAGAAGGGCGGCAGCTTCGTGGCCTATGCCCGCCAGTATTCCGAAGCCTCGACGGCGGCGGTCGGCGGCGATCTGGGCTGGATCCGTCTGGCCCAGCTGCCCACCGATCTTGCCAATGTGGCCGCCTCGATGCAGCCGAGCCAGCTGGCCGGTCCGGTCGAGATTCCCGGCGGCTATTCGATCCTCTACATGATCGACAAGCGTCAGGTGCTCACCGCCGACCCGCGCGACGCGATCCTGAGCCTCAAGCAGATCTCGCTGACCTTCCCCAAGGGCATCGCCGAAAAGGACGCCGCCGCCAAGGCCTCCAGCTTTGCCAGCGCGGTCAAGGCCATCCACGGCTGCGGCGAGGTCGAGGCCATGGCCACCCAGCTGGGCGCCTCGGTCGTCACCAACGACCAAGTCAAGGCGCGCGACCTGCCCGGCGCGCTTCAGGACACCATGCTCAAGCTCTCGGTCGGCGAGGCCACGCCCCCGTTCGGCTCGATCGAGGACGGCGTGCGCGTGCTGATGCTGTGCGGCCGCGACGATCCCAAGACCTCGAATGAACCCAGCTTCGAGGAAATGCAGTCGCAGATGGAAGACGACCGCGTGAACAAGCGCGCGCAGAGCTACCTGCGCGACCTTCGCCGCGACGCGGTGATCGAATACAACTGATCGCAAACAGAGCAGATTTACCGGGGCATCACGTCACGCTGACGGGTGCCCCCGGTTTGCGTGGCGCGCAAAAGCGGCTATCGCAGCAGGCATGACTTCTGCTGCGACTTCTTCGGCCTCGTCTGCCGCGCCCCTTCCCTCCATCGGCCCGCTGGCCGTCTCGCTGGGTGATCCGGCAGGCGTGGGCCCCGAACTGATCGTGGCCGCATGGGCGCTGAGCGGAACCGCCGGGCTCGCCCCGTTCGTGGCCGTGGGCAGCCGCCGCGTGCTCGAACAGGCGGCCCGCCGCCGGGGCCTCCATGTCCAGATTCGCAGCGTGGGCAGCATTGCCGAGGCGCTGGCCGTGTTCGACGAGGCGCTTCCCGTGCTCGATCTGGGCGATGCGGACTACACGCCGGGCGAACCCGATGAAACGGGCGCCACCCTCGCCCTCGCGGCGCTCGACGCGGCCACCCAACTCACCCTCGCGGGCGAGACCACCGCGCTCGTCACCGCGCCGGTCGCCAAGAGCTGTCTGGCCAAAGTCGGCTTCACCTTCCCCGGACAGACCGAATTCGTCGCCGCAGCCTGCGGCATTCCGGCTGACGAGGCGGTGATGATGCTGGCGGGCCCCACGCTGCGGGCCGTTCCGGTCACGGTCCATGTCCCCCTGCACGAAGTGCCGGGCCTGATCACCACCGATCTGGTCGCCCGCCGCGCCGCGATCACCGCGCGCGCGCTGGCCAGCGATTTCGGCATTCTGGCCCCGCGTCTGGCCATTGCCGGGCTCAACCCCCATGCGGGCGAAGACGGGCGCATGGGCCACGAGGACGCCGCGCAGATCGCCCCGGCAGTCGCCGCCTTGCGCGCTGCGGGCATTCTCGCGCGCGGGCCCCTTCCGGCCGACACGATGTTCCACGCCGCCGCGCGCGAGGCGTACGACGTGGCAATCTGCATGTACCACGATCAGGCGCTGATCCCGATGAAGGCGCTCGATTTCGACGAAGGCGTCAATGTCACGCTGGGCCTGCCGATCATCCGCACCTCGCCCGACCACGGCACCGCCTTCGACATCGCGGGCAAGGGCCTCGCGCGGCCCGGCGCGATGATCGCGGCCTTGCGCATGGCGGGCGAATGCGCCCAGCGCCGCGCCCTCCTGCCCGCTGATCCGGCATGAGCAAGACCGCTCTGCCCGACCTTCCCCCGCTGCGCGAGGTCGTCGCCCGCCACGGGCTTTCCGCGTCCAAGGCGCTCGGCCAGAATTTCCTGTTCGACGAACAGTTGCTCGACCGCATCGCGGCCATCCCCGGCAAGCTTGCGGGGGCCAATGTCCTCGAAGTCGGCCCCGGTCCCGGCGGCCTCACGCGCGCGCTGCTGCGCGCGGGCGCGAACGTCGCCGCGATCGAGATGGACAAGCGCTGCCTGCCCGCGCTGGCCGAACTGGGCGAGGCCTTTCCCGGCCAGCTCAAGGTGATCGAGGGCGACGCGCTCAAGGTCGATCCGGCAACCCTGTTCGACGGGCCGTGGCATGTGGTGGCCAACCTGCCCTACAACGTGGGCACCGCGCTGTTCACCGGCTGGCTTTCGGGCAAGGACTGGCCGCCCGCATGGCAATCGCTGACCCTGATGTTCCAGCTCGAAGTGGCCGAACGGATCGTGGCGGGCACCGACAGCGACGCCTTCGGGCGTCTCGCCGTCCTCGCCCAGTGGCGCGCGACCCCGCGCATCGCGATGAAGGTTCACCGCAGCGCCTTCACGCCCCCGCCCAAGGTCATGTCGGCCATCGTCCACGTCACGCCTGCGGCCATGCCCGAAGGGGTCGTGCCGCGCATGCTCGAACGCGTGACCGAAGCCGCCTTTGGCCAGCGCCGCAAGATGCTGCGCCAGTCGCTCAAGGGCCTGCCCGGCGCGCTCGATGCGCTCGAAAAGCTCGGCATCGACGCCCAGCGCCGCGCCGAAACCCTTACCGTGGCCGATTTCGTGGCTATCGCGCGGGTACTCTCGCCCCCCGCCTGAGCAGGTTTCCGGCGGGGCCTGCGCGAGGCCCCGCCCAAAACCATCAGGCTTTCTTCTGCTTGCTGAACAGCACGCGGTCTTCCGGGCCAAAGCCCATGCGCCAGATCACCAGGAAATAGACGCCAAGGATGGCCGCCACGCCGAACGAGAGTTCGACCCATTCGGGCACATAGCGCGCCAGAATGCCCACGATCACCGCAGGGACAGCCGCCCAGACCAGCGCCCAGCGCCACGTGCTCACCCCATGGCCCAGCAGGCGACCGAGCAGGCGCCCCTTGAGCACCGAAGTCAACCCCAGCGATACCGTCAACGCCGTCGCCGCGCCCAGCGTCTCATAAGCCTCGCCCCAGCCCATCTCGCGCGCGAGCAGGATGAAGGCGACCGTCAGCAGCCCCTGAAGGCCCAGCATCGCCAGCCCGATCCACAAGTTGCGCATGCGCGCCATGTAGATCAGCGCCGCCTCGCTCACCACGGCGGGCGAAGCGACCACTTCGCCGGCCAGCAGCATCGCCAGAGCGCCCGTGCCCATCACGAAATTGGGGCCGAACACCCCGATCACCCCGCGCGCGGGCATGCCCAGCGCCAGCGCGATGCCCGCCTGTGCGGCCACGATCCAGAAGCCCACCTGGCTGACCTGCCGGGCAATCGCGCCCAGATTGTTCTCGCGCAAGTTGCGGGTGATCACCGGGCCCAGCACCGGCTCGAAGCTGGTCTTGAGCTTCTGGGGCAGCGTGGCGATCTGCTGGGCGACGAAATAGACGCCCACTGCCGCTGCCGGCGCAAACGTACCGAGAATGAACAAATCGAGCTTGCGCGTGCCCCACTCGATGGCATCGGCCCCGGCCAGCGGCAGGTTGTGCCAGGCCAGGCGGAACAGTTCGCCCGGACGGGGCTGCCAGTGACGGGGCAGGCGATAGCTCTTGTAGAGCGCGAGAAACGCGGTGACCATCGCGGCCAGCGTCGAGAGCCCGTAGGACAGGATCAACCCGCTGTTCAAAAAGGGCTTCCACCACAGCCCGCCCAGCCAGAACACCCCGGCCGCAATCGAGAGCGTCCATGGCTCGACCACCGCGCGCGCGCGCACCGTGGCGGCCACATCGAACCGGTAGGCGAGCGCGGCCAGCGCCACCTCGCACAGCGCCAGCGGCAGGATCGCGAGCGGCAGCAGCAGCCGCTCGATCCCGGTGTAATACCCGCTCGGGAACATCGCGACCGGGACCAGCCAGAGCAGCACCACGAACAGCGCCGAGACACAGACCGAAAGCAGCAGCGCGTCGGCCACCACGCTCGATGCATGGCCCTCTTCCTTGGCCAGTTGCTGGGCGAGCCCGCGCTTCTGGCCCAGCGTGGCGAGTTGCGCGGCCAGTTCGACCGCAATCGTCGCCGAGGCAAACCGGCCGACGTTTTCCGCGCCATAAAGGCGCCCGGCAATGAACAGGAACGGGATACGCGCGACGAGGCGGATCACGAAGCCCAGGAAATTGGTGCGTCCGCCCTTGGCAAGCGCGGCAATGTCGGCGTTCTCGGCCTTCGTACTGGTCGCGGAAGAGGAAACGGTCATGTCAGGTACGCGGCCCTTCGGCGCGAAGGGGGCGGGCCAGCAGGCTGGCGACAACATCGCGCGCCGGAGCGCGCCCTTCGATCAAGGTGACGACCGCTTCAACCAGCGGCATGGCAATTTCCTTCCGGCGGGCCAGATCGGCCAGGACAGGGGCGGTGAACGCCCCTTCGGCGACCGTCGCACGGCCACTCAGGGCTTGGGCTGCGCTCTGGCCTTCACCCAACGCCTTGCCCAGTGAAAAGTTGCGGCTCGATGTCGACGAACAGGTCAGGACCAGATCACCCAGCCCCGAAAGCCCCGAGAGCGTCTCGGCCTGCGCGCCCAGCGCCAGCCCGAACCGCTGCATTTCGGCAAAGCCCCGGCTGATCAGCGCCGCGCGCGCGTTCTGCCCCAAGCCCAGCCCCTCGACCACGCCGCAGGCAATCGCCAGCACGTTCTTGACCGCGCCACCGATCTCCGCCCCGATCACGTCCGCCGAGAAATAGGGCCGGAACGTGGGCCGCGCGATGGCCGGGGCCAGCCTGTCCCACTGCGCCTGCCCGCCCGAGCAGGCCAGCGTCACCGCCGTCGGCAGCCCGGCGGCCACTTCATGGGCAAACGTCGGCCCCGAAAGCACCGCGATCTGCGCAAGGGGCGCGGCCTGCGCGGCCACTTCGCCCATCAGCCGCCCGGTCCCCGCCTCGATCCCCTTGGCACAGAGCACCAGATCGCCCGCAAACTGGCCGATCCCGGCCATGACCGGCCCGAGGAACTGCGCCGGGGTCACCCACAGCAGCACCGGCAGCGCGGCCATGGCGGCCAGATCGCTGGTCGCGGTGATCGTCGGGGCGAGCTGCGCCGAAGGCAGGTAGACCGGGTTGCAGTGCTGCGTGTTGATCGTCTCGACCAGCGCGGCCTCGCGCGCCCAGAGGCGCACCGCGCGCCCGTCGCTCGCCAGCATCTGCGCCAGCGCCGTGCCCCAGGCCCCGGCCCCCACGACACCAATAGTGGGCTCTTGTCCGCTCACGCCTTCACCCCCGCCCCGCGCACGGGCGCGGCCTGATCATCGAGCGGCCAGCGCGGCCGCGCGGGCAGGTCGAGCGGATCGGTAAACCCGGCGGCGAAGCGTTCGGCCCCGGCCCAGCCGATCATCGCGGCATTGTCGGTGCACAGCTTCACCGGCGGCGCCACCAGCCGCAAGCCCGCCTCGCCCGCCAGCGCTTCGAGCGCGCCGCGCAAGCTGGCATTGGCCGCCACCCCGCCCGCCACGACCAGCGCGGTCATGCCCGGCGCACAGGTTGCCAGCGCGCCGCGCGTGCGGTCGATCACGCAATCGATCGCCGCCTGCTGAAACGAGGCGGCCAGATCGGCTGGCGTATGCAGCCCCGAATCGCGCGCACGGACAACCGCGCTTTTGAGCCCCGCGAACGAGAAATGCGGTTCCCCGCTGCCCACCAGCGGGCGTGGCAGGCGCACGACACGCGGGTTGCCCTCGCGCGCCAGTCGCTCGACCGCCGGGCCGCCCGGATAGCCCAGCCCCAGCACTTTGGCGGTCTTGTCGAAGGCCTCGCCCAGCGCGTCGTCGATGGTCGTCGCCAGACGGCGATAGCGCCCGAGCCCCTGCACTTCGAGAATCTGGCAATGCCCGCCCGAAACCAGCAGCAGGCAATAGGGATAGGCCAGCGAGGGATCGGCCAGACGCGGCGACAGCGCATGGCCTTCGAGATGGTTGACCCCGATCAGCGGCTTGTTCGCGGCCATCGCCAGCGCCTTGCCCGTCACCAGCCCGACCATGACCCCGCCGATCAGCCCCGGCCCGGCGGTCGCGGCAATCGCGTCCATATCGGCAAGACCCAGCCCGGCATCGGCCAGCGTCGCGGCCACCATCGGGGCGATCACATCGGCATGGGCGCGCGCGGCAATTTCGGGAACGACCCCGCCATAGGGACGATGCGCCTCGTCCTGCGAGGCGATGCGCTGGGCGACGATACGTGTGTCGAGCGTCGTCGCGTCGCCGTCGATGACGGCAACGGCGGTTTCGTCACACGAGGATTCTATGCCAAGGATGAGAGCCATGCGGAGCTTCCCCTTAGAGATAATCCCGGTTACGGCAACCCACGCATGAACACCTCGCCGCACACGCCCGCTCAAACCCCCGGCCAGCATCCTGTTCCGCAACCGGATCGCCCCCAACCGGATCACCCTCTCCGTCTGGGCACCCGCCGCTCGCCGCTGGCCATGGCCCAGGCCGAAGAAACCCGCGCGCGCCTGTGCGCCGCGATGGGCTGGAGCGAGAGCGCGGTCGAACTGTGCCCGCAAGTGGCCAGCGGCGACCGCATCCAGGACCGCCCGCTCGCCGAAATCGGCGGCAAGGCGCTGTGGACCAAGGAACTCGACGCCGCGCTGCTCCATGGCGAGATCGACTTTGCCGTCCACTCGATGAAGGATGTCGAGACGATCCGCCCCGAGGAAATCGCGATTGCCGCCGTGCTGCCGCGCGCCGATGTGCGCGACGTGCTGGTCGGCGCGGCCAGCATCGCCGCGATTCCGCAAGGTGCGCGCGTGGGGACGAGCGCCCCGCGCCGCGCCGCGCAGATGCTCCATGCCCGGCCCGATGTCACGGTCGTCTCGTTTCGCGGCAATGTCGCCACGCGGCTGGCCAAGCTTCAGGCGGATGAAGCCGACGTGACCCTGCTCGCCGCCGCAGGCCTTGCCCGCCTTGGCGAAACCGGCGTGGGCCATGTGCTCGAAGCCGAAGACTGGCTGCCCGCCCCCGCGCAAGGGGCCATCGGTATCGAGTGCCTGGCCGGGCGCGCCGACATCCGCGCCCTGCTCGCCATGATCGACGATGCCCCCACCCATGCCGCGATCCGCGCCGAACGCGCGTTGCTGCTGGGCCTTGGCGGCACCTGCCACAGCCCGATTGCCGTGCTCACCCACGCGGAAGGGGCCGACCTCGTGCTGCGCGCCGCGCTGTTCAGCCCCGATGGCACCTTGCGGATCGAGGACAGCGCGCGCTTTGCCGCCGACGACGAGGCCGCCCCTCAGGCCCTCGCCCACCGCCTGCTCGAAGCCGCCCCCGAAGGCATCCGCGCCTTCTTTCACGGACCGCAGGCCTGAGCCCGAACCGAAAGCCCCCTTCCATCCGTCCGCTGCTGATCCTGCGGCCCGAACCGGGCAATGGCCAGACCCTCGCCGCCGCGCGCGCGCTGGGGATCGCGGCCATCGGCGCGCCGCTTTTCGCGGTCGAGCCGACCGACTGGACCGTGCCCGATCCGGCCCGGTTCGCAGGCATCCTCGCGGGCAGCGCCAACCTCTTCCGCCATGGCGGGCCGGGCCTTGCCGCCTTGCAGACCCTGCCCGTCCACGCCGTGGGCGAACAGACCGCGCAGGCTGCGCGCGCGGCGGGCTTTGCCGTGGCCAGCGTGGGCGAAGGCGGGCTGCAATCGGTTGCGTCCACCCTCGCGCCGGGGCGCTACCTGCGGCTTTCGGGCGCCGATCCGGTCGCGCTGACCCTGCCCGAGGGCATCCACGTCGAAACGGTCAGGCTCTATGCGGCAAAGGCCCTGCCGCTCTCGCCGGCCGCGCAGGACGTGCTGCGCGCCCCTTGCGTCGTCGCGCTCCATTCGGGCGAGGCCGCGCGCCATCTGGCCGCCGAATGCGCGCGCCTGAACCTTCCGCGCGGCGCCATTCGACTCGCCTGTCTGGCCCCGCGCATCGCCGAAATTGCCGGGCCGGGCTGGGAAACGGTTGAAATTTCTGCAATGCGAAACGATCAACCATTGCTGGCGCTGGCCCGGCAAATGTGCAAGAACCCGTGACTTCGGGGTCACAGGCAAGCGAAAACAAGGATGCAGGACAGGTCTTCAGGACAGGAAACGCCGCGCGGATCGCGCGGACGTCGGCTGACGGCAGGTCTCGCGCTGCTCCTCGTGCTGGGCGGTGGCACGTCTGCCGCATGGTGGGCCAGCCACCACGGCTGGCTGACCATGCCCGTCATGATCGGGAGCGGGAGCGGCACCCCGGCTGACGACACCGCTTCGCAGGCCGCCGCCGCCGCGGTTGCCGTCGCCGCCAACAGCGCTGCAAGCGATGCCGCGCTTGCCGCCACGTCGGCCAAAGTCTCCGCGCTCGAACAGCGCCTCGCCGAACTCAACCAGCAGGCCAATGCCGCCTCGGGCCAGGCCACCCGCGCCGAAGCCCTTTTGCTGGCCTTCGCCGCCCGCCGCGCCATCGAACGCGGCCAGCCGCTGGGCATCCTCGAAAACCAGCTCCGCGTGCGCTTCGGCGCCGACCAGCCCGGCGCAGTCGACCGCGTGATCGCCGCCGCCGCCCACCCCGTCACCCTCGGCTCGCTGGCCGAGGAATTCGCCGCCCTCGAACCCCGCCTCACCGGCGCCAGCCGCGAAGGCGGCACCTGGACGTGGATCTCGGCGCAAGTTTCCTCGCTGTTCGTCATCCGCCACGACGAAGGCCCCGACGCCACCCCCGCCAGCCGCCGCGACCACGCCCGCCTCGCGCTGGCCGGTGGCCGCGTCGATGCCGCGATCAGCGATGTCGAACACATGCCCGGCAAGGACGCCGCGACCGAGTGGCTCGCCCGCGCCCGCGACTGGGTTTCGGCCCAACACGCGCTCGACCAGCTCGAAACCGCCGCCCTGCTCCTGCCCGGCCCGGAACAGCGGCAGGCCCAGCAGCCCCAGCCCGCCCCCAGCCCCGCGCCTGAGGCGGAGGCCACACCGGGCCCGGTTGCCTGACGGCAATTTACCAAAGAAAAAAGGGAAAAGCAGGGGCCATCGCCCCTGCACCCCATTAGTTTGGCGAACACGGCGCTTGCTGTCCGGGGGCGATGGCCCCCGGGATATCATCCTGATTTCTTGTTTTTTAAAGCACCAGCGCCGCCGTCAGGTCGCCCGGTGCCGGCCCTCCGGCTGCCAGCATCGCCTTGTCGCGTTCGACCAGCCCCGGCAGGGTCTTGAGGCCGAAGCGGCGGATCAGGAAGCGTGCGATCGAGCCGGTGTCGTAGATCGTGTGGTCGACATGGCCCTTCTTCGCATGGGGCGAGACGATCAGCGCGGGAATGCGCGTGCCCGGCCCCCAGCGGTCGCCCTTGGGCGGGGCCACATGGTCCCACCAGCCGCCGTTCTCGTCGAAGGTGATGATCACCAGCATCTTGTCCCACTGGGGCGAGGTGCGCAGCACGTCGATGACCCCGGTGATGTGGCGGTCCCCGGCGTCCACGTCGGAATAGCCCGCGTGCATGTTGAGATCGCCCTGCGGCTTGTAGAAGGTGACCGGGGGCAGCTTGCCCGCCTTCGCATCGGCCAGAAAGTGATTGGTGCGCGCCGTCTCGCCCAGCCCGCCGTCGCGCAGGCGCCGCTCGCGCGCGGGGGTGCCGGGGGCGAGATTGGCGAAATAGTTGAGCGGCTGGTGGTGCGGCTGGAAATTGGGCCGCGAGGGGAAGCTGGCGCTGTTGGCGCGGCCCGCCATGGCCTCGGCCCAGCCGCCCGCATACCACGCCCATTCGACCCCGGCCTCGTCCAGCCGGTCGCCGATATGGGCATGGCTCTGGGGGGGCAGGGTCTGCGACGTTACCAGCGCCATGCCCGGCTTGTCCGGGTCGGCCTGATAGGTCGGCAGGTAGGGCGGCAGCATGGTGTTGACCGCGCGGTGATCGGGTGTGAGCGAGTCAGGCACGAACCGCACCGGGCCATCCATCGCGCTCGCCTTGGTGCCTGCGCGCAGCAGCGGGCGCGGCGGATCGGAATAGGCCGGGTCGAGCTTGACCACGCGATCCTTGGCCGGGCTCTTGTCGGCATCGGGATAGAACGGCGGGGTCGCGGCCACCAGATACTGGTGGTTGACGAACGAGCCTCCGAACGCGCCCATGAAGAAGGCGTCGCACAGCGTGAACTCGCGCGCGACGTTCCACAGCCGCAAGTTCGCGCGCCCGTCGCTATAATAGCCCATGACCAGCGCGCCGCTGTCGCCCCAGGCCACGAAGCCGTCGTTGCGCCCGCCGTTGATCTGCAACTGGTTGTTGTAGAAACTGTGGATCAGGTCGCGCGTGATCACCCCGTGGGGCAACGGATCACCTGCCGGGGTCGCAAGCGCATAGGGCGCGTTGGGGCGCTCGGGCAGGTCGGCCTCGGTGATCAGGAACTCGGTATGTTCGACGACCTGCTTGTCGGGCACCATGCCTTCCCAGACACGCGGCAGGCGGTCGAGCACGCGCCCGTCACGGTCGCGCTGGAGCGCGCGCTCGGGCGGCAGCTTGGCGAGCGGCTGGGCAAGGCCGGGGAAATCGGCGAACAGGTTGTTGAAGCTGCGGTTTTCCGCATAGATCACGACAACGGTATCGATTTTGGCGCGCAAGGCGTCATCGATTGCAGCGCGGCTTTCCCCCGCCGCGCGCGCGGCAGCCGGGCTGGCCTCGACACCAGCCGCAGCGCCCGCCACCGCCAGCCCCGCCAGCAGGCTGCGGCGGTCAAGGGCGGGACCGGCCAGAGCAGGGGCTTTGGGGTCGGTGGGGTCACTCATGATGGGGGGCTCCGTCGGACAAGATTCAAAAGTGGCAGGCAAAAGGCGATTCGGCCCGCCCCTAGCGGACCTCCTGCCCTCCTTTGATGACATGATCGACATGTTCGAGAATGGAAATATCGGCCAGCGGATCGCCGCTGACGGCGATCATGTCGGCAAAATGGCCGGGGCTGAGCGCGCCGACGTCATGGCTCCAGCCCAGAAGCTCGGCCGAAACGGTGGTGGCTGCCTGAATCGCCTGCATCGGGGTCATCCCATAGCGCACCATCACCTTGAACTGCCGCGCGTTGAGGCCGTGGGGATAGACCCCGGCATCGGTGCCATAGGCCAGCCTGACCCCGGCCCTGACCGCCTTGGCAAAACCGTCGCGCTGGGCCTGGGTGGTCTCGTCGTTCTTGCGCAACATGTCGGCGGGCCAGTGATGGGCGCGGCCATAGTCGCCGATCCAGTCGCCATCATAGATGTCCATGTCGAGCCAGACACCTTTGGCCTTGGCCATGGCGATGCCCTCGTCGTCGATCAGGCTGGCGTGTTCGATGGCCTTGACCCCGGCGCGCATGGCCGACTTGATCCCTTCGGCGCCATGGGCATGGGCCGTCACCCACGATCCGCGCCCGCGCGCGACGACGACCGCGGCGTGCATTTCCTCCTCGCTCAGTTCCTGCTGGCCCGGTTCGGTCCCTTGCGCGAGCACGGCGCCGGTGGCGATCAGCTTGATCGAATCTGCGCCATGCTGGAACAGCGCGTTGACCTTGCGCGTGGTGTCCGCCGCATCGGTGACGACGCCCGCGCGCATGGCGGCGGGCACTTCGACATCGGGGGCAAAGCCGGTCACCTCGCCGCCGCCGCCCGGAATCGTCACATAGGCCCCCACCGCGCTGATGCGCGGGCCGATCACGTCGCCCCGGTTGATCGCATCGCGCAGCGCGACATCGGCAAAGGCGCGGAAATCGCCGCAATTGTGGACCGTGGTGAACCCCGCCATCAGCGTCTCGCGGGCATGGCGCGCGCCGATATAGGCGATGTCCATGGCCGAATGGAGCAGCGGTTCGGCCACGTTCTCCGACTGATCGGCATCAGCAAGGTGGACGTGCATGTCGATCAGGCCAGGCAGAACGGTATAGGCCGACCAGTCGATCACCCGCGCGCCCGCAGGCACCGGGCCATCGGGCCCAATCGCCGCCACGCGCCCGTTCTCGACCCGCAGCAGCCGCGCGCCCAGAACCTTGCCTGCTTCGGGATCGACCAGATGCCCGGCGCGGACATAGACGGTCTGGTTGCCGGAGGCCTGTCGATCAGATGTCTGGGCATGGGCAGTGGAAGAAACGGCGGACAGGGCCTGACTCATCAGAAGTCCGGCAGCAAGAAAGCGGGCAGAACGCATCATGGGCGATACCCTAGACCGGGCGCGGAGCGGGTTGCGAGCGAAATTTCGCCGGGGCGCCAACGGTGGCACTCGCGGTGTCGGGATCGGGCCTGCAAAACGGCCATTTCACGGTGTTTCACCGGCGCGACACTTGGCCTTCCAACCCTATCAATAGGTACTGTCGGCCCCTCGACCAGGCCGCGAAGCTGGACCTATATCCTACTGGCGAAAGTTCGGCATGAGGATTAGCCTGACCCCACAAGAAGGGCGGCTATTCACGCCACAATGAACAGAGAGGGTACCTGTATGGCCGAAGCCATTTATCCCGTTCCCGCTGCCTGGTCCCAGGACGCGTTGATCGACGGGGCGCGCTATGATGCGATGTATCGCCGCTCGGTGGAAGAGCCCGAGGCCTTCTGGGCCGAGGAAGGACGCCGGCTCGACTGGATCAGGCCCTTCACCAAGGTCAAGAACACCAGCTTCCACGAGGCCGATTTCGGCATTCGCTGGTTCGAGGACGGCACGCTCAACCTCTCGGCCAACTGCCTCGACCGGCATCTGGCCACGCGCGGCGATGACGTGGCCATCCTGTGGGAACCCGACAGCCCCGACGACGCCTCGCGCGCGATCACTTATCGCGAACTCCACACCCAGGTCTGCCGCCTGGCCAACCTGCTGAAAGAGCGCGGGGTCAAGCGCGGCGAGCGGGTGACGATCTACCTGCCGATGGTGCCCGAGGCCGCCGTTGCCATGCTGGCCTGCGCGCGGATCGGGGCGATCCACTCGATCGTCTTTGCCGGATTCTCGCCCGATGCGCTGGCCGGGCGCATCGAGGACTGCGACAGCCGCGTCGTGCTCACCGCCGACGAAGGGCTGCGCGGGGGCAAGCGCGTGCCGCTCAAGAAAAACGTCGACGAGGCACTGACCCATTGCCCCGGCGTCGACACGGTCGTCGTGCTCGCCCGCACGGGCGCGAACGTGCCCATGGTCGAAGGCCGCGATCTGGCCTGGGCCGAGGCGGTCGGTCGCCAGAGCGAGGCCTGCGAGCCCGAGGAAATGAACGCCGAAGACCCGCTGTTCATCCTCTACACCTCGGGATCGACCGGCAAGCCCAAGGGCGTGCTCCACACCACCGGCGGCTATGCCGTCTGGGCCTCGATGACCCACGAATACGTGTTCGACTATCGCCCCGGCCAGATCTACTGGTGCGCGGCCGATATCGGCTGGGTCACGGGCCATTCCTATATCGTCTATGGGCCGCTCGCCAATGGCGCGACCACGGTGATGTTCGAGGGCGTGCCCAACTATCCCGATGCCAGCCGGTTCTGGCAGGTGGTCGACAAGTACAAGGTCGAGATCTTCTATGGCGCCCCGACCGCGCTGCGCGCGCTGATGCGCGAGGGCGACGAGTGGGTGAAGAAGACCAGCCGCGCCTCGCTGCGCGTGCTGGGCAGCGTGGGCGAGCCGATCAACCCGGAAGCCTGGGAATGGTATCACAAGGTCGTGGGTGAAGGGCGCTGCCCGATCGTCGACACCTGGTGGCAGACCGAAACCGGCGGCGCGATGATCACCCCCCTGCCCGGCGCCACCGCGCTCAAGCCCGGTTCGGCCAGCCGCCCGATGTTCGGCGTGGCCCCGGCCCTGCTCGACAACGACGGCCAGGTTCTCGAAGGGGCGACCGATGGCTGCCTCGTCATCGCCGACAGCTGGCCGGGCCAGATGCGCACCGTCTGGGGCGACCACGAGCGCTTCTTCCAGACCTATTTCACCACGTTCAAGGGCTATTACTTTACCGGCGATGGCTGCCGCCGCGACGAGGACGGCTATTACTGGATCACCGGCCGCATCGACGACGTGATCAACGTCTCGGGCCACCGCATGGGCACCGCCGAAATCGAGAGCGCGCTGGTCGCCCATGCCAAAGTCGCCGAAGCGGCGGTCGTGGGCATGCCCCACCCGATCAAGGGGCAGGGCATCTATGCCTATGTGACCTGCAACACCGAGGTAGAGCCCGACGAGGACTTGCGCCGCGAACTGGTCGCCTGGGTCCGCCACGAGATCGGCCCGATCGCCACGCCCGACGTGATCCAGTTCACCCCCGGCCTGCCCAAGACCCGCTCGGGCAAGATCATGCGCCGCATCCTGCGCAAGATCGCCGAAAACGACCTGGGCTCGCTGGGCGACACCTCGACTCTGGCCGATCCCTCGGTGGTCGACAACCTGATCGCCAACCGCCCGGCCATGGCCCATGCATGACAGGACAGGGCCTGAAAAAGGGGCGCCCCGAACAGGGGACATGCCGCCGCTTTTTCAGGCCCACCTGTTCCAGAGCCGAGACAGCCGCTTCACCCGCCCGGCCCGCAACGATCACGAACGGTAGGACTGATTCGCCACATCTGTTATTATTCGGAAATCCCCGAAAAGACGTGCGACACGCACGCCAAGACCCTGCCCAGGATGACAGCAACCTTGCGAAAACGCAGGGAATTCAGGCTATTTTCGGGAAAAGTTGTTTGCCCGGCGCAGGGAATTTAACGGCGTCCTCTCCCTCCGCCGCGCCGGGCATTATGCTTTTTTATGCCTGCCCATCATAGCGGCTTCATCTGGCACCGCCAGCCCTAAAGTGCATACCTATTCTTCATCGGTGCATGGTGCATTGCTGCAACATCGCGCGCCCTCCTTCTGCTCCCGTCGCGCTGCCCCGCCCGGTTTCCATGGCAACCAGAAAAGCCACGGATATTTAAGAGTCTGATGCGAAATTCGCCGGAAAGGCGAATTTCGGTTCGGCACCGGCCCGCTCCCCCACCCGGCCTCCCATAGGGTACTATCGTTGGGTGGCCGGGTGGGGGAGCGGGCCGGTGCCGAACAATCCGAAGCGATAGTTTCGGATCAGACACTCAGGCATGATGCCGCGCACGTTCAGGGGAGCATGTCATGTCTGCCGCCAGTTTTCTTCTCATCCTGTTCAGCGTGAGCCTGTCCGCGCTGGCGCAGCTTCTGCTCAAGACCGGCGTTGGCCGGGTGGGGGCCAGCCACGCCGGGATCGGCACGATGCTGGCCTATCTCACCTCGCCCTGGGTTCTGGGCGGGCTGATGCTCTATGGGCTGGGGGCGCTGGCCTGGCTGTTCGTGCTGGCCCGCCTGCCGCTGAGCGCGGCCTATCCGTTCGTCGGCCTCGGCTTCATCCTGACCATGCTGATCGGGGTGAGCGTGCTGGGCGAGGCGGTTTCGACCGGGCGCGTGGCGGGCACGCTGCTGATCGCGCTGGGCTGTGTCTTCGTGGCGCGCAGTGTGGCCTGAGGTGATGGAAAGCCCTGTTTTCTTGCCTGATCCCGATTCGTCCGCCTCCCCTTCCGCTCCCCCTCTGGTCGTCGATCTCGACGGCACGCTCATTCGCGGCGATCTGGCGATGGAGGCCATGATCGTGGTGGCCCGGCGCGGGCTGGGCCCCCTTCTGGCCCTGCTGGCGATGCTGCTGCGCGGGCGCGGCGCGCTCAAGACCTGGCTGGCGCGGGTGG
>DQVI01000097.1 GCA_015661825.1 Novosphingobium capsulatum
CGCGCGCCGGGCGCTGGCCGCGCTCATGCGCCAGCGCGCGCCGGGCTGCGTGGTGCTCTCGATTGCCGAACTGCCGCCCACCCAGCCGATCGAGGTCGTCGCCGTGATCGGCGAGGAAGCGCCCCCGCAAATGCCTCCGCAGCTGCCAGCCCCCCCGGCCATGGCGGCATGAATCCTGCCTTTTTCCGCTCCCCCCGCACCCTGTTCCATTTCTGCCGAAACGAGCGTCCATGAAACACGATCACCGAAGCTTTGCCGCCATGCGTGCCTATGGTGACGACACCGCCGAGCGTATCCGCCGCTTCCTGCCGATGGTGCGGCGTCTGGCCTGGCATGTCCACGGCTCGGGCCATTCGGGTGTCGATGTCGACGATCTGGTCCAGGCCGGGCTGGTCGCGCTGACCGAATGCGCGCAAAAGCACAGCGGCCCGACCGAGGATGGCTTTGCCGCCTATGCCAAGCTGCGCGTGCGCGGGGCCATGGTCGATCTGGTGCGCCGCACGATGCCGCTCTCGCGCACCTCGTCCGACCGCCGCCGCACCTTGCGCGAAAAGACCAACCAGTTGACGATGGAACTGGGGCGCATGCCCACCGAGCCCGAACTGGCCCGCGCGCTGGGCCTGACCGATGCCGAACTGGCCGACTTGCGCCTGTCGAGCGAGCCGGTCCGCCTCGAATCCATCGACGATGCCTATGCGGACAGCGACCCGGCCTTCGCCGACGAGCGCCCCGATGCCTTTGCCCAGCTGGCCGACAGCGAAACCCGCCACATGGTCGCCCGCGCCGTGGCGGGCCTGCCCGAGCGGCTGCAACTGGTGATCCAGCTCTATTTCGTCGAGGAACTGAACCTGGCCGAAATCGCGCAAGTCCTCGAAGTCTCGGTCCCCCGCGTCCACCAGCTCAAGGCGCAGGCCCTCGACAAATTGCGCACGGCACTGGGCAGCGGCTTCGAGATTCTCTGAGTGTCTGTTGCCGCCTAGGCCGCGCGGACCTGGGTCATTGCGGCTTCGTAGAGGCTGTTCATCGCCTGCCCGCGATAGCGTGAATATTCGCAGGTTGCGAGCGCGGCGGCGGGGGGGGAAGATCACCGGGCTCTTGCGATAGCTGTCGGGCATCAGCGCGAGGGCGGCCTCGTTGGGGGTGGGATAGCGGATCGTGCGGGCGATGTCGGCGCCCGGCGCGGCGCCCAGCACGAAATTGATGAAAGCATGGGCCAGATCAGGGTTGGGGGCATTGTGCGGGATGCACAGCCCGTCGCTGGCGAGGATGCCGCCCTCGCGAGGGACTACGAAATCGAGATCGGGGTCCTCGCGCATGACTTGCGCGATGTCGCCGTTGTATTCGATCACCAGATCAACATCGCCCGCCAGCAGCATGTCCTGCCCGTTGTCGTCGTGGAAGGCGGCGATATTGGGTTTTTGGCGGATGAGCATGGCCTTGACCTGTTCGATCACTGCCGGGTCGCTGGTGTTGGCCGGGTGGCCCAGATACTTGGCGCCGATCTCGAACAGTTCGCTGGCCTCGCCCAGAAGGGCGATGCGGCCCTTGTAGGCATCGGAATCGAGCACCCATTTCCAGCTGTCGGGAATGCCCTTCACCTTCGACTTGCGATAGCCGATGCCGGTGACGATCCAGGTATAGGGCATCGAAAAGCGGCGGCCCGGATCGAACGGCGCATCGAGGAAGCGCGGGGCGATATTGCGCCGGTTGGGGATTTTCGCGGGATCGAGCGGGGCGAGCAGATTGGCCGCGACCATGCGCTCGACGAAATCGTTCGAGGGCACGATCACGTCATAGCCCTGGTTGCCGCCGCGCAGCTTGGCGAACAGTTCGTCGTTGTTGGCAAACAGGCTGATGTTGACACCCGCGCCCGCCGCTCTGGTGAAATCGGCGACGGTGTGCTCGCCGATATAGGTGTCCCAGGTATAGAGGTTGAGCGCGCGCGAAGGCTTGCTGCGCGAGCAGCCTGCCATGGCACCGGTAAAGCTGAGGCCGATGCCGGCAAGGCCGGCATCGCGCAGGAACATGCGGCGGGAAACGGTCATCGCTTCAAGGTGTGGCGGTGCTTCACGCTTTGAGCAAGAGGTGATCGCGTTCCCACGACGAGATCACTTCGTCGTAGGCAGCCAGTTCGTTGAGCTTGATCTCGTGGAAGGCCTTGATGAATTCGGCGCCCAGAAGGTCGATCACCGGCTGGCATTCGATCATCTGCTTGAGCGCGGCATCAAGGTTGTGGGGGAGGGTACGCGCTTCGTTGTACGCGTTGCGGGTGATCAGCGGGAGCGGCTCGATCCGCTCGCTCAGGCCCAGATAGCCGCAGGCCAGCGTGGCGGCGATGGCGATATAGGGATTGGCATCGGCGCCGGGCAGGCGGTTCTCGATCCGGGTGTTGCGCGGCGAGCTGACCGGGATGCGCAAGCCACAACTGCGGTTGTCGAGGCCCCATTGCACGTTGATCGGCGCGCTGTGGGCCGGGCGGATGCGGCGGAACGAGTTCACGTTGGGCGCGAACAGCGGCACGACTTGCGGCAGGTAGCGTTGCAGCCCGCCCACGAACCAGCGAAATTCCTGTGTCAGGCCCTGGTCCGTGCCGAACAGGTTGTGGCCGGCCTCGTCCACTGCCGAGATGTGCAGGTGCATCGCGCTGCCCGGCTGGCTTTCCATCGGCTTGGCCATGAAGGTTGCATAGACGCCGTGCTTGAGCGCGACCTGCCGGACGATGCGTTTGAAGATCACCACCTGGTCGCACAGCGCGACGGGATCGCCGTGGTTGAAGTTGATTTCGAGCTGGGCGGTGCCGCCCTCGTGGATCATCGTGTCGAGCTGGAGCGAGGCAATTTCCGAATTGTCGTAGATTTCCTCGATGATGTCCTCGTATTCGGTCACCGATTCCAGCCCATAGGGCTGGGGCGAGCTTTCCGCCCGGCCCGAGCGCCCGCGCGGGGGCTGGATCGGCAGGTCGGGGTCGGAATTTATCTCGGTCAGGTAGAATTCGAGTTCGGGCGCGACGACCATCTGCCAGCCCATCGCGGCATATTTTGCCAGAATACGTTTGAGCACATGGCGCGGTGCGACCGTGAAGGGACTGCCATCGCGGTGAAGCGCATCGGCCACGACAAAGGCGGTGGGGGTGCGAAAGCCGGGCGCCACGCAGATCGAGCTGATGTCGGGCTGGAGCGTCACGTCGGGGTCGCGGTAGAGGAAATCATCCTCGTCGGTATCGGCATAGGCGCCGGTGATCGTGACCGAGAAGACCGACGAGGGCAGGCGCAGGCTCATGTTGCCGACCGAGGCGATGAACTTGTCGGCGGGCCAGACTTTGCCGCGCACGACCCCGTTGATGTCGGGCACGAGGCATTCGACTTCGCTGATGCCCTTGGCGCGGATCCATTCGGCAAAGTCCTGGGTCATCGGATGGGCCTCGTTCTTGAAAACGCGTTTCGGAAAAACCGTGGCGCGGTGCGATCATGGGCTTGTCCTCGGGCGCGGGCAACCTTCCAGTTTCCAAGGCCTGTGCGCCGGCAGCATGACTTGCTCCGGCAGCATGACTTGGCCCGGCAGGACGACTTAGCCCAGCAAGACGACCGGCGCGCCCGGTGCCCAGCTGAGGAACACCTGTTCCCCCACCGGCAGGCCGGTCGCAAGGGAGGGTGACAGGCTGCGCACGCCATTGGCCCGCGCCACCTTGAACACCATGCCCCCTCCGGTTTCCACGTCGTAGAGAGTCTGGCTGCCCAGATAGGCCGAACGCACGATGGTTCCGGCCACGACATTGGCCTGCGGCAGGGCGGCGGGCCCTTCGGGGCGGCCCTGGGCGAGCGGGGTCATGGTGATCTTTTCGGGCCGGATGCCCACCCAGACCGGCGTGTCGGGCGCGCCGGTGACACCGTGGTCGAGGTAGATCGGCGCGGGCACTTGGCGCGCGGTGACCGCGGCGTGATCGGGCTCGTCGATGCTCAGGCGGCCCTCGACCATGTTGATCGTGCCGATGAAGTCGGCCACGAAGCGGTTGGCCGGATATTCATAGAGGTCGGCGGGCGCGGCCACCTGTTGCAGGCGGCCCCGGTTCATCAGCGCGCAGCGGCTGGCCATGGCCAGCGCCTCGTCCTGATCGTGGGTGACCATCACGAACGTCACGCCGACATCGTGCTGGATCTGGGCGAGTTCGGCACGCATCGCATCGCGCAGCTTGGCGTCGAGCGCGGAGAGCGGCTCGTCGAGCAGGAGCACCTTGGGCCGCTTGACCAGCGCGCGGGCGAGGGCGACGCGCTGGCGCTGCCCGCCCGAAAGCTGGTCGGGCTTGCGGTGGCCGAATTCGTCGAGCTTGACCAGCTTGAGCGCCTCTTCCACCCGCGCCTCGCGCTCGTCGCGGGGCACGCGGTCGATCTTCAGGCCATAGGCGACATTCTGCGCCACGGTCAGGTGCGGGAAGACCGCGTAGGACTGGAACACCATGTTGACCGGGCGGCGGTTGGGCGGGACGTGGGTCATGTCGACCCCGTCGATCAGGATGCGCCCCTCGCTGGGCGTTTCGAGCCCGGCGAGCATGCGCAGCAGGGTCGTCTTGCCGCAGCCCGAGGGGCCGAGCAGCGAGAAGAACTCGCCCCGCTCGATATCGAGGCTGACATCGTCGACCGCGATGAACGAGCCGAAGCGCTTGGAGACGGCCTCGAACTGGATGAGCGGCTGGAGTGTCTGGGGCATGGTCATGGTCATGGGCGGGGGCGGGGTTCCTGTGCCGAAATCTAGTGGCTTTGCGTCATGGCACTGCCTTGCAGCTTCATGCCGATGGCGGTGAGGGCGATGGTGATCCCCATCAGCACGGTGGAGGCCGCGTTGACCTCGGGCGTGACCGAAAAGCGCACCATCGAATAGATCTTCACCGGGAAAGTGACCGTGTTGGGCCCCGAGGTGAAGAAGGTGATCACGAAATCGTCGAGGCTGAGCGTGAAGGCCAGCAAGGCCCCCGAGATCAGCGCCGGGCGGACATGGGGGACGAGCACGTCCCACAGCGCGCGCAGCTCGCTCGCGCCCAGATCGCGCGCGGCTTCTTCCATCTCGCGGTTGAAACTGGCCAGGCGCGCACGCACGACCACCGCCACGAACGGGAAGCTGAACGTGATATGGGCGATCACGATGGCGCCCAGATCGAACGGCCAGACCAGATCGCGCGGCCAGGGCATGATCTGGCCAAAGAACACCAGCATCCCCACGCCCATGCAGATTTCCGGCACGACGATCGGCAGGGTGACCGCCCCGTCGAACAGGCCCTTGCCCGGAAAGCGGAACCGCCAGAGCGCAATGGCGGTGAGCGCGCCGAGCACGACCGAGACGATCATCGAGAGAAAGGCGATGGTCAGCGAATTGGTGAAGGCCGCGATCAGTGCGTCGTCGTTGGCCAGCGTGCCATACCAGTCGAGCGTGAAGCCCTCCCAGCGGATCGTGCGGCGGCTGTCGTTGAAGCTGAAGGCGACGAGGCTGGCGAGCGGGACGTAGAGGAACAGGATCACCGCGCCCACCCAGAGCCGCAAGGGCCAGCGGCGGGCATAGTCGAGCGGGCCGATGGGGTTCTTGCCGGACATCAGGCTTCTCCCGCCGTGCGTGCACCAGACTGGCGCCGCTCGTAAAGCGCGCGCAGGCCCATGGCCAGCAGTGTCAGATACATCAGCATGAACGAGAGCGCCGCGCCGAACGGCCAGTCGTTCGCGCGCTTGAACTGGCGTTCGATCACGCTGGCGATCATCTGGCTGTCGGGCCCGCCCAGCAGGTCGGGCGTGAGGTAGGAGCCGAGCGCGGGAATGAAGGTGAGCATGATCGCCGAGAGAATGCCCGGTTTGGCAATCGGGATCACCACCTTGAGCATCGTGGTGATGTGCCCTGCGCCCAGATCGAGGCTGGCCTCGATCAGCGAGCGGTCCATCCGGTCGAGCGTCGAATACAGCGGCAGCACGATAAACGGCAGGTGGACATAGACGAGGCCGACGATCACCGCGAAATTGGTGTGCAGCATCTCGAACGGGCCCAGCCCGACAAGGCCGAAGACGTCGTTGATATAGCCCTCGGTGCGCATGACCGCCATCAGCGCATAGGTGCGCACCAGCAGGTTGGTCCAGAACGGCAGCATGATCCCCAGCAACAGCAGGATCTTGCCCCGATCCGAGGCAAAGGTCATCGCCAGCGCATAGGGAAAGCCCACCAGCAGGCACACTGCGGTCGTCAGCCCGGCAAAGACCAGCGACTTGCCAAAGATCATCAGGTAGACCGGATCGAACACCCGCGCATAGTTGGCCAGCGTGCCCGTCACGGCCACTTCGGTCAGCCCGAGCGTGCGGCCAAAGCTGTAGGCCCAGATCACGCTGAGCGGGACCACGAAGAACAGCACGATCCACAGGGCCGGTGCAGCGATCACCGCGAGGAACGAGCCCTTGCTCCTGTCCCAGGTGCTCATCATCTTCAGGCGGCTCCTGCGTCTGCGTGCGTGCGGGTTCGCGCCCGCTCCATCGCACCGTGGAGGTGGGCGAAGAACCAGGCCGAGGCGGGGTTGCTGTCGGCGTCCCATTCCGGGTGCCACTGCACGGCAAAGACTTCGGCCCCGGCGACATCGGCGGAAAAGGCCTCGATCTGGCCGTCGGGCGCGCGCGCCTCGATGGTCAGGTTCTCGCCCGGCCCGACCATGCCCAGTGCATCGACGCCCTGATAGTGGACGGTGTTGACGGTCATCTCCTGCGTGCCGAGCGCGCGGGCCATGATGCCATCGGGGTTGAGCGCGACCGGGTGGCAGGCCGCGAACATGGTTTCGAGGCTGACCCCGTCGGGCGCATGGTGGGAAACCGGTCCATCGGTTGCGAGCACGCGCAAGGTGCCGCCAAAGGCGACGTTGAGTTCCTGAAACCCCCGGCAGATGCCGAAGACCGGCTTGCCCGCGCGCAGCATGGCCCCGGCCAGCGCGAGCGTGGTGGTATCGCGCGCCGGGTCGAACGGGCCGTCACCCAATGGGCCCTCGCCCGGCGTGCCATAGCGCCATGGTTCGACATTCGAAGGGCTTCCGGTGAGCAGCAAGCCGTCGAGCCGACCGGCCATGGCGGTCCAGTCGGTCAGGCCGGGCAGCGCGGGAACCAGCACGACATCGCAATCGCCATGCCGGGCCGGCGCGCGCAGATAGCGGTCGATCACCCCGTGGACAGGCTCGGCCCCGTCATTCTCGCGCAGGCAGCACGAAACGCCGAGCAGGAGGCGGGAAGGCGCCCGGTTCATGCCGGGAAAATCCCGGTGGTGGAAATGGTCACGGATTTCATGTCGGCATATTTGTAGAGCGCGTGAAGGCTGCGGTCACGGCCAAAGCCCGATTGCCTGAAGCCGCCAAACGGCATCGTGATGTCGCAGGCGTCCCAGCCGTTGACCCAGACCATGCCTGCGCGCAGCCGCCGGGCAAAGGCCTGCGCCACGTCGATCGAGCCGGTCCACAGGCCCGAGGCCAGGCCATAATCGGTGTCGTTGGCCAGCGCGAGCGCCTCCTGCGGGGTGTCGAACGGGATCACCGCGAGAACCGGGCCGAACACTTCCTCGCGGGCGAGGCTGGCCCGGTTGTCGACCGCGTCGAACACCGTGGGATCGAGGAAGAAGCCGCCGCTTTCCACGCGCGCGCGGCTGCCGCCAAGGCGCAGGGCCGCGCCCTCCTGCTGGGCCCGCGCGATTTTCACCAGCACGCCGTCGAGTTGTTTCTCGCTGATCACCGCGCCGAGTTTCGTTGCCGGATCGAGCGGATCGCCCGGCACGATGGTCCGCGCCACGGCCAGCACTTTCTCGACGAATTCGCCATGGATCGAGCGCTCGACCAGCAGGCGCGAGCCCGCCGTGCAGACCTGCCCCTGGTTGTAGAAGATGCCCCAGGCCACGGCCTGTGCCGCGCGGTCGAGGTCGGGATAGTCGGCAAAGACGATGTGCGGGCTCTTGCCGCCCAGTTCGAGGCTGACCCGCTTGAGGTTGCTGTCGGCGGCATAATGCATGAGCTGGCGACCGACCGGGCCCGAGCCGGTGAACGCGATCATGTCGACATCCTGATGCAGCGCCAGCGCCGCCCCGGCGTCCGGCCCGGTGCCGGTCACCACATTGAGCACGCCTTCGGGCAGGCCCGCTTCGAGCGCGAGTTCGCCCAGCCGCAGCGCGGTGAGCGAGGACAGTTCGGAAGGCTTGACCACCATCGAATTGCCCATCGCGATGGCCGGGGCGATCTTCCACATGGCCATCAGCAGCGGGAAATTCCACGGCACGATGGCCCCGATCACGCCGAGCGGATCGTGGACCGCATAGGACAGCTTGTCCGGGCCGCTCGGGCCGACTTCGCCGTAAATCTTGTCGATGCTCTCGGCATAGAAGCGCAAGGTATCGAGCGCGAGGGGCACGTCGACCCCGCGCGTGTCGCTGATCGGCTTGCCGGTATCGAGCGTTTCGAGGACGGCGAATTCCTCGGCGGCGCTTTCGAGCGCGTCGGCCAGCGCCAGCATGGTCTTCTTGCGCTGTGCGGGCTTCATGTCGCGCCATTGCCCGCCCTCGAACCGGGCGCGGGCGGCGGCCACGGCGCGGTCGATGTCGGCGGCGCTGCCGGCGGGCAGGGTGTTGAGCATGCGGCCCGTGCCCGGATCCAGGTTGTCGAGGCTTTCCCCGCTGGCAGCAGGCGCACGCTCGGCGCCGATCACGCTGAGCGAGGGAAGGCGTGAAGGAATCTGGGCGGGCAGGCTGGGGCTCGTCATCGTGGGGCGCGGTCCGGTCTGAAAATGTGTGATCACTATGTGGGATCAATTGCGCGCTTGCAAGCCGTCTGCGCGGCCTGGTGATGGTCGGGCACGGTTTTTGTGTGGGACAAGGCCCGCGCAGGGCTTCGGCGCAAGGGCGGACCGACCGGGCTTGCGCGGTTTTTTCATTGCGTCGCTCGGGTCTTGCGGCGGGGCCGTGCGCGGGGCTTTCCTCCTCCGGGAGAATGGGGCATGGGGTGGTGGAAGAGGCAGGTCCGGTTAGAGGCTGGACAGCCGCTGGACGATGCAATATGTGATCACACTATGAATTCTGCCATCGCTCCCGCCTCCCCCTCGTTTGCTGACGCCTCGTTTGCCGACTGGCTCGACGCGCACCCTGAAGTAGCCCGCGTCGAGGCCTTTCTCGTCGACGTGAACGGGGCGCCGCGCGGCAAATGGATGGTGCGCGACAAGGCGCTGGGGCTGGCGGCCAAGGGGCTGCCGATGCCGCTCTCGATCTTCGCGCTCGATGCCTGGGGCTGTGATGTGCCCGAGGCCGGGCTGGCCTTCGGCACGGGTGACCCGGACGGGCTGTGCTGGCCGGTGGCCGGGCGCTGGAGCAAGGCGCCCTGGCTGGGCGAGGACAGCGCGCAGGTCTTCCTCGAAATGGTCGGGCGCGATGAAGGGCCTGATGGCACGCCCGCGCAGGCCGATCCGCGCGGGGTGCTCAAGGCCGTTCTGGCGCGCTATGCCGCGCGCGGGCTGACCCCGGTGGTGGCGACCGAACTGGAATTCTATCTCTACCGCCTCGATCAGGGCCTGCCCGTGCCGCCCGATGGCAACATGGCGCGCAACGATACGCTTTCGACCAGCGCGCTCACCGCCCATGTCGCGCTGTTCGACCAGATCATGGACGTGGCCCACGCCATGGGCATCCCGGCTGACGCCGTGGTGAGCGAGGCGGGGCCGGGCCAGTATGAACTGAACCTGCTTCACCGTGCCGACGCACTAGCCGCCGCAGACGATACCGTGCTGATGAAGCGGATCGTGCGCGCGCTGGCCGCCGCGCAGGGTCTGGGCGCGACGTTCATGGCCAAGCCCTATGGCGACTGTTCGGGCAGCGGCATGCACATCCATGCCAGCCTTCTGGATGCTTCGGGCGCCAATGTGCTGGCCCGGCCCGAGGGTGGCCCGTCCGACGCGCTGTTTCATGCCGTGGCCGGGCTGCTGGCTGCCATGCCCGAGACGATGCTGGCCTTTGCGCCCAATTACAATTCGTTCCGCCGGTTCCGTCCCGATGCCCATGCGCCAACATCGGCAGGCTGGGGGATCGATGACCGGTCGGCGGCGATCCGGGTGATTGCCGGGGACGCCAAGGCGACGCGGATCGAGCATCGCATTTCCGGGGCCGACGTGAACCCCTACATCGCCATGGCCGCGATGCTGGGCGCGATGATGCAGGGGATCGAGGAAGGCGCGATGCCGCCCCCCGCGCAAGATCCGATGCAGCCGGGCGCCGGGGCCCCGCTGCCGGTCGAATGGGGCGCGGCGATGGCTGCCTTTGCCGCCTCGGAGCGCGCGGCGGAAATGTTCGGCGCGCGGTTCTGCGCGATCTATCTGGCCTGCAAGCAGCAGGACCGCGCGATGTTCCTGCGCCAGATCGACCGCTTCGAATACGATACTTATCTGGGGTTGCTGTAATGGCGCCTGCTCCGGCCCGCGCCTATGCCGGAATGCCGACATGGTATGCGGCGAGCGCCGCTCCGGCCCCGGCGCGCCCGATTCTCGAAGGCGCGCACAAGGCCAGCGTCTGCGTGGTCGGGGCGGGGTTCACCGGGATGTCGGTGGCGCTCGAACTGGCGGGCAAGGGCTATGATGTCATCGTCGTCGAGGGCGAGCGCGTGGGCTGGGGCGCCTCGGGGCGCAATGGCGGGCAACTGATCAACGGCTACAGCCGGGGGCTCGACGTGCTGGAAGCGCGCCACGGCCCGCGAGTCGCACGCGATCTGGGCAAAGTCGCGCTCGAAGGGGCCGCGATCATCCGCGAGCGGGTGGCGCGCCATGGCATTGCCTGCGATCTGGTCGATGGCGGGCTGGGCGTGGCGCTCACCGCGCGGCAGATGCGCGGGCTGGAGCACGAGGCGAGCGTCTGGGCCGATCATGGCCATGGGGCGATCACCGTGCTCGACCGCGCGGGCTTGCGCGATCATGTCCGCTCCGACCGCTATGTCGGGGGTATTCTCGATCCCTTGCGCGGCCATTTCCATCCGCTCAACTTCCTGCTGGGCGAGGCTGCGGCCTTCGAGGCGATGGGCGGGCGCCTGTTCGAGCATTCGCCGGTCGAACGCATCGACGAGAGCGGCGACCATCCGCGTGTGGTCACCGCGCGGGGCGAGGTTTCCGCCGATTTTCTGGTCATTTGCGGCAATGCCTATCTGGGCGACGCGCTGCCGCGCCTGTCGTCGCGGATCATGCCGGTGTCGAGCCAGATCGTGACGACGCCGCCCTTGGGCGATCTTGCGGAAAAGCTTCTGCCCAGCAATGTCTGTGTCGAGGACGCCAACTACATCCTCGACTATTTCCGCCGCACGGCGGACGGGCGCCTGCTCTATGGCGGGGGCATCGTCTATGGCGGGCAGGACCCGGTGAGCGTGGACGCCAAGATCCGCCCCGGCTTGCGCAAGACATTCCCCGAACTGGCCGACGTGCCGTTCGATTTCGCCTGGAGCGGGACGTTCGCGATGACCTTGAGCCGCATGCCCGAAGTGGGGCGGCTCAATCCGCGCGTGTTCTTCTCGCATGGCGACAGCGGGCACGGGGTCACCACCACGCAATTGCTCGGGCGCCTGCTGGCCGAGGCGGTGGCCGGGCAGCACGAACGCTTCGATGTGTTTGCAAGGCTGCCCCACCTGCCGTTTCCGGGCGGGCAGGCGCTGCGCGCGCCGCTCAGCACGCTGGGTTCGCTATGGTACACGCTGCGTGACCGGCTGGGCATCTGAAGCGGAAGGGCGGGCGGCATTTTCGCCTGATTTTCCCTTTCGGATGACGATGGCCTGCCGCGATGATGCTCTTTCGCAAAAGCCGGTCCGGCGGCTGGATTCGTGGCCGGATTCGCGCTTGAATCATTGGACCTTGCGGGGGGTATCGTGCACACTCGTGTTGCACTGCGGCATCGCGGGGGCGGCTGTTCGGGGCGGCTCCTTGCGGTGTGGCGGTGTATCGTCGGTTACCCTGTGAATCCCGAGGGGGCCGGTCTTTTTCGATCTTTTGCCTGAGGACGATCGCAAATGCGTCGCATCAATTGGATTGTTTCTGCCCTTGCCGGTCTGGCTGCGAGCGTGACGGCGCCCGCCCATGCCCAGAACGCCGGGGCCGGTGCTGCCATGTTCAAGCAGCAGTGCCAGATGTGCCATGTGAACACGGCGGGCGCCAAGGGCTTTGCCGCGCCCAACCTGTTCGGTGTCGTGGGCCGCAAGGCCGCCAGCACCCCGTTTGCCTATTCCGCCGCGCTCAAGGCTTCGGGCAAGACCTGGGACGCCAGGACGCTCGATACGTTCCTGACCGCGCCGGGCAAGCTCGTGCCGGGCACGCGCATGGCCGTGGCGATCCCCGATCCCAAGAAGCGCGCCGACATGATCGCCTACCTCAAGACCCTGCACTGACAGGACGCCGCACAATGACCGCCCCGCTTTCCGCCGCTTCGCTCCCTTCCGTCACCCTGACGGTTGATGGCACACCCCGCACGCTGGCCGCCGATCAGGACATGCCCCTGCTCTGGGCCTTGCGCGATCTGGCGGGGGTGACGGGGGTAAAGTTCGGGTGCGGGGCGGGCCTGTGCGGGGCGTGCAGCGTGCTGGTCGAGGGCGAACGCCTGTTCGCCTGCCAGACACCGGTCTCCGCCGTGGCGGGCAAGGCCGTGACCACGATCGAGGGCCTCACCGGCCAGCCGCTGGGCAAGGCCCTGACGGCAGCCTGGGAGGAACTCGACGTGGTGCAGTGCGGCTATTGCCAGCCCGGCCAGATCGTGGCGGCGGCGGCCCTGCTCAAGGCCAATCCGGCCCCTGACGATGCCGCCATCGACGAAGGCATGAGCGGCAACTTGTGCCGCTGTGGCACCTACACCCGCATCCGCGCCGCGATCCATCGCGCGGCGCAACTGGCCAAGGCTTGAGGGGGCAGGCATGGAACAGGGACTCAAGGCTCCGTCTGCGTCGCGACGCGGGTTTCTGGCCGGGTCGGCAGCTCTGGCCAGTGGGCTGGCTGGCGCTTTGGTGGTGCCGCTGGGGGCGGCTTGCGCGGCAGGGCCCGCGCCGCTGGCCATCACCGGTTTTCTCGCGGTGCTGCCCGATGGCGCCGTTTCGCTGGCCCTGCCCAAGACCGAGATGGGGCAGGGCATCCTGACCGCGATCACGATGATCGTGGCCGAGGAACTGGGCGTTTCGCCCACGGCGGTTCACGTTGCGATTCCCGAGGCCGACCCGGCCCGTTTCGCGCCCATCGACACCGGCACGGGCGGCTCGACCTCGATCCGCGAGCTGTGGAAGCCCTTGCGGCAGGCTGGGGCCAATGCCCGCGCCGCGCTGATCGGGGCGGCGGCCCGCACATGGAAGGTCGCGCCCGCCGGGCTCGTGCTGGATGATGGCGCGGTGGTCGATCCCGCGCGGGGGGACCGCCGTCTGGCCTATGGCGCATTGCTGGCGCAGGCCATGGCCGCGCCGCTGCCGACCGATGCGGTGCCGCTCGCCCCGGCGGACTGGAAGATCATCGGCAAGGACACCCCCCGGCTCGATTCGGCGGCCAAAGTGCGCGGCAAGGCCCCCTTTGGCATCGACGTGCAAGTGCCGGGGATGAAGATCGCCACGCTGGCCCAGTCGCCGGTGTTCGGGGGCAGGCTGGCCCGCCACGATGCGGCGGCGGCAAAGGCCGTGGCCGGTGTCGTCGACGTGATCGCGCTGCCCGATTGCCTGTTCGTGACTGCGAGCAACCTGTGGTCGGCGAAGCAGGGCCTTGCCGCCGCAGCGCCCGTCTGGGACGAGGGCGCCAATGCCACGGTCGGGCAGGCGCAGGTGATCGCCGCGATCGAACAGGCCGTGCAGGTGCCGGGCGTGACGGCCAAGGCGCAGGGCGATCTGGCCGTCGCGCGCGCGGGCGCCGCGCGCGTGGTCGAGGCGACCTATCACCAGCCCTTCCTTGCCCATGCGACGATGGAGCCGGGCAATTGCACCGCCCATGTAACGCCGCAGGGCGCGCAAGTCTGGGCCGGAAGCCAGGTGCCGACCGACGCCCGCGCGGCGGCGGCCCGCGTGCTGGGGCTGGCCCCCGAAAAAGTGCGGTTTCACAATTTCCTGATGGGCGGCGGCTTTGGCCGCAGGCTCGAAACCGACATGGTCGAGCGCACCGTGCAACTGGCGGCCAAAGTGGCCTATCCGGTCAAGCTGGTGTGGACGCGCGAGGAAGACATCCAGCACGACGTGGTGCGCCCGGCCTATGTCGACCGGATCGCGGCGGGGCTCGACAAGGCGGGGGCGCCAGTCTCGTGGGAGCACCGGATCGCGGGCTCCTCGATCATGGCGCGGCTGATGGGCGACAAATTTGGCGGCGTGGATGACGACGCGGTCGATGGGGCGATTGCGCCGCTCTATCCGGCCACCGCCCGGCTGGTCACGTTTCGTCAGGTCGAAAGCTGCATGCCGACCGGTTGGTGGCGCGGGGTGGGTGGTCTTCGCAATACGTTCGTGATCGAGAGCTTTGCCGACGAACTGGCCCATGCCGCCGGGCAGGACCCGCTGGCATGGCGGCTGGCCCAGATCACCGATCCACGCGCGCGGGCCGTCCTGCAAAAGGCCGCCGCGCAGGCGGGCTGGGGCAAGGCCATGCCGCAGGGGGAAGGACTGGGGCTGGCCGTCCTTCACATCTGGGACACCTGCCTTGCCGCCGTGGCCCATGTGAAAGTGGGGGCGGACAAGCAGATTTCCGTGCCGCAGGTGACCGTTGCGGTCGATTGCGGGGTGCCGGTCAATCCGCTCGGGGTGCGGGCGCAGGTTGAGGGCGGGGTGACATTCGCGCTGTCCGCCGCGCTTTATGGCGGGGTGACGCTGGACAAGGGGCGGATCGCGCAGTCGAATTTCCACGACGTGCGCGCCCTGCGCATGAACGAGGCGCCGCGCGTGGCGGTTCATGTGATGCCCACCGACAATGCGCCGGGCGGCATGGGCGAACCGCCCGCGGCGATCATTGGCCCGGCGGTGGCCAATGCGCTGTTTGCCGCGACGGGCAAGCGCGTGCGCTCGATTCCGCTTCAGGCGGGGTTCGAGGCGGCCTGAAAGGGCCCCCGGATCAGGTCCGGGGCCCTCCGCAACCGTGGCGACCTTACAGCTTGGCCCCTTACAGCTTGGACAGCGCCTCGCCCGCATCATCGAGCGCGGCGGCGATGGTGTCGACCAATTGGTCGATCTGCGCATGGGTGATCACCAGCGGCGGGCTCATCACGATGGAATCGCGGATCGCGCGCACCATCAGCCCGCGCGCGATGCAGTGGTCGCGCACGATCGGCCCGGCTTTCCCGCCGCCGCCGTGGCGCCGGTTGGTGCCCTTTTCGGCAACGATCTCGACCGCGCCGATGAGGCCGAGCGAGCGTGCCTCGCCCACCAGCGGATGGGGCGCGAGGCGCTCGGCCATGGCGGCGGCCAGATAGGGGCCCGTGTCGCGCGCGGTGCGACCGATCAGGTCTTCGCGTTCGAGAATGTCGAGGTTGGCCAGCGCCACCGCGGCGCAGACCGGATGGCCCGAATAGGTATAGCCATGGACGAATTCCTCGCCCGAGGCGCGCAAGGTTGCGACGATCTCGCGGCTGACGGCGGTGGCCGAGATCGGCAGGTAGCCCGAGGACAGCCCCTTGGCCATCGACACAATGTCGGGCGTGAAGCCGAAATGCTGGAAGCCGAACCAGCTGCCCAGCCGGCCAAAGCCGCAGATCACTTCGTCGGCGACGAGCAGGATGCCATATTTGCGGCAGATCGCCTCGACCTTCTGCCAGTAGCCGGGGGGCGGGATGATCACGCCGCCTGCGCCCTGGACCGGCTCGCCGATGAAGGCGGCGATTTTTTCCGGGCCAATGGCCAGGATGCGGTCCTCGATGGCCTGCGCCGCGCGGGCGGCGAACGCTTCCGGGTCTTCGCCAAAGCCCTCGCCGAACGGATAGGGCTGCATCACATGTTCGATGCCGGGGATCGGCAGGCCGCCCTGCACATGCATGAAATCCATGCCGCCAAGGCTGGCCGAGGCGACGGTCGATCCATGGTAGGCGTTGTGGCGGCTGATGAAGACGCTGCGGTCGCCCTGGCCCTTGAGCATCCAGTAGGTCCGCACGAGGCGGAACACGGTGTCGTTCGATTCCGACCCGCTCGAATTGAAGAAGATGTGCTGCAATTCGCCGCCGTGTGCCTTGGCAAGCAGCCCGGCCAGACGCGCGGCCAGTTCGACCGGCGGGGGCGTCGCGGTGCGGAAGAAGGTGTTGTAATAGGGCAGTTCGAGCATCTGGCGATAGGCCACTTCGGCCAGTTCGTCGCGCCCGTAGCCCACGTTCACGCACCACAGCCCGGCCATGCCGTCGAGCAGGCTGTGCCCCTCGCCATCGGTGACCGTGCAACCTTTGGCATGGGTGATGATGCGGCTGCCGCCCAGTTCCTGTTGCAGGGCGTAGCTCGATTGCGCGGGCAGGTGATGCGCGACATCGAGCTGGCGCAGGGCGGGAATGTCGTGATTGCGGAGAGAGGACATCGTGGACGCGGCCTTTCGAGTATCTATGATCACAGATAAGGTGCGTGCGGCGGGGCGTCAACGGAAACGCACGGTTTTTGCGCATTGGACAATTCGCCGGTTGGTGAATTCGCAATCAGACTCTAGGATCGCTGCAAAGCCACAGCGAGTTTGGACAGGACAGGCATGAAGAACGGCGCCACCGGGGCGAACGGGCAGGGCAAGGCTGAGCAAGGCGCACCCGTGAAGGCGCCCGTGGATAAGGCACTCCCGGAGAAGACACTTCCAGAGAAGGCCCTCGCGGGTAAGGCCTCTGCAGCCAAGGTATCGGCCCCCAAGGCCAAGGCTGCCCCCGCGAAAGCCGGTCTCGCGAAGGCCGGCTCCGCGAAAGTGACCGCGCCGAAAGCTGGCCTGGTCAAGGCTGCGGCCAAGCCCGCGCGCACGCCCAGGGTTGCCAAGGCCGGTGCGAAGGCGGCTGCAAAGGCGTCTTCAAAAACCGGGGCGAAGGCTGCCGGCGCTGCGGTCGAGGAAGTGGCCGAGGCCACGTCCTCGCTGCGCGAGCAGGTCTACAACGACCTGCGCTATCGCCTGATCACCGGCAAGATCGCGCCGGGGGTGGGCATTTCGACACGCGGCCTTGCCCAGCAGATGGGGGTCAGCCAGATGCCCGTGCGCGATGCGCTCAGCCGGATCGCGGCGGAAGGGGCGGTGGACATCCGGTCCAAGCGCGCGGTCATGGTGCCGCGCATGACGCTTGAACGGTTCGAGGAAATCATGCGCCTGCGCACCCTGCTCGAACCCGAGGCGGCGATGGCGGCCCTGCCATACATCAATGCCGAGCGGTTGCGGGCGATCCGCGCCGCCGACGAGGCGACCGATGCCGCGCTGGGCGAGGGCGACGTGAACGCCTACATGGAATCGAACTTCCGCTTCCACTCGCTGATCTACAGCGCGGCGCCGATGCCGCTGGCCAACCGCATGATCGAGAGCCTGTGGATGCAGTTCGGGCCGTTCATGCGCGTGGTCTATGGCCGCTATGGCACGGCCGCGCTGGTCGATCACCATCAGGCCGCCACCAAGGCCATCGCCAAGGGCGATGCCCGGGGGCTGGCTGAAGCCGTTCTGGGTGACATCGGCGATTGTGCCGACCTCATGCAGGACTGGGAACGGCTTACGCAGTGAGTCTGGCCCAGTGAATCTGGCTCAGTGAATCTGGCCCAGTGAGTCTACCGGGCACGGGTTGATTAGGTGGTCAGGCGGCCATCAGGCGCTTGCGGAACAGGCCCTTGATCAGCCAGGCTTCGAGGAAACGGCCGATCACATAGAGCGCGGCGAACAGGCCGGCAAAGACATAGGCCGGGGTCGTCGAGGGCTTGCGAGGGTTGGACTTTTTGTCCTTGTCGCCATCCTTGGGCTTTTCGGGCGCGGGCATGCCCAGCGCCTTGTCGATCGGGTTCATCGGCCGTTCGACCTTCTTTTTCCCGACCGGCTTGCCGCTGGCGTCGACTTGCGCAGTATCGGGCTTTTCCGGGCGGGCGAGCAGCACGGTCAACTGGGCCAGCCCCAGAAACAGCAGCGGCGCGAGGAAGCACAGCAGCAGCGCGCGGCTGTTGAGGCGATAGCGCAGGATCGGGCCGGTCGGGCTTTCCTCGATGCGCAGTTCGCCATGGTCGAAGACCGCCATCTTGTCCTGCGCGGCCTGGTCCTTCTTGGTGAAGGTGAGCGTGGAGTCGCGCCGGGTGTGGCTGGTTCCGGACTCTCCGAACAGGGGTTCGAGACGGTCGAAGGCCTCGTCGGGCGTTTGGCCCGGTGTGAGTGGCAGGCTACCCCGAACATGCCAGATCCAGTCGATGATACGCGCGTTCATGCTTTCTCCGTTGGGAGAGTGTGTCGGTACGGCCCGGATGAAGATCCGGGATGGGGTGGGGGTGTGAATGACCGGAGAGCGGGTGGCGGAAAGGCGGGGGGCTGGCGCCTTTCCGGTCCGTTTCATGCGGCTCGCAGGTTCATTCCGCCGGGACGGTGTCCGGATGACGGGCAAACTTGCCCTTGATCGTCTTCCAGGCGTCGGTGAACGGGAAGGTCATCTGTTCGCGCAGGCCCATGCGGCGCCCGCCTTCCATGCCCAGCACTTCGGCCTCGCCATCGACGCAGGTTCCGAACATGCGGTCGATGAAGATGTAGGTGCCCGAATAGTTGCTCCGGCTCGCCTCGAAATCGAGCGAGTGGTGCACGCTGTGATGCTCGGTGGTGTTGAACAGGAAGCGCCACCAGGCCGGCGTGTTGAAACGCACGTTGATGTGCTGGTAGGTGCTGATGGCCATGCCGATCCCGCCTGCGAGCAGTGCTGCGCGCGGCAGGAAATCGAAGAAGCCGCCGATACCCAGGCCGATCAGGAAGATCTCGACCGGATTGCCGACCGCGCCTTTGTTGATGTTGAGCTGGGTGATGTAGTGGTGAACCGAGTGGGGCAGCCACAGCGGGTACCAGTTGTGCATCCCGCGATGCATCCAGTATTGCCCGAAATCGAAGATGAACGAGATCAGGAAGGCCTGAACCAGAATGGGGAGGCCAAGGAACCAGTCGAACTTGTCCCAGTGGAAGAAGTGCTGGATCGATTCGACCATCACGCCAGAGCCGATATAGTCATCGACAATGCGGATCGCAGTATAGCCGAGTCCGACATAGAAAAGGTCGGTGGTCAATTCTTTCCATGTCAGCTTCCAGCTGTCGTGACGCGGGAAAAGCCATTCCAGAAAAAGAAGCAAGGCCTTGAAAGCAATGCCAATTCCGATTGCCACCGATGCCTTGGCGATGGAATTGGGTGCATAGCACCAGAACAGGATGATCGCGAAGAGCACCGCTGGCTGGAAATAGGTGAAAAATGCCTGCTTCACCGGCCCGCCCTCGACGCGGGGGACGTTTTCCCAGCCCACGGTGACCGGCGCCTGTGTTCCTATCAGCCTGTTACCTACCCGAACTCCGTTCATGTCCTGGCCCTCGTAATACTTGTCCACCCATGTTAGTAATACTTATTGTGGATAAGGTAATACGAACGCCGCCCCGCGTCTACAGTATAATGACAGCAGGGTGCGCACGATTGCGCAGGGAGGGAGAGCGGTCCGGTCGGACTGTTCAGGCAGGGGCGGCGGGTGGGCCGAGCAACTCGCCCACCGCGCGCCAGGCCTGGTCGATGGCGCTGTCGGTATAGGCCGCGCGGCCCGTGTCGGAATTGGCGAGCGCGATGGCGCCGAACGGGCGGCGGGCGACCCGGTGCGGGGCGGCGGGATCATCGTCGGTCCGGGCATCCCACAGCGCGTTGTATTCGGGGGCATAGCCATGGGGCCAGCGGTTGACGGTGATCGCGGCGATGTCGCGCGTGGCGTCGAAGCCATGGGGGCCGAGCGCGCGGGTGAGCAGGTCGCGCGCTTCATCTTCGAATCGGGCGAGATCGGTGGCCAGCAATTGCGCGCGGCCCGCGCGGCTCTGGTCGTGTTCGGGAAGGCCGGGCTGGTGGGGGATGTGAGTCAGGTGAACGAGGATCGGATCATCGGGTGAGCGTGGCCCCTGATGGCCGCCGATGGTCACCGGGCGGTCGAGCGAGGCGCTGTGATAGAAGGCCTGCGGGAACTGGATCGAGCCCAGCCCGGCCTTGGCAAAGGCGCGCCAGTTGTCGAGCGCAACGCTGACATAGACGAGCGGTTCCTTGACCAGTTCGTGCAGCGCGGCTTTCTGTTCGGCGGGGAGCGAGGGGACGAGATAGGGCACGATCATCGACCAGCAGGCCATCACGACATGGCGCGCGGCGATCTTGCGGGCTTTTTGCGCATGGACGGTGACAAGATCGACGCCAGCCCCATCGCGGTTGACGGCGTGGACGCAAGGGGTCGACAGGCGCAGGCGCACGACGTTTCCGGGGCGGTCGAGCGCGCCATAGTCGCAAGGGGCAAGGATCGATTGTTCGGGCGTGATGCCCGGCGCCATGAATCCGGGGATCAGCCGGGCGACCAGCAGGCGGGCGATCGTGGCATTGCCGTCGGGGAAATGGAAATCATAGCTGCCCCCGGTGCTGGCAAAGCCGCGCGGGGTATAGCCCATGCGCATCGTGCCGCCTTTTTCCAGCTTGAGGCCCTTGAAACCGGGGAAGAAACCGGTGCCCCAGGCATCGAGCGCGCAGATCCCGTCGGCCCCCACGCACCACCAGCCGAGCGGGCGGTTCTGGTAGAACAGCAGTGCTTCCTCGCCCAGTCCGCCGTGCTTCATCAGGTAGTCGCGATAGCTGATGGTGCTCAGGTAGTCCTTGCGCTGCGCCATCGGCATGGCCCCAAGCGGATCGGTGGCGCCCGCTTCGAGCGCGGCGATCTGGGCGCGGGCGGCGGGGGAGAGCGGGGCCTGCGCGAGCGCGTCGCCAAGGGGCCCCTCCTCGGGCAGGGGGACGAGCGCGTCGCGCCCGAAGTGTTCCTTGTCGAAGAAGGCCGCGCGGCCCAGGTGCACCCCCGCCAGCGTGCCGTCCTCGCTCTCGCCATCGCCATAGCGGGCGGCCAGCGCGGGCACGTCGATGCCCAGCCGCCGCAGCAGGCCATCGGCTTGCGCGCTGTAGGGGGTGGGGCTTTCGATTCCCGCCGTGCCGCCGTTGAGGATCAGCCGGTGCCCGCGCACCATGAATTCGTTGCGCTTGGCGTGGCCGCCGAAATCGTCGTGGTTGTCGAGAATGAGGATTTTGGCGTCCGGGTGGCGGTCCTGATAGAACAGGGCGGCGCTCAGCCCGCTGATGCCGCCGCCCACGACGACCAGATCGTAAGTCTCGCTGGCCGGGCCTGCCAGCGCCTGGCCGACCTGTTCGCCATCGCGCAAGGCGTGGGCGACCTCGAACGAGCCGGGGTGGGCGCCGCGCATGCCGGTGCGCAGCGGCGGATAGAGGGCCCCGGGTTCGGCCGGGTGGAGGGCGGGGGCGGCCTGTGCGGGGGCGCTGCCCAATCCCGTGGCCAGTGCGGTGCTTGCCGCGGTGGCGGAGCGGACGAACGCGCGCCTTGAAAATCCATCGGTAAGGCCGTCGGTAAGTCCATTGGCGGAATGGTCGTCGGATGCCATGATCGCGGTTCTTCCCTGCCTGGGGGCTTTACCCTTGCCCTGTGATCACATATCACGATCAAAAGCAATGCCCGAAATCCAGACGGGCCAGACCATGAGGGCGACCATGACCACTACCCCGACCCCCGCCATGCCCACCGTCATGCCTGCCCATCCGACGCGAAGGGGGATTCTGGCCGGATTGGGCGCGGCGGCTGTGGGCATTTCGTTCTCGGGGCTGGCAGGCTGCAAGAAGAAGCCCGCGCAGACGCTCAATTTCTACACTTGGGATACGTATGTCGGCAAGAACACGCTGTCGGGCTTTGAAGAGGCCAGCGACATCGGCGTGAACATGAGCCTCTATTCCAACAACGACGAGCTGTTCGCCAAGCTGCGCGGCGGCAATCCGGGCTATGACGTGATCGTGCCGGGCAACGATTTCGTCCAGCGCATGGCCAGGGCGGGCATGCTGATGCCGCTCGACCACGCCCAGCTGCCCAACATGAAGAACATCCTGCCCCGGTTCCAGGACGCCCCGTTCGATCCGGGCCGCAAATATGCGGTGCCCTATACCTGGCTGGTGCTGGGTATCGGCTATCGCAAGTCGAAGGTCGATGGCGTGCCCGACAGCTGGAAATGGGTGCTCGATTCGCCGCGCTACAAGGGGCGCATCGCGGTGCTGTCGGATGCGGCGGACTTGTGCCGGCTGACCGAGATCTATCAGGGCGCCGACATGAACCGGTTCGACAAGGGGGCTCTTGCCAAAGTGCAGGACCTGCTGATCCGCCAGAAAGACAATATCGCCACGTTCCACGACGACAACGGGCAGGATCTCCTGCTTTCGGGCGATTGCGACATCGTGATCGAGTACAATGGCGATATCGCCCAGGTCATGCGCGAGGACAAGGATCTGGCCTTCGTCGTGCCCAAGGAAGGCTCGATCCTGCAATCCGACCAGCTCTGCATTCCCGCTGGCGCGCCCAATCCCAAGGCGGCCCATGCCTTCATCAACTATCTGCTGAGCGCGCAGGCCGGGGCCGACATTGCCCGCACGATCCGCTATCCCACCCCCAACGGGGCCGCGCTGGCGCTGATGGAGCCCGATTATCGCAACAACCCGGTGATCTTTCCGCCCGAGGCGGCGCTGGCCCGCTGCCAGTACGCCACCTATCTGGGCGAGGACGCCTATCGCGCGTTTCAGGATACGATCACCCGCGTCCGCGCGGCGTGATCGCGTCTCACTCGACAGGCCTCATTCGACCGGGTTGTCGGGGTCGTAGATCACGTAGAACTTGCGATAGCCGGGCGAGGACCAGGTGCCCAGCCAGCCCTTGGGAATGCTCACGCTGTCCCCGGCCCTGACCGCAAGGACGGTGCCGTCCGCAGAGGTGAGGGTGACCCCGCCTTCGAGGAAGACCATGAATTCGTTGACCGGATAGCCTTCGCCGGTGAACGTCTCCTGATTGGGCCCGGCGACCGAATAGGCCCCGCTCATGAACTTGCGATCAGCCGAATGGAGCTGGGGCAGGTCGGCCACGGCCACGCCCTTGGCGTCGGTCGAGTGATGGGCCTGCGCGCCCGCGAGGGCCCGGGCCACGGCGCTGCCGGCCAGC